>JFLJ01000132.1 GCA_000634115.1 Prochlorococcus sp. scB241_528O2 | reverse complement strand
AAGAAAAATATTATTTACAATATTTTTTATAATTGAATCTAGAGGTGAAGATCCCAAAAAGGGTCTTAAGAGTCTTTTCCTAATTAAAGATAAATTAGATTGGGTAATAAATGAACGTGCTTTGAAATACGGATCGGGTATACATCCTAAGCATTCTTTAATGAAGTATCATGAGTTTTTTTCTAGTAGAATTAAAAATGGCAGTATAGTCCTTGATGTTGGTTGTGGGATTGGCATAGTATCATTGAATGTCGCAAAAAAATTAACCAAAAGTTCAATAATAGGAATTGATATAAATAAGAAGAATATTATTATTGCTAATGAGTTGCTTGATAAAACTAATCTGAAGAATGTCAAATTTATTTATGGTGATATTAATAATCAAAAGGATATAAATGCAGAGTATGTAATCCTCTCTAATATTTTGGAGCATATTGAGAATAGAACAAAATTTTTAATAAATATACAAAAAATAAGTAATTCGAAAATATTTTTAATTAGAGTTCCTAATTTTGAAAGAGATTGGCAGATAGCAATGCGAAAAGAATTGGGAATATATTATTTTTCAGATGTTGATCACAAAATAGAGCATACTGCCGAACAATTAAAAACAGATATAGAGAAAGCTGGATTCACAATTAAAGAAATAATTACTGTTGGGGGAGAAATATGGGCAACATGTGAGTATGGAATTTAAATCTTCTCCTTTAATTTCTGTAATAGTTCCTTGTTTTAATAGTGGCAGAACTATCAAGAGAACAATACTTTCAATAAGTAAACAAACTTGGTTTAAAAAAGAAATTATTATCGTTAATGATGGATCAACAGATCAATTCACTATTAATACTCTTAAAGAGTTAAGAGATCAAAAAATAGTGAAATTGATAAATCAAGAAAATAAGGGGCTTGCCTCAGCCAGAAATAAGGGAGTAGATGAATCTTCAGGCAGTTTTTTATTCTTCTTAGATGCCGATGATTGGATAGAGCCTAATGGTCTTGAAATGATGTGTTTACATTTAATGAGGAATAAAAAATTTGGATATGTTTTCCCCGATATTCATTTAGAAGGCCAAAGAAGAGGATTTATAGAAAAAGAATTTAATTTTTTTGAGCAATTGTTTCTTAATCAAATACCTTATTGTATTTTTATTTCCAAAGAGAATTTTATAAATTATGGAATATATGATGAAAATATGAAATTAGGATATGAAGACTGGGATCTAAATATTAAATTAGGAAGAAATAAAATTCTTGGCAAAAGATTACCTATACCAATTTTTCATTATGATGTTCAAGATACAGGAATGCTTTTATCAAAGTCTATTAGAAATCATATAAAAATTTGGAAGTCAATTAGAATAAAAAATAGTGGTATTTATAAAATCAATTATTTGCTATCCGAATGGTTGTTATGGCGTAGAAAAACATCGACTTATCCTCTATTTGTATTTTTCTTATGGTACATAATTCTAAGTTTTATGCCTGAAAATGTTAGCTTGAAGCTTTTTTTATCTTTAAGAAGTGTCAATATGTTCTTAAAAAGAATTATATTTAAAAGAAATTTAAAAGATTAATATATTTCTTATGATTCAAAAAAAAATTCTCTTTAATATTTCCGAGGATTGGTTCTTTTTATCTCACTTTTTATCTAGAGCTTTAAGCGCACAAAAAAATGGGTTTGAGATTTATGTATGTTGTAACGAAACAAATAAAAAAAAAATTATCGAAGAACATGGCATTAAATTTATAAAGCTACCTTACAAAAGACCAAATATTAATCCACTTTATGAGATTTATATTCTTTTAAGACTAATATCGATAGTTTCCAAAGTAAAACCTGACATAATTCACAATATTGCTCTTAAACCCATAATTCAGGGTTCAATAGCATCTAGGTTATTAAACTTAAATGCGGTTGTGAATGCACCCGTTGGACTGGGATATGTTTTTACTTCAAGAAGTCTCAAAGCCAGAATTTTAAAGCCAATGCTTACATATCTTTTAAAAACTTTTCTAAGTTCACAAAATACTAAAAACAATAGAACGAAAGTAATTTTCGAAAATAGTGATGATTTGAATTATTTTAAAAAATTGAATGCTGTTGACTCTAATCATTCATATGTAATAAGAGGAGCAGGTGTTGAAATAGATCAAACATTTTTAAAATATAAAAGAAAAAATAAAATTCCAAAAGTTGTTCTTATCGCAAGGATGCTTAAAGATAAAGGAATATATGAGTTTTTTGAAGCTTTTCAAATATTGAAAAATAAAAAAATTAAATGTCATTTTGTTCTTGTAGGGGATGTTGATCCTTTAAATCCATCCTCATTGAAAAGGATAACTCTTGAAAAATGGAAGAATGAAAAAGCAATTGAGTGGTTAGGCTGGATAAATGATATAAAAAATATACTTTTAGAAACAGATATTTTATGTTTACCCTCTTATAGAGAAGGACTCCCAAAGTCCCTGGTTGAAGGTGCTGCAGCTGGTCTCCCATTAGTTGCTACAGATACCGTTGGCTGTAGAGAAGTTGTCATTGAAGGTCATAATGGTTTTTTGGTGCCAATAAAAGATTCTGAAAAATTGGCGACAGCTATTGAAAAATTGGTTTTGGATAGTTCACTTAGAAAATTAATGGGTAGAGAAAGTTTTAAGATGGCAACCTCGAAATTCTCTTCATCAAAAATAAATTCTCTCACTTTAAAAGTTTATAATGGATTCCGCTTCAAAGTATCTTGACTTTTTATGATAAGAATATTTGATTTTTTAATTGCATTATTTGGAATTATTATTTTAATGCCCTTAATGATGGTAATTTTTTTTATTCTTTACTTAGAAAATAAATCACCATTTTTCTTTCAAGAAAGAATTGGCAAAAATTTGAAAAATTTTACATTGATAAAATTTAGAACAATGAGAAAAGGAACAGAGAATTGTGCTACTCATTTAGTTGACGCATCAAGAATTACTAATTTAGGGTCTTTTCTTAGAAGAACTAAGTTAGATGAAATTCCTCAATTATTGAATGTACTCAAAGGGGAAATGTCTTTTGTTGGACCAAGACCATGTTTACCTATTCAAACAGAACTCATAAAATTTAGAAAAGAATTTAATGTCCATCTTTCCCTGCCAGGGATTACTGGTCTTGCTCAAGTAAGAGGAATAGATATGTCTCAACCTTTACTTTTGGCAAAAACGGAACACAAAATGATACAGGAATTAAATCTTAAAAATTATTTCTGGTTTATATTTGTAACTATGATTGGAAGTGGTTTTGGAGATAGAGTTAAGAAAAAAAATTAAGTAAGATGTTAATAATTGATAATCAAACTAATGGCCAATTAATAAATAATCTAGTTTTTGGGGGAGCAGGTTTTTTAGGATCTCATCTAATTGATAAATTACTGAAGAAAGGCGAAAATGTTCTTTGTATAGATAATTTTTTAACAGGTAAAATTCAAAATATAAAGCACCTAAAAGATAATAAAAAATTCTTTTTTATAAAACATGATGTAATTAATCCTATTAAGTCCAAAATTCCAATTGAAAAAATATGGCATTTAGCATGCCCCGCGTCACCAATTTATTATCAAAAAGACCCTTTGCTTACGATAAGAATTAATTATGAAGGAACATTTAATATTTTAAATTTAGCTAAAGACTTTAAATCAAAATTACTTTTTGTAAGTTCAAGTGAAGTATATGGAACAAGTAGAGTAAAGCCTCAGGATGAAAATATACTTGTAAATTTATCTACAACTAGTCCTAGAGCTTGTTATGCAGAAGGTAAAAGAATTGCAGAAACTTTGGTAGATACCTTTAGCAAGGTAAATAATATAGAGATCAGATTAGCAAGAATTTTTAATACTTATGGGCCAAGATTCAATATTAATGATGGGCGAGTAATTAGTAATTTTATAAATCAATCTTTAAGAAATAAAAGAATTACTATATATGGTGACGGCAAACAAACCAGATCTTTTTGTTATGTGGATGATATGGTTCAAGGACTTATAAATTTAATGGAAAGTTCTTATTCTGGACCTGTTAATCTTGGAAATGAGGAGGAAACAACTATTTTTGATTTGGCTTTATTAATAAGAAATAAAATTAATCCAAGTATAAAAATTGAATATTTAGATTTACCAGTTGATGATCCTAGATATAGAAATCCATGTATTCAGCTAGCAAGAAATAAGCTTAAATGGATTCCTAAAATAGCTCTTACAGAGGGTTTGGACAGAACAATTAGCTTTTTTAAATTATAATTATTTAACTTCTATATTAATGCTTCGACTTTTTAAAA
This sequence comes from Prochlorococcus sp. scB241_528O2, assembly GCA_000634115.1. Taxonomy (GTDB): domain Bacteria; phylum Cyanobacteriota; class Cyanobacteriia; order PCC-6307; family Cyanobiaceae; genus Prochlorococcus_A. Next base: position 34,776 of record JFLJ01000132.1, on the reverse strand, counting down.
ATGGGATGTTAAGATTATCTTGATTTATGAATAAATTTGAAGCCCATAAAGAAAATTTGTTGTATTGGAGCTGGATATGTTGGTGGCCCTACCATGGCAGTAATTGCAAAAAACTGTCCTAATTTAGAAGTTGAAGTAGTTGACATAAATGAGTCTAGAATTAAAGCTTGGAATGATACTAATCTGGATAATTTACCTGTCTTTGAACCGGGACTTTCAGAAATTCTGAAAGATGTAAGAAATAAGAATCTTACTTTTTCGACAAATGTAGAATATTCAATCAAAAAATCAGATATGATTTTTATTTCAGTAAATACTCCTATCAAAAAGAAAGGAATGGGTGCTGGTCAGACAAGTGATTTAAGGTGGGTAGAATCTTGTGCAAGACAAATTTCTCAGAGTGCCAAAGGGCATACAATAGTTGTTGAAAAGAGTACTCTTCCTGTTAAAACAGCTCAAACTATTAAAGAGATACTAGACTCTCCCTCAATTAATAATTCTAATGAAGATAGAACTTTTTCAGTTTTGTCAAATCCGGAATTTTTAGCTGAAGGAACCGCTATTAGTGACTTGGTGAACCCGGATAGAGTATTAATTGGAGGGGATGATTTGGAGGCTATGAATGCCTTAAAAGAAATTTATATTAAATGGGTGCCAGAAAGTAAAATTATTTTTACAAATTTATGGAGTAGTGAACTGTCTAAATTAAGTGCAAATGCTTTTTTGGCGCAAAGGATTAGTTCAATAAACTCATTGTCAGCTATTTGTGAAGTTACTGGAGCAGAAATTGGTGACGTTTCCGATGCCGTTGGTATGGATTCAAGAATAGGAAGTAAGTTTCTGAAGGCAGGTCCTGGTTTCGGAGGTAGTTGTTTTAAAAAAGATATCCTAAATCTTGTTTATTTATCTCGTTTTTATGGTCTTAACGAGGTGGCTGATTTTTGGCAAGAGACAGTTGAAATTAATTCATGGCAGAAAACTAGAATATATAAGGAAATTGTTGCAAGGTTATTTGGTAATTTAGCGGATAAAAAAATTGCAATACTCGGTTTCGCTTTTAAAGAAAATACAAATGATACTAGAGAATCACCGGCAATTGATATTTGTAAAAACCTTCTTGATGAAGGGGCATTTCTGAATATTCATGATTGTAAAGTAAATGAAGAAACTATAGATAAAGACCTGTGTAGAAAAAAGTCATCTAATAGAAAAATGTGGGCTTGCAAGAAAGATGTTTATAGTGTTTTCGAAGATGCTCATGCAGTAATACTTATGACAGAATGGAGTATTTATAAAACACTTGATTGGGAGAAGATATTGCCTGTTGTTAAACAACCATTTTGGGTCTTTGATACTAGATTAATCGTCAATCCAAAAGTAATTAAAAATTTAGGAATAAATTTATGGCAATTAGGTAATGGAATGAACCAATAGTTTAGAAACCTGCTAAATTTCTTTTTTTCTCTTTATTTTCCTCTATTATTTGCCGCATCCCTGCTAAAAGAATCCATGCAACTAGACTAATTCTTCCATCAAAATAAGTAATATCAAACATGTGCAGAAAGATAAAAATAATAAATGAGGTTATCCATGCATTGTCAAATTCGAAACACTTATTTTTTGTTTTTATAAGTACTTCTCTCATATTAAATTTGAAATTATTAGAACTCTTAAATAAAATAAATAGCATTCCACCAACTATTAATAAAGAGCATGGTAAACCATAATTAAATGCAATTTCTAGTATTATATTATGACTATGTTGCATGCCTTCAAATTGCCCATTATTTAAAGAATATAAATCAGAGAAAGATCCTCCTCCATAACCCATTAGTAAGTTTGATTTTATAAGTTTTATTGATTTAAGCCACAATTCAATTCTTGGAAATGAAATAAGTTCAATATTTGAATTTAATGTTGTTTTTTGCAGTAAGGAAGAAGGAACAAATGTAAAAATAGCGTTCTGAATATTAGAAGGAAAAATTGGTATTAGATTCATTATTAAAACCCCTAATGCGGTAAATAATGAGATGAATAAAAACTTAAACTTTTTTATTGGAATGAGCAAAATTATTGTAATTAATACAGCTAATAATGCATTCCTAGAGGTCGTTAAAATTATAATATAGATAAAACCAAAAATTAAGATTAATGTGATAGATTTAAAAGTCTTATGATTTGTTTCTCTAAAAAATAAACCAATAATTAAAGCCAAAACTATACTTAACCATGCTCCACAATAGTTGTAATTATTAAAAAGACCTGTAATACCGGCTCCCTCGCTTAAAGGTCTTTGGTACCATATTATTAATTTATTGAGGATTTCATAAGGACCATACCAACCTAAAAAATATTGGGTAAAACAACTAAAAAGTACAGGCAAGGAGCTGACTAAAAAGCATTTTGCTGCTTGAATTCTAAGTATTCTATTTTTTAAGTAAACTTGAAAACTCCAAAAGCACCAGAAAAAAGGAATCCAATTTAAAATACCTATCCAAGCAAGAGTTGGATCCTGAGTATCAATAATGTCTACTCTAATTGTTATTAGCACGCAGTTTATAATCATTACTATTGCGGCTAAAAGAAAAGGAAGGTTATAGTTGTCATTGAAGTAATTTTCTTTTCTTTTAAGACTTCCAATTACTGATGAAATAGTTAGTAAAAAAAATGATATTAAAGGGGCTGCCGCGAGTAATAAAATTCCTATATGAAAAAATCTAAGACCGATTATATTATTTTTGCTTTCAGAATCTAAAGGGATTAATGTTGACTTCTCTTTTAATCTTTTGATAGTGCTCATTCTTTGTTATTTGAATAATAATTAATATTAATTTTTGTCTTAAATTTTGATTTAAAATTCAATAAGTAAATCTTATTAGTGGTTTATGGTTTTATTAAGGTTGCCAAACTTATTTTGATTTACATAATATTTGTTGATAATAGAAAACGCTCCCTTCAGGATTCGAACCTGAGGCCCACTGCTTAGAAGGCAGTTGCTCTATCCAGCTGAGCTAAGGGAGCATTAAATTATTATATCCGAGAGGTAAGGACTAAACAATTAAAATTAAATCTTTAAATATTTATTAGATTAAAGTTTTAAAGCTTTTACCTCTTGTACCCTTTTTAATTATAATGATATTGTATTTAATATTAAACTTTGGCTAAAAGAATTTCTGAAAATGAAAAAACAGAAATAATTGATGATTTTACTAAAAATAAAACTTTAGAAGAAATTTCTGAAAAATTTAATTTCACGAAAGTTACAATAATAAGACACTTGAAGAGAAGCCTTGGAGAAGATAAATTTAATGAATTAAATAAACTTACTAAAAAGTTCAAAGAATCTAGACAGCATCAAGATTTAGATTATGCAAACACTTCTCATAATAATAATTTAGAAAGAATATCTGACGACTTGAAAAGTGACTATTCTTTTCCTGAAAGTACATTTCTTGAAATTGCACCTTTAAATTTAGAAATAGATAACAAACCTCAGCAAGATTTATCTTCAGTATCAATAAAGGAAGTTGATTTACCTAAAGTTGTTTATATGATTGTTGACAAACAAATTGAATTAAAAACAAAATTATTGAAAGAATACGTTGAGTGGAATTTTTTATCCGAAAAAGATCTAAGCAGAAATACTATTGAAATATTTTATGATCTAAAAACTGCAAAAAGGTCAACTAAAAAAGAGCAAAAAATCATAAAGGTTCCTAATAGCGATGTATTTAAAATTACAGCTCCAATTTTGTTATCACGTGGAATATCCAGAATAGTTAGTTCAGATGTTTTAATAGCTCTATGAAGATTTATTTGAGTTGATGAAATTTAATGATACAAATCCTCCAATTAAGGAACCACTAATAAAGCTTGTTCCCATAATGAAACTTATTGGTAATGGAATAGTTTCATCCATTAGTAAATTAACCTTAGCTTTATTTGAACTGTTTTGAATGCCAATTAGTAATAAAAAAAAGAAAATAATATTTATAGTACTGTTGAATAAAATCCCCTTTAACTTGAAAAACATCTTTAGTAATTGTAATAGTGACTAGCAATACAAATTATAAATCAAATTCTTTTTAAGGTTTTTCTTTTTTGCCAAATATTTGGAAGCAGCTGAAAGACTGAGTCCAGCATTTATTAATTCTTCGATTTCTTTTTTTAAGATAGATTCATGTAATTCTATTTGATTATTTCTCTGAATTCCTTTTATTACAATTGTTATCTCACCAATTATTTCTCGATTTTTAAAAGTATCTATAATATCATCTATCTTATTATTAATTTGTTCCTCAAACTTTTTAGTTAATTCTCTTGATACGCTAATTTCTCTTTGCCCCCCGCAGTGTTTTTTTAATTCATTTAAAAGTTTATTAAAACGATGCGGAGATTCGAAAATTATAGTTGTCTTTTCATTCTTACTTATTTCTGAAAGTATTTTTTCTCTTTCATTTTTCTTCTTTGGTAGAAATCCCTCAAAAATAAATTTTGAAGCTGGGAACCCACTTGATATAAGAGCTGTTAAAGCAGCAGATGGTCCTGGGACACAAATAGTTTCTAGATTATGTATCTTGACATTTTTTACAAGATCCTCTCCAGGATCACAAATGCTAGGCATTCCAGCATCACTTACAAGTGCTACTGATTTACCTTCTTTAAGGAAATTGATTATTTTGGGAATTCTGTTTAGTGAGTTGTATTTATTAAAACTTATCAGTCTATTATTTATTTCAAAACGGTTAGTAATTTTCTTTGTTTGTCTAGTATCTTCGCATGCAATTAATGAAACATTTTTAAGAATGTTTATTGCCCTAGAAGAAATATCATTCAAATTACCAATAGGTGTCCCAACTAAATACAAAACGCCACTTTCAGGTTCTTCTCTTCTATGAGAGAATGAGGAATTAATATTCATATTGTGGTTAAGTTACCGATTGGTGTTGATATTAATAATCTTATCGATGATCTACGAGTTTTCAGCTGGGAAGCATCAGATCTATTGCTTCACTATTCAAGAATATTAAAGAATCCAAATTATTCAAAAGAAATCATAAAGACTAAAAATGGCTTAGACCCAGTTACAGTGGCAGATTTAGAAGTTAATGATCTGATAATTAAAAGAATTAATAAAAATTATAAAGAAGTTGATTGGAATATCTTGAGTGAAGAAAATGTAAAAATAGAAGATAATGATTTTGTTCCCAATTCTGAATGGATTTGGATCCTTGACCCACTAGACGGAACAAAGGACTTTATTCAGGGCACGGTAAATTATGCGATGCATTTGGCCTTGAATTATGAAAAAACACCTTTGATTGGCTTGGTTTTAATTCCAGAGAGAGGCGAACTTTGGCTTACAGATAGTAAAGATACTTGGTGCGAAAAAAAAGACGGATCATTAAAAAAAGCTAGTTTCCAAAATCAAAAATCTCTGCGTGAAATGACGATAGTAACGAGTAAAAATCATAGAAATGAATCTCTAAATAATTTAATTAATAAAGTTGGATTTAGGAAAGTAAATGTAATGGGAAGTGTTGGTTGCAAAATAGCCTCTATTATTAGGGGTGAATCAGATATTTATATTTCATTAAGTTTGCCAGGTAAAAGTTCGCCAAAAGATTGGGATTTTGCAGCACCGGAAGCTATCTTAAGAGCGGCAGGGGGTTCTATTACAAATTTAGATAATGAAGACCTTTCTTACGGTAATTCAAACTTTAGACAAGGCGGAATAATTATCGCATCAAATAATAAGCAAAAACATAAAAATATATGTTTTCAAATTAAACAAATAATTAAAAAATATGATTTATATCCTCTTAATTCTTAGCTAAGCGGTGCAACTGGTGTTGGAGTTGGCTCTGGGTAGGACATCCCTCCATTTTGTGCAACACCACGTAGGGTGAGATTAATCCTTCCTCTACTATCAATTTCACGTACTCTAACTGTTACTTCATCACCTTGCCTTACTACATCCTCAACTCTTTCAACTCTTGCTTCAGATAATTGAGAAATATGAACCATACCTTCTTTACCTGGAAGAATTTCAACAAATGCGCCTATTGGGATTATCCTCGTTACTACACCTGAAAAAATCTCACCTTCGTGAACTTTCCTCGTTAGACCTTCAATAATTTTTTGTGCTTCTTCCGCAGCTGCTCCATCATGAGAGGCGATAGTAACAATTCCACCGTCTTCTATATCTATTTTTGTGTTAGTTCTTTCGGTAATTCCTTTAATAGTCCTTCCCCCAGGGCCAATAACCGTTCCGATTAATTCTGGATCTATTCTAAAGCTTAACAACCTTGGAGCATGTGGAGATAATGAGTCTTGAGGCTTGTCAATGGCTTCTTGCATTTTTTCTAATATATGCAATCTAGCCGGACGAGCTTTTTTAATTGCATCAGAAATAACTGATACTGGTAATCCTGTTATCTTCATGTCCATTTGGAGTGCGGTAATTCCTTTCTCTGTCCCTGCAACTTTGAAATCCATATCTCCTAGGAAATCTTCAATCCCTTGAATATCAGTAAGTATTCTTACTTCTTTATCCTCTTTAATTAATCCCATTGCAGTTCCACTTACTGGGGCTTTTAAAGGGACACCTGCATCTAACAAGGAGAGTGTACTTCCACATACAGATCCCATAGATGTGGAACCATTAGAACTTAAGACCTCACTTACTACACGTAATACATATGGGAATGTTTCTTTGTTAGGCAGGACAGGAATTATGGCTCTTTCCGCTAATGCTCCATGACCAATCTCTCTTCTCCCGGGAGTCCTCATTGGTCTTGTTTCACCAACAGAATATGGTGGAAAGTTATAGTGGTGTAGATAAGTTTTCTCTGTGCTAGGGTTAAGATCATCCATCTCTTGTGCATCACTTGGTGTGCCAAGGGTAGTAGTAGAAAGAACTTGAGTAAGCCCTCTTTGGAACAAGGCTGAACCATGAACTCTTTTAGGTAATATTCCTGCACTCGCAGATATCTTTCTGACTTCGTCGAGATCGCGCCCATCAACTCTTTTGCTATCAGTAATAATTTGAGCCCTCATTAACTTCTTAGTAAGTTTTTTGAAATCAGAGTGAATTAACTTTTCGTTCTCTGAGATTAAAACTTTTAATTGGTTGTCATCTTTTAAGGATTCAATTTTGCTTTGAGTGTCTAGCTTTATTTTCTCAAGTTCAAGATCCCTTTCATCTTTTGTTTGCTCAAACTTTTTTAAAACAAGATTAATTGGTTTAGTGCAGTTTTTTTCCAAATAAGAGGCTAAAGTTTTATCCTCTTTCTGTTCTACTGGTTTAACCTGTTTTATTTCTAACTCTTTAAGTAAATCTTCTTGAGATTTGATAAGTTCAGTAACAGATTCATACCCAAAATCTATTGCTTCAATAGTATCCTGCTCGGATAATTGATTAGCACCTGCTTCAATCATTACGATACCGTCAGGTGAACCAGCTACAACAATGTCTAGATCGCCTCTTTCTATTTCTCTATAGCTCGGATTTAGGATGAAATCATCGCCTATAAGACCAACTCTAACAGCAGCCATTGGCCCATAAAATGGTATTTCTCCTAGTAAAGTTGCAATTGATGCACCTGTAACTGCAAGTACATCTGCGGGGACCCTTTCATCTAGAGAAAGGCAGGAAGCAACAATCTGAATTTCATCTCTCATCCAAGAAGGGAAAAGAGGTCTCATCGGCCTATCTATCAATCTTGAGATCAAAGTTGCTCTTTCTGGAGGACGACCCTCCCTTCTCATAAACCCGCCTGGAATTCTTCCGGCAGCATAAAGTTTTTCCTCGTAATCACAAATTAGAGGTAGAAAGTCTGAAACTTCTTTTTTAGTAGTTTGTGTTGCTGTAACTAATAAGGAGGTGTCTCCACACTCAATCATTACTGATCCATTTGCCTGAGGAGCATATAGTCCTGTTGTTAGTCGTATCTCTCGTCCGTCAAACGTGATCGACTTATTTTGTCCTTCCACTTTTTAAATTATAAATCTATACATAATTTATTCTTACATTTTATAGGGACATATTGAGTAAATTATTTAGATAAGCTATAAAAATTTTTAAAAATGTCCCAGAATTAAAATTTAATCTTCTCAAAATTATCAAATTTTTGTTTAAAACTTAAAATAAACAACTTTAACTACCAACTTGATTTAACTACACCTGGAAGTTCACCATTGTGAGCTCTTTGTCTCAACTGATTCCTGCAAAGGCCAAAATCTCTATAAACCCCTCTTGGTTTACCAGTCGCCCAACATCTATTCCTAATTCTATTTGGAGCAGAGTTTCTTGGAAGGCCTTGAATCTTTCTATGTATTTCTAACCTTTCCATTGGATCCTTTGCGGCTTTAAATTCATCCAATAATGATTTTCTTTTTGCAGCATATTTATTTACGAGCTTTTTGCGTTTGACTTCTCTCGCAATCATGGACTTTTTCGCCATTTAAAAAAATTTTAAAATTATTTTCTATATTAACATCTTGACAAACTATTTTTGAAACTTTTTTATTGGTTAAATAATCTTTGTACAATTAAGAGTTGACTAGTATCTCTAATAATGAGCAGCACACTTAGTCCTACCAAAAGAAAAAAACTGGATTGAGTGACAACCATTTGTATCTTAATTGGGACAGGTTTTCCTCTTAACCCTTCAATCAAAGTGAAAACAAGTTGACCTCCATCTAATAGTGGTAAAGGTAATGAATTGAGAACTGCTAAATTAATAGAAATTAAAGCCGCAAATAATAATATCCCTGTTCCTCCTTGTTGAGATAGTTGAGCGCCAATCTCAACTATTTTTACTGGCCCACTTAGTTGTTGAGCTGTTGAGGAGAAATTTGTTATTAATCCTTTGTAACCTTGAATTGTTTTTACCAAAAGTGATGCAAACTCATTATTGGTGTATTTAAAAAGTTCATAAACATTTTTTGTATTTTTAGTTTCTTTTCTTACATTAGGCTGTAATTGAGCTCCTATTGTTCCTTTCCCATCAACATTTTTTGGAACTAAAGTTAAATCTTTAAACACTCCATCTCTTTCAATTTGTAATGAGATTGGTTCATCTGATGATTTTTGAATCTCTTTTACTAAAGTGGAAACAGCTTGATCACCAACTCCTAAAATGCTAGCTTCAATTTTCAAGATTTTATCTCCTGGCTGTAAGCCAGCAATAGAAGCAGCCTTATCTGGCTGAGTAGCCAAAACTAAAATACCCGGTTCCGGATCAAATGGAATGCCAACAGTAGTTACATTTATAATAAGGATAGTGTATGCAAGAATTAAGTTAGCGAATACTCCAGCGGAAATCACAATAGCTCTCTGAACTATCGGCCTATTTTTTAAAAGATTTGGATCTTTTGGGTCAATATTATTTAGTTCTTCATCAGGAAAGGAAACAAAGCCACCTAAAGGAAATGCCCTAAATGAATAAGTGATATCTTTATATTTCTTCTGAATTATTGGGGGACCAAAACCAATTGAAAATCCATCAACGTAGATACCTTGTAAAATTGCTGCAAGAAAATGCCCCATCTCATGAAAGAAAATGAGAAATCCTAGAACTGTTATTGAAGTTAAAACATTCATTATTTTATGTTAAGCAGTTTTTAAAACATTTGTTCCAAAATATGGAACTAGAGCATCTGGAATCTTAACGCACCCATCTGTTTGTTGGCCATTCTCAAGAATCGCAGCCATTGTTCTTCCAATAGCAAGCCCACTTCCATTTAAGGTGTGTAAATATGTATTTTTTTTGTCAATTTTTGTTCTTATTGATGATCTGCGTGCTTGAAAGTCTAAGCAATTGCTACAACTTGAAATTTCTCTATAAGATTGACTACTGGGTAGCCAGACTTCTAGATCAAAAGTTCTACTAGAGGAAAATCCTAAGTCTCCAGTACAAATATCTACCAATCTATAGGGTAGATTGAGCTTTTTTAAAATGCTTTCTGCATCAGAAGTAATTTTTTTATGAGCCTCTTGAGATTTCCTTGGATCACAAAACCAATATAGCTCTACCTTATTAAATTGATGAAGTCTTATTAAACCTTTAGTATCCCTTCCGTAACTTCCTGCTTCTCGCCTAAAACATGGGCTATATGCAACATACTTAATAGGTAACTGATTAGGATCAATAATCTCATTTCTATGAAAAGCAGTTAGTGGAACTTCAGCTGTTGGCGACAGCCATAAATCATCATTAACACACTTAAAACTTTCATTTGAAAATTTAGGTAATTGTCCAGATCCCTTAAGACTTTCTGAATTTACTAAGGCTGGAGGCATTAACTCTAAATAACCGTTTTTATTGTGTATGTCGAGCATAAAATTAATTAATGCTCTTTCTAATTTGGCGCCATTCCCAACAAGTGTAATAAAACGACTTTTTGATATTTTTGTTGATTTTATAGAGTCAAAAAGATTAAGACTTTCGCCTATTTCCCAGTGAGATTTAAGATTATCTGTTATCCAGCGCTCACCCCATGTTTTTATTTGGACATTATTACTTTCATTCTTTCCAATAGGTGCATCTTTGCTAGGGAAATTTGGTAAATTATTAATCTCATTATTTATTTGTTTATCTAATATTCTTTGTTTCTCTTCAAATTCAGAAATTTTGATTCTGTATTCATTCCCCTTTTTCTTTAAATTATCCAGTTCTGGAGAATTATTGTTTTGAGATTTGTTAATTTCTTGACCAATTAATTTGCTTAATTTTTTACTCTCAGATTGTAGATTCGATATTTCTATATCAATTTCTTTTTTTTTAATAGTTAATTCATGTATGGGGGATATATTAAAAACTTTTCCCCTAAGGGATAAACTCTCTTCAACAGATGATGGATTTTCCCTTATTAATTTTTGATCTAACACTCTTTTTTATCTATACATTAATTTAAGATAGTTAATCTAGATTCATTATTAGGTATTTTTGATGAAAAATTAACTAAATTAATGATTCCTAACTTATGCAATAACTTAAATAAATTAAAATTTAATTACGATGAGGAACGGGCCCTCCCAGTAGAGGACCACGCCTTAAGTAAATCAATTTGTTCTTTAGCTGTTCTGGATAATGGAACTAGTTCAGAAACTGCCTTTATTAAATCTTTCTCCATAAGCTCTCTATTTTCAGAGAATGAAATATGCATTCCCTCTATTACTGCTTGTTCAAGTTCTGCTCCTGAGAATCCATCTGTTCTGTCAATAATTGTAGAAAGAGGGAAACTGTAACTTGGTCTTCTTTTTTTTAAGTGTAAATCAAGAATGCTTAACCTTTCTTCTGAATTTGGTAAATCAAGAAAAAATATCTCATCAAACCTGCCTTTCCTTAATAATTCAGCAGGAAGCTTATCTATAGCATTAGCTGTGGCAATTACAAATACAGCGGATTCTTTTTCAGCCATCCAAGTTAACAAACTTGCCAATACCCTTTGACTAGTCCCACCATCACTCCTAGCGTCTCCACCAAAACCCTTGTCAATTTCATCGATCCAAAGGATACATGGCGACATGGCCTCAGCTCTAGATATTGTTTCTCTTGTTCTTGCCTCGCTTGAACCAACAAGGCTCGAAAATAGTCTTCCTACATCTAACCTAAGAAGGGGCATAGACCAGCTTTTGGATATTGATTTTGCAGTAAGTGATTTTCCAGTTCCTTGCGCTCCAACAAGTAAGACTCCTTTTGGGATAGGTAGTCCATATTCTCTGGCTTCTTTAGAAAAAGCCCTGTATCTTTGATTAAGCCAAACTTTTAAAACATTTAAACCACCAATATCTTCTTGACTTGATTTAGCTTCAAAAAATTCTAGAATTTCACTTCTGGCGATAACTTGTTTTTTCTCTTCAAGAATATCTTTGATATCTTCTTTACTTATTTTTCCTCTTTGGGCAAGTGCCTTTGCAGTAACTTGTTTTACTTTGATTTCAGTTAATCCACTTGAAGCTATAGAAAGTTCGTTTAAGTCTTGTTCATCAAGATTTGAGTTAGTATTTATTGCAATTGTTTTGATTAAATTTTTCAATTCTTTTTGATTAGGTAAGGGTAAGTTAACAATTGTCATTAATTCATCAAGCTCTTCAGAGGATGGAAATATATGTGAACTGATAATTAAATTATGATTAGTTTCCTTAAGAGAAGAAGATAGTTCTTTAATAGTTCTATTTATAGATGGATCCTCATAAAATTTATGAAAATCTTTAACTAATAATAATGTCGATGATTCAGGATTTTGTTCTTTAAGCCAATTAAGAACGCCTAATGGATTGTTAGAAAACTTTCCTTTATCGTTGACTAGGCCTTTAATGCCGTTAACGCAATCCCAACAAACATATCTTTTTATATTTAATTTTTCACATGAGAAATTAATTAGTTTTTCTAATCTTTCCTCTTCTTTAGTCTTTACCCAAATTAATGAAGTTCTTGATTTTATAAGTAATTCTAAATTTTTACACCAAGAATTCATTATTAAAAATTAAGACTATTTTTTACTATTAGGTTCAAAAGGTAATCTTTTTTCTGAAATGGTTGAAGCAGTAGTTGTGATTGCCTCATTTTTCCCCACTAATTGTTGATCCAAAATTTTCTGGAGATTCTCAGGAAGAGCTTCTTTGTTAAGAAGAAAGGTCTGAAATGCTTGGAATATGTTTGCAACCACCATATATAGTAGAACTCCTGCAGGGAGTGGGAAAAACAGAAACATACCAGTAATCATGACTGGGGTGATTTTGTTAGCTGTGGATTGCTGAGGGTTTGCTGGCATCCCTTGGCCAGACAAAACTTGAGAGAGAAGTAAAGTCAATCCAAATGCACCAACAAGTGCAGCAATATCCCAGTTAATAGAACCATCTACATAAAAGCCAACTTGACCAAGTGCTTTAATAAAAAGAAATCCACTTTTAGCAGCTAGACCAGGAATTTTTGCTTCAATCGTTGCATCACCAGGTTTGATTGCTGTAACTGTACCGTCTTGGGAAACTTTTATATTTTCGGATCCTTTTGCAACTTTCCATGTAGGAAGAAATTTTGAACCATTGTCGTAATTGGATAGAACTTCGGAATAGCTGTTACCATTAGTTGTTTGCAAATTTATTTTGATTGATTCTTCTGTTCCTAATTTTGTTCCATTAGGAATAGTCGCTACAACAGGGAAATGAGATTTTTCTGTAATAAATATAGAGTGTCTTGGGGATTTATATGGTTTTGGATCAATAGCGGCAATTTGATCTTGAGGAATGACCTTAAGATTGATGTTGTAAGGAACGTCAGCAAATGGTGAGCCCCTGAGAGTAGCAAACAGTGCAAACAGAATTGGCATTTGAACAATTAATGGAAGGCAACCAGCAAGAGGGCTACCAAACTCATTCATTAGTTTTCCTAATTCTTCTTGTTGCTTCTTTGGATCACCTGAAAACTTAGATTTTATTTCTGCTTGTCTTTTTTGCATTACGGGTTGTGCAATTTTCATCCTTCTGGCACTTCTAATGGAACCAGCGCTTAATGGGAAAAGTGCAATTCTAATAACAACTGTTAAAGCAACAATTGCTAAACCATAACTTGGGACTAAACCGTAGAAAAAATCTAGAATCGGGATAAGTAGTTTTTCAGAAATGAACCCTATCACGATATTAAAAAGAGTGTAATTTTAGTAATCATTTTATTTTACAAGAAAGAAAGATTTTTGTAATTAATTAATTTAGGATTTAGTAGCAAATCCTTCAACCTCATTAAGATTTGGTGTTTGTAGACTTTTGTTTATATGCTCTTCTATAAATTTTTGCTTTTCTCTGAATAGGGGTAATGACTTCATCTCAACTTTTGAACCGTCATTAAGAATAAGAACCATATCACCATATGATCCGAATCCCCTTGGAATTGATCTGATTTCTTCAATTTTGTTTATTGAAACTTGTGTTTTGTTTTTACCAAACCAGCCCCCATCTATTGTAATTCTCTTGTTTGTAATTTTATATCTCAACCACAAGGCTCTAACAATTGCAGCAAAGGTAAATGGCAAACCAAGAATAGTTATTCCTGCTAGTAGATTTATTATTAAGTCACTTTTTGCAGGACCACCTTCGTAAAAGGTTTCTTCATTCATATTAATCATTTGATGAGATGAGATTTGAACATTAAGTTTTGAAATTCCTCCAGAAGTCTATTTTTATCATTGCAGAATTCCCCAAACCTAAGGTTAACAAGTAACCAATAAGGTTTGTGGTTATTAATTTTGTTAATGTTTGTTAACAACCACTCTTGCAAAAATCTTCTTATTTTATTTCTTTCTACAGCTTTCTTTGAAACTTTCTTGCTAATAGCAATTGCAACCTTTAAGTTGTTGGGTTTAATTTTGAGTTTATGGGATGAGAGAATTTCGGGATTTGATTTTACCAGTTTAAAAGTCATTAATTTCCCATAATATTTTATGGAATTTTTATGGATATATTTAAAAGTCCTATGACCTTTTAAACGCATATCTTTAGGTAAGGCCATTTAATAAATTAAGTGTTAGACAGCTATTCTCTCTCTACCTTTTTGTCTTCTGCTTTTAATAACTCTTCTACCAGTATGAGATCGCATTCTTACTCTAAAACCAGATACGCGTTTTCTTTTCCTTGAAGTTCCGCCAAAAGTTCTTTTAGTCATTTTTTTTATTATCCATAATTAATTTACCATTTATTCGATCACTATAGTCCAGCTTCCTAAATATCTTGAAAATGATTTTCCTTTAGCTTGCCCATATGAATGGAATTGGTATAGTCCTGATTTTTTTGGATTGTAGACTTTTAGGAGAATTGCATAACTTTCTTTATCAGCTGGTATTGGGCTGTAAGGGTAGATATCTATTGAACGCAAGGATGATTCTTCTGCATTAATTTCAATATCAGCAGGAATATTTTCTAGACATTTGGTTCGACTTTCAAAACCGCCTATTCTTACCTTGCAAAGACTTATCTTTTCCTTTTCTAGAGTTGCTTTGAATGATTCAGGGATGGCTAGATTTATTTTTAAGAGCTCAGCATTTCTATCAGATGGTCTTAAGAAAAAATAAATTCTATTTTTAAATCTTTTTCTATTTTCTCTTTGAAACCACTTTAATCTTCTGTAAGCGGAGTCTTGATCCCATTGGAATTCTAAGCCTGCTTTAGCTTCTTGTATGTTTTTGAAGTATGTGGTTGAAACTAAAATTGTGGGAATAAGAAGTAATCTTAAAATTTTAAAATTTAAAGCAAGTTTCTTTGTTTGTTTTAACATTGATTAAATTAACTTTTTAAGGTTTAGAGGATTCTATCCAAATTTAAAGTTGAAAATTGTTGTATTAAGGTTAACATCTATCGGTCCTTAATTTTGCAGCTCCTCTTAAATAGGGATGCTTTACAAGTTTGTTTGAAGGTAATAAAACTTGTGCCATTATTCTTATACAAAAATTGACATCATCAGATACATACATTTGTTGACAGTCTAAAAATGCTACTGAATCAAGTCCATTACATTTCCTCGCAATCGAAGCAGGGAAACATGCATCTAAGTCTTTTGTTGCGGTAAAGGTAATGGATAATAAGTTTGTCTTAATAAGATTGTTTCGTGAAATTAATTCATCTATTAATTCCACTACGGCATCTTCAATTTCCTTAACAGAGTTCCCAGATGCTGTTGTAGCTCCTCGAATAAATGTAATTTTATAATCATCTTTCATTTTTTCATACATATTATTTAGGGCTTATATAACCAAAGTATTTTATTGGATGAATCAATCTCAAAAAAGATATTATTAAAAACTTTTTCAATGATTTTACTGCCAGGGATTAGGCCGAGTATTTTCTTTTTTTTCTTCCCGAATGTTAATGGCTGTATTTTAGGATCAATATTAACCATTTTTGCAGCAAGTTCCCTCGCAACAAATTCATCTCCAACCTCATCAACAAGACCTAATTCTTTTGCCTGTGTACCAGTAAAAATTCTTCCATCTGCAAATTTTCTTACTTCTTCAACAGGTAAATTTCTTCCATCAGCGACAGCTTCAGTGAATTGTTTATAGCTTTCATCTATCAGACCTTGAAGTAGTCTTCTGCCTTCTTCACTTAAAGGTTTATCAGGAGAAAGTATATCTTTAAATACGCCGCTTTTGACAGTCTCGAATTTTATGCCAATTTTATTTAATAATTCAGATAAGTTATTTCCTCTTATAATCACACCAATGGATCCTGTAATTGTGCCCGGATTCGCAACTATTTTGTCAGATGCAACACCAATGTAAACTCCTCCAGAGGCTGATATGTTTCCAAAACTAGCAATAACTTTACATCCTTTATCTTTTAGTCTTTTAATAGCAGAGTATATTTCTTGGCTATCACCTACAGTCCCCCCTGGTGAATCAATCCTTACGATTAAAGCAGGAAATTCTCTATCCTCAATTTGTTTAAGAGCTTTTAGGACAGAAACTCTTGTTGAACTTGTAATAGGCTCATCAATTACGATACGAGCCATTCTTTTTTTTGACTTTCGTCTAAAAGGCCAAATCATTCTTTTAAGGTAAATACGTAAAACTACTTTAAAAAGACTATCAGCAGACTTAATGAATTCAATCTTAAATTGGTTTTTAATGATACTCCCTTTTGCACTTTGGGGTACTTCAATGGCGGCTATGACGCCCTTAGTATCTAGTGCTGGCCCTGAGTTTGTTGCTTCTTTAAGATTACTTCCCGCAGGAATTCTTGTTCTAATAACAACATATTTGTTTAAAAGAGATTTAAAAATTTATAAATGTGATTTGAAGTGGTTTTTTGTTTTTACAATTGTCGACGCAACTTTTTTTCAATTGTTTTTAACCTATGGGATAGAAAAAACTGGAGCAGGCTTGGGGTCTGTATTGATTGATTCTCAGCCCCTTTTGGTGGCGATTTTAGCAAGGTTTATTTTTGGAAATTTAATTAATCCAATAGGATGGCTAGGCTTACTTTTTGGACTAGGAGGAATAGTTTTCTTAGGAGTTCCGCAAGAATTTTTAGAAAATTTGTGGTTAATGTCTGATAAGTCTATGAGCGAAATAGCTTTTAATTATGGAGAACTTTGGATGCTTGCAGCTTCACTCGCTATGGCAATAGGAACAATTTTAATTCGATTCACCTGCACTAAAAGTGATCCAGTCGCAGTTACTGGATGGCACATGGTTTTAGGGAGTGTGCCCTTAATTTTTAAGCATTGCTTACAATCAAATTTTCAAATAATCCCAGATTGGTCAATATTTGATTGGGGACTCATGTCATTTGCAAGTATTTTTGGCGGAGCCATAGCTTATGGATTGTTTTTCTACTTTGCTAATAATAAAGAAATAACTGGATTTAGTACCCTCGCATTTTTAACTCCTGTATTTGCTCTTCTAAGTGGAGGTGTTTGGTTAGATGAAAGACTTACTATTGTTCAATGGATAGGAGTGGCTTTTGTTCTTATCTCGGTATTTTTTGTTAGCCAGAGAAGGTCTTTGTGGGAAAATAAATTTAAGGATACTACTATTTAGTTAGTTTATTGGTGTAAAAAGTCTAATAATGCGAATAGTTTTGATAAGTACTCCAATAGGTTTCTTGGGAAGCGGTAAAGGTGGAGGAGTTGAATTAACATTAAATTCTTTAGTTTCAGGTTTGCTTAATTTAGGTCACTCAGTAGAAGTGATAGCCCCTAAAAATTCTAAATTATATAAAAGCAATGAAAAAGCAAAATTACATTATGTAGAAGGTGAAGATCAAATTAGTTGGCAGCATCAAAATTATAATTCTCCTGTAATTATCCCAGACAATTCACTTCTAGCAGGAATGCTTGAAAAGGGATTAGAAATCGCTAAACAATCAGATGTATTGTTAAACATGTCTTATGATTGGTTGCCTATTTGGATGACTTTAAATTTAGAGATCCCCATTGCACATATTATTAGTATGGGTTCTGAAAGTTCGGTAATAAGTAATTTAATCTCAAATGTATATTCCAAACATCCACATAACTTTGCTTTTCATTCTAAAACTCAAGCTAAGGATTATCCATTCATAAAAAAACCAACAATTATTGGTAATGGTTTTAAATTAGATAATTATATTTTCCAAGATTCAGTAAAGGGACCCCTAGCTTGGGTTGGAAGAGTAGCACCGGAGAAAGGTTTAGAAGATGCAGTTTATGTAGCAAATGAACTAGGTGAAAAAATAAATGTTTGGGGATATATAGAAGATGAGAGCTATGCCTCAAAGATAGAAAAATCATTTCCTGAAGGTACTGTAGATTGGAGGGGATTTTTAGCAACTTATGAATTACAAAAAGAACTTGGTAAATGTAGGGTTTTGCTAAATACTCCGAAATGGAATGAGGCATATGGGAATGTTGTTGTTGAAGCTTTAGCGTGTGGGGTGCCAGTTATTGCTTATAAAAGGGGAGGCCCTAGTGAAATTATTCAGCACGGGCAAACGGGTTATCTTGCTGATCCTGATGATAAAGAATCCCTGGTTTCCTATATAGAGATTATTGATAAGATAAAGCGTAAAAATTGTAGAAAATGGGTAGAAGAAAATGCTTCTACAAATATATTTGCTAACAAGGTTGTGAACTGGCTTAATAAGGTAATCAACGAATATAAGTAAAATAAATACATTAAATGATTCTTATTAAAACAAAAAAAAGGCTCATAACCTTATTGATAGTTTTAGTTCCTGGGATCATAATTTTTTTCCTAGGTTTAGGGACTACAGGACTAGTGGATGAAACTCCTCCTTTATTTGCTGCTGCTGCACGGGCAATGGGTGAATCAGGTGATTGGTTAACTCCAAAAGTCAATGGAATGTTCCGTTTTGATAAGCCTCCACTAATTTATTGGCTAATGGGTTTTTTTTACTCATTACCGAAAAACGAGATTTGGGATAGTTTAGGGACACTCTCCGCAAGACTGCCTTCAGCATTGGGATCTTTATTCTTAATGTTGATGATTGGAGATACTTTGTTTTGTTGGCCACAGAAGGGTGACAGGCAATTCCTAACTCCAATAGTTGCATCATTAGGCTTTGCGCTGTCTCCATTAATAATTATTTGGAGTAGAACTGCCGTTAGTGATGCTCTTTTAACTGGAACTTTAGGGATTAGCCTGCTTTTGTTTTGGAGAAGAATGGCAAGTGATAATAATGATCAATGCATTTCAGCGTGGGTATTTTTAGGTTTTGCAATTTTAACTAAAGGACCTGTTGCATTTGTTTTGGCAACATTGACTATTACATCTTTTTTATTTATTCAGAAGGATTGGAAAAGGTTACTCTGTAAGATAAACCCTAAGAAAGGTTTTTTAATAACAAGCCTTATAAGTGTTCCATGGTATGTCTTAGAACTCATAAAAGAAGGAAGGCCTTTTTGGGACAATTTCTTTGGTTATCATAATTTTCAAAGATATACCTCAGTTGTAAATAATCATGCAGAACCATTCTGGTTTTTTCTTTACATAATGATATTGGCTTCATTACCATTCACCCCTTTTTTATATCACGGTATATTTAAAGCTTTTAAGGATTTCTTTAAAAGTTCAAAAGAAAGTTGCAATGTCGCTGAAACCCTTTATACATATTCTCTATGTTGGTTAACATCAGTTTTAATCTTCTTTAGTATTTCTGCTACGAAACTACCAAGTTATTGGTTGCCAGCAATTCCTGCAGCGGCAATCTTAATTAGTAATAGCTTTATAAACTTAAAAAATCCAAATAAAAGTTATTTATATTTATGGATTTTTAATATTTTAATTTTGTTTGGTGTCTCATTAGCATTCTTTTTCTCAAATATATGGATAAGTTCAATAAATGATCCTGAAATGCCTAATCTTGTATCTGAACTAATAAGCTCTGGGATAATTTTCAAAGCCAAATTGTTCTTCTCTTCATTTACACTTTTTGCAATAATTTTATTTTCTTTAAAATCCAAAAATATCTTACTTTATCTTCAGATTTTACTTTTAATTGGCCAATCTTTTTTGATGTCGCCAATTAGAAAATTAGCAGATACCTCTAGGCAATTACCTTTGAGGAATATCTCAAAACTAATTTCAGATATTCGTGAGGGGCAAGAAACTTTAGCGATGATTGGGATAAGAAAACCTTCCTTACATTATTATTCGAGACAAATAGTTATTTATGAACCAAACACTAAAGAAGGATTAATTAATCTTTCAGACAGGTTAAATACTGATAGGAGAGAAAATTATGAGGATAAGCCTGATTATGAATACAAATCTTTATTGGTAGTTATAGATGAATACTCATCCAGTCAAAAGCATTGGTCAAATATTAATCATCAAAAATTGGGTGAATTTGGTATTTACAATTTATGGCGAATTCAGAAAAGTGATTTAAATAAGTATTCAGAGCTTTTAGTGGATAGTGGTTATAAATCTAACTGGAAAAATAGAAAAGTTGAAAAATTTTAGCAAAGTCTTTGTTTAAGAATAGCTTTTTTTAGATCATTAAGGCTGCACTTACTGGGGATTTCAATTTCATTCAAATCTTCAAGTAATTCGAGATCGATGACAGAATCTTCTGCCAAAAAACTAAAAACTTCATTAATGCTTATTCCCATATCTTGAGCCATCTCTGAGATGAGTCTTAGAGTATTCCTTCTCACAGAAATCCTGAGATCTAAAGGGATATATTCATTTTCAGGGTTCGCTGACTTCATAATATAAATCTTAAGACATTATGTAGTTATCCGGATATTATCTTTACATTAGTCAAAAATCATGCATTTTAAAATCCTAAGTTTTCAGTTTAATGTATTCACAAGAATTTTTAAGAGAGGAATTGTAGCTATGGAAATTAAAGTTGTAGTAAAAAGAATTTTTGATGCGATTTTTTGTTTCACGTTATAAGCCTCCGCCATTAAAATTGTGGATATTGCCGTTGGGGTCCCTGCCTGAAGAATTACTGCTGATGATTGATAGAAGTCAAAATTTAAAAATTTGCTTATTAAAAAAACAATAAAAGGAAGAATAAATAACTTTAATAGAATTGAAAATTTAATTTCTTTATTAAGATCAAAAATTTTACTCTTTTGATTTGTTATTATTCCTAGCCTTGTGCCCACAATTATTATTGCCAAAGCAATAACTATTCTTGCAGGGATCCAAAGGTAATTGCCTAATATCTCATTTATTTGGAAAAGATATGCCAAAAGTACACCAATGATTCCTCTTGATGCAGGACTATTTATCAATGCGTTTAATAAGCCTTCGATATTTGGTATATTCTTATTTTGGGATTTTTCTTGAAGAAAAAAAGGTCCAAATATCCAAGCGAATAGTGTTGTTCCTAAGTCAAATCCGATAGTAAAGTTTATAGTTTTTGAAGGGAGAAGAGCTATTGCAATTGGTATTCCAAGAAATGATGTATTACCTATTAGGCCAGCAAGCTGCAAGGTGTAATTTGGGAGACTTTGTTTAAATATTGGGAAAATATTTATTAGAACTATTAAAAATCCAATTAAGGAAAATGCCAAGAATGCACTTTTAATGAGGTTTATATCTATACCCTCTTTTAATAAAAGACCCATGACACTTAATGGAATGCCAAATCTTATAAGAGGTCTTGCAATATATTTAGAAATCCTTGGATTCTTTTTCCCAAGAAAAAACCCAAAAATTAAGAAAGGAATAATATTTATAAACAGAGAGTAAATGGTAATAATTAAATGTTTAATAAAGCAATATTAACTCGCCGTCGCCCAGTCAAAAAGTTTTTTACCCATGTGTAAATTAAATTATTTTCCATATTGCTTTATCAGGGATTAAAGGAGATTTATGCAAATCTTCTGGCTCTTTAGTCAAAACTCTCCAATTTGGAACTCTACAAGTTACGTAAGCAGGACTTTCTATTAAAACTCCTGGTTTCTCATCAAAAGTACATGTAAAACCCTCTTTCCAAAACCCACCTTTGTTAAGGCTACCTTTAAACCAAACCCAGCATTTTGAAGTTTTCAAGATAAATAAAATTAAGTCCTAAATTAATAATAAAATTTTAATAATGTAATTTTAATTCAGTGATCTAAAAATAAATTGTTTTTAGTTACATTAAGGTTTTTGAAAAATATATTTTTGAGATTAATATCAAGAGATTTAAGATTAAGGTAATTAAATTAGCTATCAATATTGGGGTAGATGAAATTTTATATCCGTAAATAATCCAAGAAAAAACCCCGATAATAAACATTATTAAAGTTGTCAAAGAAACATCATCTGCCTTTTTTGTTTTTAAAGTCTTTATTAATTGAGGTAGAAAAGCAGCTGTTGTTAAAATTGCTGCAAAATAACCGAATATATCTACATTCATAAAAAGTTTCTAAAAACTATTCTTTAATTAAATCAGATAAAAATCCTAAAGGATCTCTCATATTCGATGAATATCCAAGAACATCACTTGAGAAAAATTTATAAATAACTTGATTTTTATCATTCAACAAAAAAGAAGCTCCTCTTTGTGGAAGGTATTTTTCATGAAGAATATAATCACCCCAGTTTTTGATTATTTCATTCATGTTATTTAATCTAAATGTTGCCAATTCAAATGGTCTCAAATAACCATCGCCGAAAACCTTTTTAAAAGAATCACCTGAAAATTTTAGAAATTTTAAAAAATCAATTTTGTCAAGGTCTGAATAGATTTGTTTCGCTTTACTATCTCCTGTATAACCTCTGATAACTTCTTTGATTGTTTTAAAAGAATTTATTCCAGATAGCATCAAAAGCATATTGATCCATCCACCTAAACCTATATCTAATCCTTCTGAAATTTTTAGATTATTATGGATTTTGTTATCAGAAACAACTATTAGATTATCTGCACAAAAGCCAGTAAAGTTACAGAATTTATTTTTCCCTTTCTGATTGCCAATAGCAAGGGCAAAAATATCTAAATTTTTATCTTGATGATTATCGATAAAGTTTTTTAAGTTTATTGCATATTCAAAGCTATCAAAATCTCCCAATAAACCAAATAAAACAATTAATTTAAACTTTTTATCTCCTTTAAAGTTAAATTCTTCAATAAGATTATTGATATCATTTTGAAATTTTTTAGACACGATGCTTTAAATGTTTTTTCTAAATTATCCTCAAAAAAATTTTCATACTTTAATTAGTATAAAATTTTACATGAAAAAGTTTTTTAAGAAATTAATTACACGTTTTTAGATTTTATTATTCTAAGGTAAACATTTTGAAGTTATGACTGTAGGAATTTATTACGCAACTACAACTGGAAAAACTGAAGACGTAGCTGATCGTCTTCACAACTTTATTTCTTCAGCAGAATCACCTAAAGATGTATCTGATGTGGATGATCTTTCAGAATTTGAAGGCCTTGATGGAATTATCTGTGGTATACCAACTTGGAACACTGGAGCAGATGAAGAAAGATCAGGAACCGCATGGGATTCAATCTTAGAGGATATTGGTGAACTAAGTTTATCAGGGAAAAAGGTTGCAATTTTCGGTTTAGGAGACTCTTCCACATATACAGAAAACTATTGTGATGCAATGGAAGAACTTCATAGCTACTTCACAAAGGCAGGTGCCGAAATGGTTGGTTACGTAGATAAATCCTCTTATACATTCGATGAGTCTAAAAGTGTTATTGGAGAAAGCTTTTGTGGATTACCTCTTGATGAGGATAGTGAATCTGATTTGACCGATTCGCGTCTTGAGGCATGGGCTTCTCAGCTTAAAGGTGAAATCCCCTCTTTGGCTTAAATTTTTGACAAAAAACCTAAAAAAATAGTCAATTTAATAAATTAAAACTTTCTATCCCAATTAGAGATGCCTTTTTGTATGATTGCTTGTAAATATTAAAAATAATGAAAAATTTAAAAGAACAGAGTTGCAAAGATATTTTTAAAAATGCTTATGAAAAAAGATATACATGGAATACTGATTTCAAAGGCTATAAAGGCAAGTGTACTTATTTATTTGAAGATAATTCTTATGAGGGTGAGTTCTTATTAGGTGAAGACTTTAAACCTGAGATTAAAAATATAGATGAAGAAAACATAAAGAAAAGTATTGCTTCTCAATTGTTTGAAGTGTGTATTCACAGGGTAAAAAGAGAATTTAATTCAGTTCATTCAGAAAATAATTTTAATTTACTTAAAAGTTCTGAAAATGGGATTGAAATGAATGTTTCTGGGAGAAATGAAGGAGATAAATATAGGGTTAAAGATGATTGTATTAATATGGTTTATAGAAAAATTCATGGAACAATTATTGAGATTTTTGTTGAGGAATTTTTTGATACTGGAGTTGGTTTTCTTAGTAAGAAATATACTAGTCAACAAATTAATCCAAAAACCCTAGAATCAAATTCTCAAAAAATTGAATACAAAGATGAATTTATAAATATAGGTAAAAAAGATTATTGGATTTTAAATTCGAGATCAATAAAATATTTAAACCAAAATCAAGAAGAAGAAATACAAAAGTTTGTTTTCGAGGATTTAAGTTTATTGAAATAAGTTTTTTATTCAACCAATCTAAATCCTTTATCAAGTAGTTTTTGATAAAGCAGTCTTGCTCTGAAGGCTAAAATTTGTTCTTCATTTTCATTACTAATTACATGAAAATAATTATTGTCTAATTTGTTTTTGCTAAAACACACGTTTGCTTCACCTAATCTTAAAGTCCAGTTTTCTTCTTTAGCTAAGTGTTGATTAGGTCCTAGATCCCAAGGGCATTTTTCAGGATATTTTTCTCTTTTAGAGCCCATATTTTTAATATTATCTATCCAATATTAGTAAAACTTTAAAAGTATGGCTATAGATCTTTGTTCAAAGCTTTATCTGAAATGCAGTAAAGGTATTATTTACTTTTTACTTGCAATCAAGCAATAAAATGGGTCTTTACTAAAAAAATTGAAGATATTTTGGACTGGTTCATTAAACTTTTTAATTATTCTTGGCTCATTAAATCCGTTTGATATTAAGACTTTTCTTACATATTTAATTCTCTCTTCTTCAGTGGATGAAGTCCAAATGTTGGGAGCCTTATGCCAAAATGCTCTATTTGAAAAAGATATTATAAACTTGCCATCATTACTCAAAATTCTTACGATTTCTCTAGATAAATTTTCTGGGTATTGTAAATATTGCCAAGCTGCGACCATTAAACAGAAATCAACACTTTCATTACCTAAAGGAATTTCTTGATTTAAATTGAAATTTTGTATCCAATAAGTATCAAAAATTTTATTTTTCTCAAGTTCTTGTTTGTTTAATCCATGCCCAATAACTTTTTTATATTTTTTCTCTTGAGGTAAGTAACTATCCCAGCTGGACATTAAATCTAGGACAGTTGAATTGTCTGAAATTTCTTTTTTATAAACATTTGATAGATATTGCCTGAAGTTCGCATCTAAATGATAAACAAATTTTGGGTCAGAATAAAATTCTTCATCATTGCTCTCATCAAGTTTTTTTCTTTGATAATTATTTAGAACTTCCAAAACGATTATTAAGTGATCTAATTCAAATTTAATAAATAGTTATTCATATTGTGATTCAGAAATATATTTTGCATTTAATTAATTAAAGATTTTTAAAAAAGCTAGACATCTATTAAAAAAAAGTTAAATTAATAATTAATAATTTTGTAAAAATGATTGAATTCAAAAGGAGCAAAAAAAGTAGATCTAAAAATGCCCTTTTCAATCCCTATAAAAACGGAATAAGTCAATACGATATGGCATATCTTTCATCAAAAAAAGTTTTAAAAAATAAAACTTTTAATCTACAAAATGATTTTCAAAAAGATAATTTAGCTGCATAAATATGCCTTATATTAATGTTTCTACTTCAGCAAAAATAGAGGATAAGAAGAAATTACTTGAAGAAATTTCAATATTAGTCGCGTCTTTAACAAATAAATCAAAAAGATTTGTTATGGCTAAGTTAGATGATAATTTAGAAATGTATTTTGATGATGAAAGACCTTGTTGTTTTTTAGAAATTAAGTCGATAGGCTCTTTAAATCCTTCAGAGATGGCAAAGCAAATATCTAATTTTGTTTATGAAAAAATTGGAATTCCAATAGATAAAATTTATATTTCTTTCGAGGATGTGCCCGCTTCATTATGGGCTTGGAATGGAAGAACCTTTGGTTAATAATTTATTATTTTAGGTACTAATTTAATGGAAATAAATAAATTAGCTGATTTAAACAGTCTTAGAACTGCTCCTCATTTAAGCAGTAGTCAAGAAAAAAAACTATTAATAGAATTAGAAACTAATATTTATAATGCCGATTGGATAACAATAGGAATAATGGCAGCTTCTGATACCAAAGCTATTGAAGCACTGAAATCAATTTCTAATAAATATTCCTCAATAAAATTTGGTAATTTAGATTCGCTTCATGCTGATGGATATGTTTTTTTAAAAGGCAACCAAAAAACTGGTAATGTTTTTGTTAGATCTGAGAATGGTCTGGGAGAAGGAATTTTAATAACTTGCCAATATGATGAAGATGCAGAAGAATCTAATACTTTTGGACCTTTGCCATTAGATTTTTTTTCATGATTAATTTCTAATTTATGTTTATATTGGATTAAGTTTTATGCTATCCAAATACCAGATAATGCTTCTCAGAAATTAGAGTTAAAAATATTTTTTGTTTTAAGTTTTGTTATTATGTTTAATGGCATTGATCTAAATTCTAAACTTCTTAAAATTTGATGTTTTTTCAGGATATAATTCAAAATTTAAATAATTTTTGGTCCAAAGAGGGTTGTTTAATTATGCAGCCATATGATACTGAAAAGGGTGCTGGTACAATGAGTCCTCATACTTTTTTGAGGGCAATTGGACCCGAACCTTGGTCTGTTGCATATGCTGAGCCATGTAGAAGACCCACAGACGGAAGATTTGGTGATAACCCTAATCGTGCACAACATTATTTTCAATATCAAGTAATAATTAAGCCTTCCCCAGATGGGATCCAAGAAAAATATTTGAAATCTCTGGAATCTCTTGGAATAGAGGCTAAAAATCATGACATAAGATTTGTTGAAGATAATTGGGAGTCGCCAACTCTTGGAGCTTGGGGCGTAGGTTGGGAAGTATGGCTAGACGGAATGGAAGTTACTCAATTCACTTATTTTCAACAATGCGGGGGAGTTGATTGTCAACCAATACCAATTGAAATTACATACGGTTTAGAGAGAATTGCAATGTTTTTGCAGGATAAAGAAAGTATCTGGGACTTAAATTGGAATAAAGATCTGAAATACAGCGATATTTGGCTTGAATTTGAAAAAGGTCAATGTTCATATAATTTCTCTGAATCAAATCCTGAAAATCTCAGAAAATTATTTGAGATATATCAAGATGAAGCAAATTCATTAATTGAAAAGAAGCTAACTTACCCCGCGCTTGATTATGTTTTAAAGTGTAGTCATAGCTTTAATTTGCTTGATGCTAGAGGCGTAATATCAGTAACTGATCGTGCCCAGTATATAGAAAAAATCAGAAAGTTAGCTAGAGAAGTCGCGTCTTCATGGATACTAGAGAGGGAACGCATGGGCTTTCCCTTAGTAAAGTAAGATTTATATCTCGAAAGTATCAGAATGTTATTTCCTAAGGTAAAGAAATATACATGACAAAGTGATTTTTTATTTTTGTATTATTTCTACCAAATTTTTGTTGTAAGGTAACAATAATAACAATTTTAATAAATGAAATTAAAGAATTATTTAAAAAAGCTATTTTTTACTTCAGTGACATTATCGCTACTTCTAAATAATCAACCTGTAAATTCTGCAGAGAAAGAGGTTAGGTTATTTTCTGGTAGACATTACAATACAGATAAAGAGGTTTATCAAAAATTTCAAGAACAAACTGGCATCAAAGTTAGATATATAGAAACAGATGGAAAAGCTATAATTGAGCGCTTAAAAAGAGAGCGTAAAAATTCTCAGGCTGATTTAGTAATTCTTGTTGATGCAGCAAGAATTGAAAATGCATCAAAGGCAAATTTATTTCAAAAAATTAATTCAAATATTCTAGAAAATAGTGTTCCCAATAATTTAAGAGATCCTAGAAATAAATGGTTTGGCCTTACTAGGCGATTAAGGGTAATCATCACAAATCCGGATATTGTGGATATTACAAAAATCAAAAATTTTGAGGATCTAACCAATCCTTCTTTTAAAGGAAAAGTATGTCTAAGAAATAGAAAAAGTCCTTATAATCAATCTTTGGTTTCTAATCAAATAGCAAAGAAAGGCGTTGGCCAAACAAAAATTTGGCTTAAGGGTTTGATATCAAATGTCTCCACTCCCTATTTTTCTGGAGATTCTTCATTAATAAGAGCTGTAGGGCAGGGAACGTGCGGTATTGGAATCGTTAATCATTATTATGTCGCAAGGATGCTTGATGGAGTTAAAGGCCCAAGAGATGCTTCTTTAGCAGAAAAAATAAAATTAATAATACCCAATCCTGCGCATGTAAATATAACTGCTGGGGGCGTATATAAATATGCAGAAAACAAGACTGAGGCTATTAAACTTCTTGAATATTTAGCTTCTAGTGAAGGTAGTCAAGGTTTAGCTAATAAAACTTATGAGCACCCTTTAAAGGAATCAAGTCAAAATAGAATTGTTAGTAAATTTGGAGATTTCACTCCAGATAATGTGACTATAAAAGAAATTGGCAAATTCAATAGTAAGGCAATAGAAATAATGAAAGAAACTGGTTGGAATTAACAAAAATCTAAATATATTTTTAGTATAAATTTTTTAATTTATATTTTAAATATGGGAGAGGTGGCTGAGTGGTCGAAAGCGAACGACTCGAAATCGTTTAATAGGTAACTATTCGTGGGTTCGAATCCCACCCTCTCCGGTTAATACTTGCAGGAGTTTACGTCGTATACCTTTAATACATAACCCATACCTGCTGTCTGTGTAATAGCATCTGATAATGTTACCGACTTGGCACGTGCAATTAGTGGAATTAAAAGTATAGAGACTGCTAATAAAAGCGTAGAAGCAGGTTGAGCAAGTTTGATAAGGGTTTCTTTGTCCATGAGGATTAAAACATTTCCCAATAGATAGCATTAAAAAACAATAGAGGAAAGAAAGTTAGACACATGTAAAAACACATGTAAAACGACTGAGAAACACATGTAAAATAAAACACATGTAAAAACACATGTAAAAATGCTAAAACGATTTAGTTTTAGTGCCATGTCGTGTCATGTCATGCCAACTACACTTACACCCTCTCCGCATTTTTATAAAGACAAACAATTTTGGACAGGTAAGTTTTCTAAAATTAATGTTAATAATTCGAAAATGAATATTTCATTAAAGTAAATAATTTATGAATACTAATAAAAGTCTGCATAACAAGAAAAAAAATCTTTTTTTTAGTTTATTCAACAAATCTTAAAAACTTGATTTTATTTAAACCTTTAACATTCTATAATCTAAAAAATGTTTGATGAAATGCTCAAATTTTTAGGCAAAATTCCCTTTGCAATGTTTTTCTTAATAGTAAATGTTTCTGGCGAATTCTCTTCATCATTGGCGGGATCAATAAATAATAAATGGATTTGGTACACAAATACCCAGGGATATGATCTTTATTACAAAGTAGGTGAATGGAGTGAATCTCGTAGATTCCGCTCTTATCAAGTAAAGTTCTCTGGAGAGGGTGATTTAAATAATGGCGTTATTGAGCAATTAGCAGATTGTGACAACTGGAGATATAGACCTGCTTATAAAACAGAGGATAAAAAATGGAGATATGTTAACGCGAACACTCCCCAAGATAAAATTTTGACAGGAGTTTGTGCTAAGTAGAATTAATTTTATTTAGGTTTTATGAAAATCAAAATATATTTTTGATAATTATTTGGAATTATTGATCGTATATTTATACAAAACTATGAATTTTAAATCCGTAATTTTTAAAATATTTTTTACATATTTTGTTGTTTATTTTTTGGCCCTAATATTTAAATATACCTATGATATTGAATCCCTACTTAATAATATTCAATTCAAATATTTGATAGCTTTAAATATAATTTCTATATTTTTAGGACTTCCCCTTTCAATTATTTTTGACTTTATATTAATAAAGCTTTTTGGCTTTTATTATGTATTATTTTTTACTCCTGCTCTAACAATCTTAAGTGTAATTCAAGTTCTTATTTTGAGAAAAATTAAATTCAGATTTTCTAGGAATGTATTATTTCTGAAAAAACCAGAAAAAAATAATCTTTATAAATTTTTTATAAATATTTCTTTTAAATCTTCCTACATTTTAATAATAAGATCTTTCCCAATCTTACCTCACGTTTTAGGAAGTTATATTATTGCCTCTTCAAAAATTAAAAAAGAGGTTATCCTAATGAACACATTTTTAGGATCATTTTTGTATTATATTTTTCTTTTTTCAATAATTGGAATTGTTTAGTTAAACTTATTTTTCCCAAAAGGGGTCTGTAGTTAAAGAAACCCTTAACGTACATCTTTTTTTATTTTTAATATCACTTATACAGGCCCTGACTGTCTCACCATTTACATCTATTTCACATGCTCCGCAACTTCCTGTAAGGCAGCCAGTAGGGATTTCTAAACCTGCTTTTTCCGCAGAAGAAAACCAATCATCACCCTCTGAAACAAATGTTTCATTATTATTTGGCCATATAATTTTTATGTTTTTTTCTTTCAACTTAATATTGATGTGATATTTAAATGTTTATCAAATTCATTAGCAAGTTTATTAATAATAGATTCTCTTTTTATTTTATAAGGAATTGATTTTTTAGTTTTTGTTGGTAAATTTTTACTCTTTCTTATTAAATTAATGTATTGATTTCTCCAACTATCATTTTCAAAGATCCCATGTATATATGTTCCTGCAACAGTTCCACCCCCATTATTTTCTCTATACCATCCTAGATATAAGTCTTTAAAAATAGAATCAACCTTTTTTTTGTTTTGTATATTATCTAATTCAGTTTGGCCATTATGAATTTCAAATCCATTGATTTTTGATTGGCAGGGCCATAGAGATTCAGAGTTTATTTGACGTGTTAATTTTTTTCTTAAAAAAGTTGTTTTTAATGGAAGTAATCCAATACCTTTAATTTTTTCTGAATGATTTTTGGATCCCTCTTTACAATAAGGATCTTCAAGTGTTGTGCCTAGCATTTGTAAACCTCCGCAAATCCCAATAATATTCCCCTTGTTTTTTGAATATCTTCTTATTTCCTGCGACAAACCAGATTTTTCAAGAAATTTTTGATCTTTAATAGTTTGTTTACTCCCAGGAATAATAATAAAGTCATACTTCCTCAAGTTTTGCGATTCTCTAATCCATTCAATTAATATTGATTCTTCATTTTCTAATGGATCAAAATCTGAAAAATTACTTATAGATGGCAACTTTATAATTCCAACTTTGATCTCAGGATTAGTGATAAGAGATTTTTTTTCTAATAAATCTAAAGAATCTTCTGGAGGGAATGTATCATTTAACCATGGAATAATTCCAATAACAGGGATTTTAGTTTTACTTTCTATCCATTTTTTACCTTCTTCAAATAATGAGAGATCTCCTCTGAATCTGTTTATAATAATTCCCTTAATAAGTTTTTTTTCTTCTGGTTTCATTAATTCAAGGGTTCCTATTATTTGTGCAAATACTCCGCCCCTTTCAATATCAGTAACCAAAATGCAATTTGCATTTAAATACTTTGCAACTCTTAAATTAGTGAGATCTCTATGAATTAAATTCATTTCTACTGGGCTCCCAGCCCCTTCGATAATTAAACGGCAATTTGGATATTTTTTATAAATAGAACTTAGACTTTTTTTAATTACTTCCCATCCTGGAATAAACCAATCTTTATAGTAATTTTGTGCAGTTGTGGTTCCAATGCTTTTGCCAAGGTGAATTACTTCGCTTATTGAATTTCCTTGTGGTTTCAATAAAATAGGATTCATTTCTGAAGAAGGATTAATACCAGAAGCAAAGGCTTGAAGTGCTTGTGAATATGCCATCTCTCCACCTTCCCAATCAACCCAGGCGTTATTACTCATATTTTGTGCTTTAAAAGGTATTGGCTCTTCTCCTAAATTTTTGAGAATCCTGCAAATAGCAGTAACGGTTAATGATTTTCCTGCTCCACTTGATGTCCCTAGGACCATTATTGGTTTTTTTATTTCATTTAATTTCTCTTCTAACTCCATTGGTAATTTATATTAATTTTGAAATTTATTAATAAGAAAATTGAATTATAATTTGTAAAAAAATTTGTGTTAATTCTAGCCTCTGCTTCCCAATCTAGAAAGAAATTACTTGAAAATTGTCAAATTGAATTTATCCAAATATCAAGTAACTTTGATGAAACTACTATTAAAGAAAAGAATGTATTTAATTTAGCTTTGGAATTATCTTTTCAGAAGGCTAATAGTTTATCTGAAAATATTCAAAAAACATCATTGCCCGAAGAATTAAATAATGTTCCATTAGAAATCCTTGGATGTGATTCAATTTTTGAATTTAAAGGGCAATCTTATGGAAAACCATCTAACAAAGAAGAGGCCTATGTAAGATGGAAAAAGATGTCTGGAGAAGTTGGCTTTTTACATACTGGTCATACTCTAATAATTGGAAATTTTGATTCATCTTCAAATATGTTTAAAATCACTGAATCAATTAAAGAGATAGTAAGTTCAAGAGTTTATTTTTCCAATTTGGAAGATTGGGAAATCAAGAGTTATGTAGATACAAAAGAACCTTTATATTGCGCCGGAGGATTTGCTTTGGAAGGTATAGGAGGTAAATATATAGAAAAAATAGAGGGTTGTTTCAGCAATGTAATGGGGTTAAGTTTGCCATGGCTAAGAAAAAATTTACCTAAACAAAAAATTTAACAAAAAAAAACCCTATCAAAGGATAGGGTTTTTTATTTGAATTAGAAACTAATCTAAGTCATCCATTCCTACAGCTGGCTCACTGTTTCTGTCGATTCCTTTTTCGAAACCAGCAGCGGCTGCCCTGGCACGTCCAGCATGCCAAAGGTGACCAATGAATGTAAACCATCCTAGGAAGAATTGAGCTGCAGCTAACCATTGTCTTAGGTTAACGAAGTTGACAGCATTTGGCTCTGTAATAATTCCACCAACAGAGTTGATAGAAGCGTTAGGAGCATGAGTCATATATTCAGCAGCTCTTCTAACCTGCCAAGGCTGAATATCATTTTGGATTTTATCAAGGCTCAATCCGTTAGGTCCTCTTAGAGGCTCTAACCATGGTCCTCTGAAATCCCAAAATCTCATTGTTTCACCACCAAATATAATTTCACCAGTAGGAGATCTCATGAGATACTTACCAAGTCCTGTTGGTCCCATAGTTGTACCAACATTAGCTCCAATTCTTTGGTCCCTTACAAGGAAGGTAAAGCTTTGAGCTTGTGAAGCTTCAGCGTTTGTAGGGCCATAGAATTCTGATGGGTAAGCAGTGTTGTTGAACCAGATGAATGTTGAAGCAATGAAACTTGCTACACAAATTCCTCCAAGAGCGTAACTTAATAGTCCTTCACCGTTCCAGATGAATGCTCTTCTTGCCCATCCAAATGGTTTGGTAAAGATGTGGAATATACCTCCAAGTATTTCAATTACACCAACATAAACGTGGCCACCAACTATATCTTCAATTGAGTTAACACCGATTAGAGAACCAGCACCTCCCCATGGAGATCTAAATAAATAACCAAAAATTACTCTTGGATCTAAAGTTGGATTAACAAGTCTGACTTCTCCTCCACCAGGTGCCCATGTGTCATATGCACCGCCAATGAAACACCAGTTTACTGACCATGCTAATGCACCTACACCTAGAACTATCAAATGATAACCAAGGATATTGGTCATCTGATTTTTATCTCTCCAATCAGTAGAGAAGAATGGGAAATCTTGCTCAAGCTTCTCTGGACCAGCTAATGAGTGGTAAATTCCACCAAATCCAAGAACTGCAGAAGCTATTAAATGAACCACACCTACTTGGAAGAAAGGCATGATGTCAGTAACTTCACCACCAGGACCTATTCCGTAGCCAAACATAGCCACATGAGGCATGCAAATTAGGGCTTGCTCCCACATT
Source organism: Prochlorococcus sp. scB241_528O2 (assembly GCA_000634115.1). GTDB lineage: Bacteria > Cyanobacteriota > Cyanobacteriia > PCC-6307 > Cyanobiaceae > Prochlorococcus_A. The sequence goes on along the minus strand of JFLJ01000132.1, from coordinate 586 downwards.
GGTTTATCAAAAGTGAAATGATTAACCTCATAGAGCATCATTGCGCCTGCCCAGAAGACTATAAGTCCAGCGTGAGCAATGTGAGCTCCTAATAAACGTCCAGATAAATTGATTAGTCTAGCGTTACCTACATACCAGGCGTAACCAGTCTCTTCAATGCTTTGGTTTGGAGCTCTTAATAAATTATTAAAGGGCGTTTCCACGTGGAAGAACCTCCTCAGGGAATACAAAATTTTCGTGTGGTTGATCCACAGAAGACATCCATGCTCTCATACCTTCGTTCAAAAGTATATTTTTTGTATAGAAAGTTTCAAATTCTGGATCTTCTGCTGCACGGATCTCTTGGCTTACGAAATCATAAGCTCTCAAGTTTAGTGCTAGGCCGACAATACCTATTGACGATGTCCACATACCCATCACAGGTACGAATAACATCAAGAAGTGGAGGAAACGCTTGTTAGAGAAAGCAATACCAAAGATTTGACTCCAGAATCTATTCGCTGTAATCATTGAATAGGTTTCTTCTTCTTGTGTTGGATCAAAAGCTCTAAATGTTGAACTTTGAACCTTACCATCTGTATAAATA
>JFLJ01000131.1 GCA_000634115.1 Prochlorococcus sp. scB241_528O2 | reverse complement strand
CCTTACCATCTGTATAAATACTTGTGTCTTCATACAATGTGTTTTGTACTGTTGCTCCATGAATAGCGCAAAGAAGAGCACCACCAAGAATTCCAGCAACTCCCATCATATGGAAAGGATTTAAAGTGATATTGTGAAAACCTTGAATGAACAGTATATAACGGAAGATTGCTGCAACTCCGAATGAAGGTGCAAAGAACCAACTGTGCTGTCCTAAAGGATAAATAAGGAAAATACTTGTAAAGACTGCAATTACAGCTGAGAAAGCAAGAGCATTGTATGGTCTAATTCCAACAAGGCCAGCAATTTCAAACTGACGAAGCATGAAACCAATAAGGCCAAATACTCCATGTAATGCAACGAAGTTCCAAAGACCACCAAGTTGTAGCCATCTAACGAAACTACCTTGGGCTTCAGGACCCCATAAAAATAGAAGACTGTGTCCCATGGCATCTCCAGGGGTACTTACAGCTGCTGTTAAAAAGTTACAACCTTCGAGGTATGAGCTTGCAACTCCGTGTGTGTACCAAGAGGTAACAAATGTTGTTCCGACAAACCAACCTCCTATAGCAAGGTATGCACAAGGAAGTAGAAGTAGTCCGGACCAACCAATAAATACAAAGCGGTCGCGCTTCAACCAATCATCGAGGACATCAAACCATCCTCTCTGTGGGGCGCTACCAACTGCGATCGTCATGAGAAATCGTTTTTAGCTTCGGGATACGCAGTGACTGTAACAAAGATTGAGAGTATTGTGGGGAAATATTTGTATATATGAAATGCCTTGTAAAGCTTTCCTAACTTTTTTATTAAAAATTAGGTAGGAATACTCCCTTTATTTGTTAAATTGTCTGAATTAAGACTAATAAAAAGATAAAAATGAATTCAGATCTAACGTCTTTCGATAAAATCGAACAAAAAATAGGTGGATCAAGAAAAATTTCGAATTATATTATTGGTGGAATGCTTACTATTGGGGGATTAGGGTTCCTTTTGGCCTCTATATCTAGCTACACAGGAAAAGATCTATTACCTCTTGGAAATCCCTCAAGTCTATTGTTTATACCTCAAGGAATAATAATGGGAGCTTATGGAGTGATAGCTAATTTATTAAACTTTTATTTATGGTATATGGTTTATATTAACTTTGGTTCAGGAAGTAATTCTTTTGATAAATCATCAAAATCTGTTCAAATAAAAAGAAAAGGATTATTTAAGGATGTTGAAGTTAAATTAAATTTCGATGAAATTAAATCAGTTAAGTTAGATATAAGTGAGGGATTTAATCCAAGAAGAAGGATTGCTTTGGTACTCAAGGGTAGGAAAAAACCTCTCCCCTTAAGCGGAGCAGGTGAACTTAAACCACTTCTTCAAGTTGAAGAAGAAGGAGCTCGGCTGGCTAAATTTTTGAATGTGAATTTGGAGGGTTTAAAATAAAAAAAAAATATTTTTTAAAAGTAATATTTTTTATTCAGGGGTTGTTTTTACTGCAAGCTTGTAGTTTAAAGAATGAGATTGATTCTAATTATTTTTGTCAAAAACTTAAATTTACTTGTACTCAAGATAATAAAATAGTTTTTTTTAAAACTTCAAAGGGTGATTTTGAGGTTAAATTATTTGGTAAAGATAATCCAGTAACAGTATCAAACTTTCTAGACAATATAAATAACAATATATACGTAAATCAAAAATTTTATAAAATAATAAATTATCCCCAAATAAGATTTATACACGGCGGTATTAATCCGGAAAATCAATTTTATTTTGAAAGAAATCAAACTTTAAATAAGAGAAGTCCTTCAATACCTTTAGAGATAAAATTTAAAGAAGAAAAAATGCCAAGATATAATTATCAAATAAAAAATCCTTATGAAACTGAAGATTTAATTACTACTTTTGAGAAAGGTTCAATTGCTATGGTTAAGAGCGGTAAGAATAACTCTTCCTCTACTGAATTTTTTTTTGTAACTAATAAGATTCCAGAACTAGACGGAAGATATTCAATCTTTGGGAAAATTATAAAAGGTTTTGATGTACTTGAAAAAATTAATCAAGAAGACTATATAGAAGTAATTCAGATATCTAATTAAATTTCTAGAGAATATTTGTTGATCTTCAATATTTCTGTATTAACTCCTGAAGAGCGTTTAAGAGCCACCTTGCCAGTTCTTGCTATTTCAAGAATGCCGTAAGGTTCGAGTAATTTTTCTAAAGCAACTAATTTCCCAGGATCTCCAACGACTTCGAGCGTTAATGCCATATCTGATACGTCAACTACTTTTGCACGGAAAATCTGCACTATATCTAAGATGTTACTTCTTGTATCTTCTTTTGATGAAACTTTGAGTAACATCAATTCTCTTTCAACAGCTGCCAGATTAGTAAAATCTACAACCCCCAGAACATTAAATAATTTATTAAGTTGCTTAGTCATTTGTTGAAGAGTTTCATCGTCACCCTCTACAACCATCGTCAACCTTGAAATCCCTTTAGATTCTGCAGGACCTACTGCTAGGCTATCTATGTTGAATCCCCTTCTGGCAAATAGACCTGAGATTCTACTTAAAGCCCCAGATTCATCTTCTACAAGAACTGATAATGTATGTTTCATATTTTAAAAGGTTTTTGAATCTCTAATCCATTCATAAGAGATTCTATTGAATACTGATGGATCTTCATCATGTATACAATGTCCCAGATTGGATACTATTTTTAATTTTACCCATCTATGGAAATTTGCAATCTTTTTACCAAGAAACAAAGGTATGAAATTATCTTTATCTCCCCAAATTAATAAGAAAGGAACTTTTTTCGAGGCACTAAGTCTTTTTAAAAGGTAAGGGGCTTTCAATTTT
>JFLJ01000130.1:689-89701 GCA_000634115.1 Prochlorococcus sp. scB241_528O2 | reverse complement strand
GGTAAGGGGCTTTCAATTTTTCATCCCTTGAAGACATGCCAATACACATTGCTCTTAATGCTCTAGCTGAAGTTCTCCTTAGAACTGGTTTTGTTACTAAATCTATCAGTTCGCGGTCAATATTATCTTTTTTGAAATATGCAGAATTAAGGCCTAGACTAATAATACCTAATTTGGTTATTAAAAACAAAATAATCTCTAAAGGGAAAAATAAAAAGAATATTTTTATGAATCTATCTTTTAATTTTTTAAATAATGGTTTATTTATTATTTTATTTTTATTGTTCTGAAATTGATCTGGTAGAGGCGATGCAATAACTGTCGCGATTTGATCCTCTAATTTAACAGCGCAAGTTAACGCTACTAATGCTCCAAGGGAATTGCCAATAAGAATTACTTTCCGAGAATTCTTTGGTCTTATTACCTTTTCAATAAAGTCTTCAACTTGTTTACACCAGATCTCATTGTTTAATTTTCCAATTTCTCCTAACCCAGGTTGATCTGAATCGCCAAATCCAATTAAATCCAAAGAATAGGAGGCACAATTTCTTTTTGCGAAATATTCTAAATTGTTTCTCCAGTGTTTTCGACTAGCACCAAATCCGTGTAGAAAGATAATTGGAATTTTATTATCTTCGCCTGTAACACTCCAACAAATTTTAAAACCATTCCAATTCCAGTAATTAGGATAGTTAATATTTTTTTCATTAAAATTGGAATTCATATATTCAAAAATTTTCAAGATATTTGCATTATCTATTTTTTTTACAAATAAATGTATATTGAATGTAAATTATATTAATGAATAAATTTTACTATGGCTAAAGAAATTTTTAGTATTGCTGCAGTTTTTTGGATACTGATACCAATAGGATTGGTTGGTGGTGCATTATTATTGAAGTTTCAGGGAGATTGATTCTCACGAATACACAACAAAGTGAGTTATGGTCTACAGGTTAAGTAAATCTTAAATATGAAGATTCTTTTAGTAGGAGCAACAGGTACTCTTGGAAGGCAAATAGCAAAGCAATCTATAGAGGAAGGACATGAAGTGAGATGCTTTGTCAGGAATCCCAAAAAAGCTTCTTTTTTACAAGAGTGGGGTTGTGAACTTACAAAAGGTAATTTATTAAATTCTTCCGATATTGAGTATGCATTGCAAGATATTGAAGTTGTAATTGATGCAGCAACTAGTAGACCAGATGATCCTAAAAGTATTTATGAAATAGACTGGGATGGGAAACTTAATTTATTCAATGCTTGTGAATCTCTAAATGTAAAAAGAGTAATATTCCTTTCAATACTCCTAACAGAAAGATTTAGAAATGTTCCATTAATGGACGTTAAATATTGTACAGAAAAACTTCTTGAGAAGTCTGAACTAGAGTATACAATTTTCAAATGTGCAGCATTTATGCAAGGACTTATAGGTCAATTTGCTATCCCAGTCTTAGATAGTCAAGCGGTTTGGATAAGTGGAACTCCAACGAAAATTGCTTATATGAATACTCAAGACATGGCAAAAATTATTGTCGCAGCTGTAAATAATCCAAAGACTTATAGAACATCATTGCCATTAGTTGGCCCCAAAGCATGGGATTCAAATGAAGTTGTATCCCTATGTGAAAAATTTAGCGAAAAAAAAGCTAAAATTTTTAGAGTTTCCCCATTTTTAATAATTGTCACCCAAAAAGTAGTTTCTTTTTTTCAAGATTCCTTAAATGTTGCTGAAAGATTGGCTTTCGCTGAAGTAACCAGTAGTGGAGAATCATTAGATGCTGATATGAGTAAAACCTATGAAATATTGGATCTAAAAAAAGAAGATATGACATCTTTAGAGAGCTATATTAAAGAGTACTATCAGCAAATTCTTAAAAGATTAAGGGAAATGGAAGCAGATCTAAATATTGAAGAAAAAAAGAGATTACCTTTTTAATATTGCATTTCAGAAATTATATAGTAACTTTGTACTATATTCTCATAAATGTTATGTCCGTTTCCAAATCTAAAAATCTTGAACGAAAACTTGATAATTTTGCAAAAGAAGCAAAAAATGAATTGAATAATGTTTGCGGATCTTCATTATGGGAAAGCCTTGGATTTGTTTTTTTTGATCAATTAGAAGATCCTGAGAAAATTGCTAAGGCTAATTTCTACTATGGTCAACTTCAAATAATTAATGAAATCAAATTTTCCGTTTAAATTAAATTCTATATTTTTACTTAGGTAATTTTTCTTAAATCAATTTTGGCCAATCTTTTTCTGATAATATAAACCTAGAAAAATAATTATTTAATGATTGAAACTTCAGGTGTTATAGAAAAAGAGCAAGGAAATGGATTTTATTTGGTTACCTTAGAGCAGCCTGAAGGACATCAATGTTTATGCAGGGCCGCAGGTAAATTGACTAAATTTAGAATTAAATTATTAGCTGGAGACAAAGTCTTAGTTGAGATAAGTCCTTATGATCTTTCTAGAGGGAGGATAACTTATCGTGAGAGGAATGCTGGTGGAGGCAGACCCACAACCAATAAAAATAATCCTAAGAGGAATAACAAGTAAACAATTAGTTTAGATAATATTTTTTATCGCTTCTTTAAATTCACTTCTTTGTTTAACACCTTGCCATTGTTTCTTTAATAATTTTTCTTTAAAAAGTTGAACTGTTGGTGTGCCGTTAATACCAGCTTGTTTCGCAATATCTTGATCTTTATCAATATCTATTTCAACTCCCAGCACTGCACCATCAAGTTCTTTAATTACCCTTTTTAACTGAGGTTTCAATACATGACATGGGCCGCAGCTTGGGGAACTAAAAATTACTAATATAGGTTTTTTACTCTCGTGATAAAGTTTCCTTAATGCATAACTGCCTTTTTGCCATTCAGAGTTTGAATCGAAAGTATCTTCATTAACTTCGTCTTCATTAAAATCTGATGAATTAAGTTTTTTTTCTGGTTCGGGTGTTTCTCTGACTATAGTTTTTGCTAAGTTTTTCTCGGCTAGCCACCTTTCGGTAGCTAATGCTGCCATGCATCCTGTTCCTGCAGCGGTAACTCCTTGTCTCCACTCTGAATCAACAACGTCACCTGCTGCGAAAATACCTTCAATAGATGTTTCTGGTCTTCCTGATTTGCAAGCAATATATCCCTTATTATCTAAATCAATTTTGTTGCCTAAGAACTTAGTATTTGGTGTGTGCCCTATCGCGTAAAAAAGACCCTTTATATTGATTACACCTTTACCTTCTTGAGAGTGAATAGTTTCTATTCTCTCAAGCCATTCAGAACCATCAGCTTTATCAACTTTTGTGTTCCAATGGATTTCTATCTTTGGATTAGCTTTTACTCTATCAACCATTGCTGCGCTAGCCCTTAATTTTTCTGATCTAACAATCAAATGCACTTTGCTGCCATACTTAGTGAGGTATGCTGCTTCTTCGCATGCAGAGTCTCCTCCTCCTATAACAGCTAATTCTTCATCTCTGAATTGTGGGGTCGCTCCATCACATATTGCACAAGCACTTATCCCTTTACTCCAGAATTTATCTTCATTTATCACGCCTAATCTATTTGCACTTGCTCCAGTTGCAATAATAATTGAGTTAGCTTTTATAGTTCCTTCTAAAGTTTTTAGTTCAAAAGGATGAGAATCAGTATTTATTGAAACAACATCACTTTCGTATAAATTTGTACCCCATCTTTCTGCTTGAGCTTTCATGAGGTCCATCAATTCAGGCCCCAGTACTCCATCAGGAAATCCTGGATAGTTCTCAACAAATGTTGTAGTCATTAATTGGCCACCTGGAATTCCTCCGGAATTAAATCCTGTTATAAGCAAAGGTTGAAGATTTGCTCTTGCCGCATAAATTGCCGCTGTATAGCCTGCAGGGCCTGAACCAATAATTACTACATTCTCTACGTTTGAATTTGTCTCTTTATTTTCCATTTATTTGCTAATTTCACTATTAATAATAATAAATAAACTAAACTAATGAAGCTCGGGTTTCAAACAATCAATTTATTAATTAATCGTTGACTTTTTGGTCTAATAATTCTTTTAATTCCTTTGGAAAATTTAAAACTGAATCTCTTAAATTTTCGTTCTTTTGTCCAATATGCAATATCCATTCTCTAAATTCTTCTGCTATTGCATAGCTGTCTTCATATCTTTCTAGAGTATCCATAACTGATATTCTGTTGGTAGCCCAACAGGTCGCAATATCAATTCTTTTTCTAATGAAATTGTCCATTGAAACTTAAAAGTTGTATATAGATAAACACATCAGAGAATAGATGTAATGTCTAATAAGTTACAACTTTGTACTTTCAAACAATAATTTAATCTTTAGTTTATATTTGAGCCGATTTTAGAACTAATTACAACCAAAATATAAAGAAAATATAAAGAAATAGGGTTAAACTGCCTCGCTATGATTTGCAAGTAGCCTTTCAACTTCCTCAAAACCCTCTTTAGCTGAATTTATTGCAAGTTCCTTACTAACTTTTTCTTCTGATATTAATTTTGCGGAAATTTTCTTTAGAAGAGTTTCTTTTCTTTCTCTAAGTGAACTAACAATTTCTTCTTCAATAATAGATTTTATTGCCTTAGAAATTATTTTTTTGTCATTTGCTTCCTCAAATGTTCCTTGGACTAATTCCTGAATAAATAATCGATGCACCTCACTACTCCTTAGAAAGCTTTCTGTTGCATTGATAATTCCTTCAACAAGAGCTTCATCAGGTTCAGAATCATTTTCTGCAAGCTTAAATTCCCAATCTAAATGTCTTCTTTGCCAACCTGCCGAGTGGAGACTGGGCATGACTGTCTGTGAATAAGTATCAACTGACATTTCATAAATTCTCTCTGCTAATTTCTCGCACCAGTCTTTACCATGCTTTTCTAGATTTTTCTGCATAGCTTGCCTTGGAACAGCATGACCACCATGATGGCTGTGACATACTCCATCAGGACACTCGATTGCTTTTATACTCATTGGATTATTTAGTATCTATATATTCTAGATAGCTATTTTTTATAGAAAAGAAAATATATTTTTAACAAAAGTCCAAGACTTTTGACTTTCTTCAATTTATATTTAGTATGTTAAAAAAATAAATAAATTGACAAAGATACTGATCCCTTCCGAAACAAGCTCTGGTGAAAGGAGAGTTTCAGCTACACCAGAAGCGGTAAAGAAATTAAAAAGCCTTGGATGTGATGTTTATATTGAAAGTTCAGCGGGAAAATTATCAGGATTTAGTGACTTATCTTATGAGCAGTCGGGCGGAACAATAATAACTAGCCTAGATCAAAAAATTTGGGGTGAAGCGGATTTAATATTTTGTGTTCAAACTCCATCAGAGGATAATTTAACTAAATTAAAAAAAGGAGCTGTTCTTCTTGGCCTTCTTAACCCATACGGTAATAAGGAGCTTCTAAGGATTATTAATAGTAATAAGATTTCGGCTTTATCCCTAGAGTTGCTTCCCAGGATTAGTAGAGCTCAATCTTCTGATGTTCTTTCTTCACAGGCCAATATCGCCGGATATAAAGCAGTGCTTTTAGCTGCAAGTGAGTTAGATAGATATTTCCCAATGCTTATGACTGCAGCAGGTACAGTCCAACCTGCCAAAGTAGTTGTTCTTGGTGGAGGAGTTGCAGGTTTGCAGGCAGTTGCGACAGCAAAAAGACTTGGTGCAATAGTATTTGTATCTGATATCAGACCTGCTGTTAAAGAACAAGTAGAGTCCCTCGGAGCAAGATTTATAGAACTTCCTGAAGTGGACGAAAAACCAGGCGAGTCAGGAGGTTATGCAAAAGCTGTAACACCCGAATTCCTTTCAAAACAGAAGGCTACTTTAACTAAATATTTATCTGAAGCTGATGTTGCCATATGTACTGCGCAAGTTTTAGGTAAAAAAGCTCCTGTTTTAATAGACTCTCCCATGATTGAAAAAATGAGGCCTGGTGCAGTAGTAATTGATCTGGCAGTTTCTCAGGGAGGTAATTGTGAAGGAACAAAATCAAATGAAACTATTATTAAAGATGGGGTAAAACTTATAGGAGCAGGCGAATTACCATCATCAGTTCCTTATGATGCAAGTTCACTTTATGCTAAGAACTTAACATCTTTGATTACACCTTTTATAAAAGATGGTCTAATTAAATTAGATAAAGAGGATGAGCTCATTTCTGGATGTTTATTAAGCGATGAAGGAGTTGTTCTTCAAAATAAAGTTTTTGAAAATTGAGGTTTTAAAATTATGTCTTTTATAAGTCTTCTTTGGGTTCTTTTACTAGGTAGTTTATTAGGCCTCGAGTTAATTGGAAAAGTTCCTCCTACTCTTCACACACCTCTAATGAGTGGAGCAAATGCAATTTCAGGCATAACAATGCTGGCAGCATTGACTTTAATTGTAAAAGCAGAGGGTAACGTACCACTTTTAATCATTGGTTCAGTTTCTCTAGGATTTGCTCTTTTCAACGTTGTAGGGGGTTTCTTTGTAACTGATCGAATGCTCGCGATGTTTAGTCGTAAACCATCAAATAAAAAGTAATTATCAGTATGAATCTACCTGTAATCATTAAATTCGTTATTGACCTTCTAGCTGTACTTTTACTGGCTTTGGGAATAAAAGGATTGTCAAAAGTAAAATCAGCAAGGGATGCCAATAGATTAGCTGCATTTGCAATGTCGCTATCAGTAGTAGGATTACTTTCATATTATTTGGGCACTTCTGGAATTGCTATTCAGTCTTGGATCTGGATAATAATTGGATCAATCATAGGTAGTTTATTCGGAGCAATACTTGCAAAAAAAGTACCTATGACCTCCATGCCTGAGACAGTGGCATTGTTCAATGGTTGTGGAGGAATGTCATCACTTTTAGTGGCCTTAGGAGTAGCTATTTTTCCTATATCTGGTGGCCAAGAAAATTTTGATATTTTTAAGTCACTGATTAACGAAGTTTCAATATCTGTTTCTATATTTGTTGGTGCAATAACTTTTACAGGTTCGATTGTGGCAATGGCAAAGTTGCAGGGTTGGTTGTCAACTCCAGGATGGACTCAGAGCAAAGTTAGACATTTTGTAAATATTGTTTTTGCAGTTGCTTCCTTAATAGCTTTTTTTGATTTGATAAACGGTAATACAAGTTCTATTTGGCTTTTAGTTATAGTTTCTTCTTTATTAGGTATTGGAGTTACTTTGCCAATTGGTGGAGCTGATATGCCAGTCGTTATATCTTTATTAAATAGTTATTCAGGGATTGCAGCAGCAGCGGCAGGTTTCGTTGTAGATAGTCAGCTTTTGATAGTAGCAGGGGCAATGGTTGGAGCGGCAGGTCTAATACTTACTCAAGTAATGTGCAAGGGTATGAATAGATCATTGGTCTCAGTTCTTTTTGGAGGATCCTTATCTGCACAAAGTACAGCCTCTTCTGGTTCAGGAGAATATACAAATATAACTTCTTGCAGTGTTGAGGAATGTGCCTTGACTTTAGAAGCAGCAAACAAGGTAATAATTGTTCCTGGTTATGGTCTCGCGGTAGCTCAGGCTCAACATACTTTACGGGAAGTGACAAAAAAACTAGAACAAAATGGTATTGAAGTTGTTTATGCAATACATCCTGTAGCAGGGAGGATGCCTGGACATATGAATGTACTTTTAGCAGAAGCAGATGTTCCTTACGAACAACTTAAAGAGATGGACGTTGTAAATCCTGATTTTCCAGCAACGGATGTTGTTTTAGTTTTAGGAGCAAATGATGTGGTTAATCCTCAAGCTAAAAATGACAGCTCTTCTCCTCTATATGGCATGCCTGTTCTTGATGTGCAGGAAGCAAGAACTGTGTTTGTAATTAAAAGAGGTATGAGTGCAGGTTACTCCGGAATAAAAAATGATTTATTTGATCTGCCTAATACTTCTATGGTCTTTGGCGATGCAAAGAAGGTATTAAATGATCTAATTGGAGAATTAAAGGATCTTGGAGTTGGAGAGAAATAATAGTAAATCTTCAAGTTTTTCAGATTACTTAAGAAATAAGCCATTTCGAGAAGTATTACCTTGGATAGGTGGCGACTTACAAACTTTGAGAGATACTTTTGTTATTGATTTTGGTAAATCAATAACAAATAAAAAAATATTCTTTCCGATTAATAAAATTATTTCTGAAAAATTTGAATATGATTATCTTCTAGGATTTTTAGAATTACCAAAAAAATTAAGCTCTATTAGGGGTTTTGTCATAGTTACCCATGGGTTAGGGGGATCAACTAAACGGTTTGGTTTAAGAAGAATCTCTAGGAAATTAGCAAATAATGGTTTTGGAGTTCTCAAATTAAATCTAAGAGGATCTGGTTCTGCAAGATATTTGGCTAAAGGAAATTATTGTGCTAGATGCTCCAGTGATGTTATTTCAGTAATTAATTATTTTAAAAAATTGATTAATTTAGAGTTTAAAGATCTCACTAAGATGAATAATCTTCCAATTTATGGAGTTGGATTATCTTTAGGGGGAACAATTCTTTTAAATGCCTGCTTAGATTACGATGAAAACAAAGGAGAAAAACTTTTAGATGGCTTAGCCTGTGTGAGTAGCCCTTTAGATTTATCATCATGCAGTCTCTGTATTGAAAAATCTAGAAATTATATCTACCAAAAATGGTTACTTCACCGCTTAAAAAATCAGTTATGGGACGGATTTAATGATGAAGGAAAACTTCTTAATAACGAGAAATTAAGAAAAAAAATTAGAAGTTTAAAAAGTATAAGGGAATTTGATCAGAAATTTACAGCTCCTAGTTGGGGATTTAATTCTTTAGAAGATTATTATATTAAAGCTTCTCCAATATTTAGAGTCCGAAACTCAATAAAAAAATTACCTAAAATGCTTTTTATTCATGCCAAGGATGATCCTTGGGTTCCATATAAGGATACTTTGAATTTAAGAAAAGAACTTATTGATAAATTTACTATTCTTATAACTGAAAAAGGAGGTCATAATGGGTTCCACTCGATTAATGGCTGCTGGTCAGACGAAGTCGTAAAGAACTGGTTTATAAGTATCTAGGACTATTTAAAAATGGTGTTTTTTTTAAAATCCATTTTTCTATTGGCTTGTCGTTAATAATATGTGAGGTAAAAATTTCTGAAATTTTTTCTGGAGAAACTTTCTCGTACCAAATACCATCTGGCCAAACAAGAAGAATTGGGCCATTCTTACATATCCTTAAACAGTCAGCTTTTGATCTTAATATATGAACGTTTTTTGTAGAGGTATCATTCTCAAATTTTTTTAAAGTCTTTTTCAGACATTCCCATGTTTTTTGACCTTCATTGCCTTTAAAGCATTTCTGTTTTGTGGGTGTTGCGCATAGTAGAAGATGCTTTTTAATATTCACTTTTATCCAATACTTACGTATGTTTTTCCTTTTTTAATTTCTTGCTCAACAAAAATTCTGGCCCATTTGTCTACTTCAAGAATATCCTCCAATTCGGGACTCAAATTCAAATTCTCCATATGTGATTCACAAGCTTTACTTATAAATGTTGGAATTTCTTGAAAAGAGATTTTTTCTTTAAGGAATTGTTCAACAGCCATTTCATTAGCAGCATTTAAGACTGCAGGCATAGTCCCAGAAGATTTGCCTGCGGCATAGGCAAGTCCCATGCATGGATATTTAAACTCGTCTGGCTCTTTAAAAGTTAATTTTCCAATTTCACTTAGGTTTAATCTTTTCCAATTTGTTTGAAATCTTTCTGGCCAACTCATCGCATATAAAATAGGTAGTTTCATATCTGGCCAACCTAATTGAGCTAATACTGAAGAATCTTCCATCTCAATCATTGAATGAATAATACTCTGAGGGTGGATAACTATTTCGATATTTTCGTAAGAGGTCCCAAATAAATAATGAGCTTCTATAACTTCTAATCCTTTATTCATAAGAGTTGCAGAATCTACAGTTATTTTTTTTCCCATATCCCAATTAGGATGTGAAGTTGCATCTTCCACTGTGACATGCTTTAAATCCTCAACGGCCCAATCTCTGAAAGCACCACCAGAAGCTGTTAAATGTATGGCTTTTAAACCTTTAGGTATCTCTCCTGTTGAAAAATCTGCATTTTCATAATTGGGTAATCCTTGTAAACATTGAAAGATAGCAGAGTGTTCTGAATCAGCAGGTAAAAGCCTACTATTATTTTTCTTTAATGCAGGAATAACAATTGACCCTGCCGCAATTAAAGTTTCTTTGTTAGCAAGTGCAATATTTTTCCCCGCATTAATTGCTGACATTGTTGGAATTAAGCCTGCACATCCTACTATCCCTGTAACCACAGTATCTGCCTTATCCCATGCTGCAACTGCGTTAATCCCCTCCTTCCCACTCAAAACCAAGGGAGCACTATCCAAATCTAAGTTATTAATATTATCTTTTAGATCTTCTATAAGATTTTCATCCTCAATCGCAACTACTTCTGGTTTATGTGTTTTAACTTGTTCGGTTAATAAATTAATATTTCTTCCTGCCGAAAGAGCTACGGCTTTAAACTTATCAGGCTGCTCACTAGCTATTTCGAGAGTTTGAGTCCCAATTGAACCAGTAGATCCTAGCACAGTAATGTATTTCAATTTTCTCTGATATTTCTAATATCTTCTCATTTAAAGGTGTATATAAAAAACAAAAATTTCAAATTGGTTTTTTTCTTAAAATTTAGATCCTTATCCATGTTGTTATTTCCTTTGATTGATCAATAAGTTCAATATCTTTTCCTTTTAACAAATTCCTAATTTCATCGGCCTTCGCATAATTCTTTTCCTTTTTTGCTTTCAATCTTTCATTAATAAGCGTTGATATTTCTTCTTCTGTTATTTTACTTTCTTTTACTAAAACCTCTTTTTTAAGACCAAGTACCTCAGTCAACTTTTCAAGAGTTTTAAAATTCTCAAGTAGAAAGAATTTTTCATTTAGGTCTATTTCAAAACCTTCGACCCTTTGAAATTGGTTTAAAAAGTTTTTTAATGGTTTTGCTAAATCGTAAATAATTGCAATAGCACCTGCTGTATTAAGGTCATTCCCAAGAGCTTCAGAAAATTTAAGCTTTTTTTGAGATAATTCAAAGCTTATTTTCTCTTTATATTCTTCTTCGATAGATTCATTTTTATCAATAGATCTAAAAGCACCTTTTGTAAGCTCCCTAAAAGAAAGGGCTACATTAATGTTTTTCCAAGTTTCTGAAGCACTCCTTAAAGCTTCTTCAGTAAAATCAAGTGGTTTTCTATAATTCACAGTCATAACAAAATATCGCAAAGTCATAGGGCTTATACCTGACTTAATTAGCTCTCTGATAGTTTTAAAATTTTTAAGGGATTTACTCATCTTTTGTCCATTTACATTGACCATCCCATTGTGTAACCAATAGTTCGCTAGCTTTTTGCCATTGGCTGCTTCTGATTGGGCGATTTCATTCTCATGATGTGGAAAAATCAAATCAGAACCACCCAAATGGATATCAATAGTATCTCCTAATTCATCTTTAACCATTGCCGAACATTCAATATGCCATCCTGGCCTACCTTTACCCCATGGCGAATCAAAAAATGGTTCATCATCTTTGGCTTTTTTCCATAGTGCAAAATCTTGCGGATTAAGTTTTTTACTATTTTCATCATTAGCCATTCTTCCTTGCTGATTGATATTTTGTTCTTGTATATTTTGATTACTTAGCTTTCCATAATTTTTATTTTTAAAAACAGAATAATAAACATCTCCATCCCTAGAGTATGCATAACCTTTGTCCTCAAGGATTGTTATGAAGGAGCAGATATTGCATATATGATTAGTTGCTCTTGGCATACTATCCGGACGCATTATTCCTAAAGAATCCATATCTTTATGAAATTCAATAATATTTTTTTCAGATACTTCCTTCATTGAACTGCTTTCTTCTTTAGCTCTTTTTAAGATCTTGTCATCAATATCTGTAAAATTTTGAACATACTTCACTTTGAAATCACTGTAAATTAAAAATCTTCTCAATACATCCCAAGCTATATAACTTCTGGCATGACCAAGATGACATAAATCATAAACAGTTACTCCACAACAATAGATTTTTACTACATCATCAATAGGCTTAAAAACCTCAACTCTTTTGCTTAAAGTATTAAAAAGTTTGATCATCTTAAATTAAGTATTTCATAAGGTTTATTTTGTCTCCATCCAATTGTCTCCAATACCAATATCAACTAAAAGAGGCACATTTAATTTTACACAATCTTCCATAGTCTTCTTTACTAATTTCGTCGTAATTTCCAACGAATCTGGTTCAACTTCAAACAATAATTCATCATGTACTTGTAAAAGCATTTTTGCGGGAACATTCATTTCTATGAATTTCTTATTTAGTTGAACCATTGCAATTTTAATAATGTCTGCACTTGACCCCTGAATTGGTGCATTAGCTGCGGCTCTTAATGACTGTGCTTCCATGCCAGCCCTTCTTGCGGATTGAAGGTCAATTTCGTAAGGATCTTTCCCTATTAATCTTCCAAGTCCATTTTTATCAAACTTAAATTCTCTTTTTCGACCAAAGATTGTTTTTACATAACCTTTTGATAAGGCAAGCCTTTCTTGGAGTTCAAGAAATTTGAAAATTTTTGAATATCTTTCTTTGTATTTTATTAGGAATTCTTTTGCCTCTGGAGTACTTACTCCTGTTGAACGGGCAAACTTTTTTATACCCATACCATAGATAACTCCAAAATTTATAGTTTTCCCAACTCTCCTTTCGTCGGATGATATTTCTTCTTTCTCGAAAATTAATCTTGCAGTCAAAGAATGAATGTCATCATTTTTATGAAACGCATTTATTAGTATTTCTTCATCCGCCAAGTGAGCAAGTATTCTTAATTCGATCTGAGAATAATCAGCTGATAAAAGTTTCCAATTTTTTTCAGGCAAGAATGCTTTTCTGATTCTCCTACTAAATTCAGTCCTAACCGGGATATTTTGAAGATTAGGATTGCTACTACTTAGTCTCCCAGTCGCTGTGGCAGCTTGATTAAAGTTTGTATGAACTCTTCCTGTCTTTTCGTTTATAAGATTTGGAAGAGCATCAATATAGGTGCTAAGTAATTTGCTAAGAGTTCTGTGTTTTATTAAATGTTGGATTATTTCATGTTCGTCGACTAATCTTTCAAGAACTACTGCATCTGTACTCCATCCTGTTTTTGTTTTCCGTGATTTTTTCTTATCCAAATTTAATTTTTCAAACAAGATCTCACCAAGTTGTTTTGGTGAAGAAAGATTAAAAGTCTCCTCTGCTAATTCATAAACTTTACTTTCAATATCTTCTAAGGTACTTTTAAGTTCTTTTGAGAGTTTATCTAAATAAGGGATGTCGATTGTTATCCCATTCATTTCCATTTGAGACAATACCGGCTCTAAGGGTAGCTCGATTTCTTCAAACAATTTGATTAATTCATTTTTTTCTGTTGAAAATCTTTCTTTAAAAATTTTGACAATCTTAAAAGTTAGAAATACATCATAACCGCAGT
The DNA here is from genome assembly GCA_000634115.1 of Prochlorococcus sp. scB241_528O2. Classification (GTDB taxonomy): domain Bacteria; phylum Cyanobacteriota; class Cyanobacteriia; order PCC-6307; family Cyanobiaceae; genus Prochlorococcus_A. Next base: position 76,136 of record JFLJ01000130.1, on the reverse strand, counting down.
AAATACTTGCTTCATCAATATCAACAAATGAAAAGTCTTTATTTTTTCCAACTGTTTCCTTAAATGATGGAGGCTTAAATCCAAATAATCTAAAACTAATTTCACTTAACCCATGCTTCTCCTGATTATTTAGAAGATAGTCTGCTAACAAGGTGTCAAAGGTTACCCCTTTAAGATCAAGTCCGTGATTAAAAAATATTTGCCTGTCAAATTTAGAATTTTGGAGTGCCTTTTCTTTTTTTGGATCTTCTATCCAAGTTCTTAGTTTTGAGAAAACATCTTCAATCGATAATTGATTGGGGGTCTCTTTTGTTGTTTGATGACCAAGAGGTATATAAAATAAATCATCAGTTTCTTCTCCAAGACATAGTCCTATCCCAACAAGTTCCGCATCGATTGGATTTAAACTATTAGTCTCTGTATCTAACGAAACTATTTCATTTGTCTTTTCTAATCTTTGAATTAATTTATCAAGTAATTCAAAATCATTTACGACAGTTACTTTGATTTTAGGGATTTTATTTTCACTATTTTCTAATTCACTTTTACTAGAGACCTTTGGATATTTCTCCTCCTCTTTAGCTACGTTATTTTTATCAAAACCACCTTTACTAAAAGTTGAATTGAAAATATCAATTTGCCGAAGTAGTGTTGATAACTCAAGTTTTTGCAGTGACTCTGAGAGAAGTTCTTGATTTATATTTTTTAATTCATAACCATCACTTAATATCAAAGGCACTTCAGTATTTATTTTTGCTAAATCCCTGGAAAGAAAAGCATTATGCTTATCGTTTCTGAGCTTTTCTATAACCGAACCTTTGATGAATCCTTTATATTTTTTATCATTGTTCTGCTGAATCTTGTCCAAAGCCTGATAAATCCCATCAAGTGTATCGTTTTCTTTTAGTAGATTAATTGCAGTTTTTGGACCTACCCCTTTAATACCAGGAATATTATCAGAACTATCACCAGTTAGTGCTTTAAGATCAACTACTCTTTCTGGCAAAACACCTAATTTTTCTTTTACTCCTTTTTCATTCATAAGAGTTGGATTGCCACTTTTTGCATATGGACCACCACCCATATAAAGTACATAAATATCTTTTTGATCATCTACTAATTGAAATAAGTCCCGATCCCCAGAAAGAATATTCACGCACCATCCTTTAGAAGAAGCATCATTTGCAATAGTGCCTAGGAGATCATCTGCTTCGTAACCAGGAGATTTAAAAATTGGTAAATTAAGGCTTTCTTCTAAAATGATTTCTAGTTGTTCAATATCCTGAAAAAAAACATCTGGTGCTACATCTCTATTGGCCTTATAATTTGGATCTAATTCATGTCTGAAAGTAGGTTTTTCGGTATCAAAAGTAATACAAACACCCTCAGGACTAATATTTTTGCAATTATCAAGAAGGCTTTTTAGAAATCCATAAGTCACACTTGTTGGGAATCCCTCTTTGGTTGTTAACCCTCCATCAATCCCTTTGCTAAATGCATAGAAGCTTCTAAAAGCAAGTGAATGGCCATCGACTAAAAGTAAAATTGGTTTTTTAGAGTTTTCTGATTTTAAACTCATTTTCTCTTCTTAGCCCAAGGTGGAATATCAATAAAAATTTGCTCTCCAGGTTCTAATCCATTAATTACTGAAGTTTTATTTCCACTACTAATACCAATTTCAATTTTTTCAAATTTGGGAGAATTGTTTTTATCAACTTTCAAAATTCCCTTTTCACCTTTTTCAGTGACAATAGAAACTGTTGGTACTAGAATTTTTTCTTCATTACCTTCTACTCTAAATTCAAGATCAGCAGTCATTCCAATTTTTATTTCTTCAGAAATATCTTTAAAATTTAAAGTTACTTCAAATGAAGTTACATTATTATCTTTTACAGCTCTTGTAGCTATTTTTTTAACTATGGCACTATATTTTTTTGAGGGATAAGCCTCAATTCTTACAGAAGCTTCTTGACCTATTTTTATTCTACCAATGTCACTTTCAGGAACTTTGGCGACAATTTCGAGCCCCTCTGACAATTCAAAAATAAAGTTTTTGGTTTTAGATTCTGAATTTAAATTTGTACTTGGGGTGACATAAGATCCTATTTCCGCATATTTTGCAGTTATTTTACCTCCATAAGGAGCTTTAATTAAATAGAAACTCTTTTCAGCTTTTGCATCATTAAGTTTGGCACTACTAATGTTGTAGTTATTTTTATAACTTTCATAATCTTCTTTACTTACTGCACCTTCCTGATATAAGTATTCCCTTCTTAAAAATTCAGATTTTTGTTTTTCAAAATTTAATTCAAGTTCTTCAATTTTATAGATAAAGTCTGCATCATCAAGGGAAGCTAAAACCTGATCTTTTTTTACAAGATCTCCCTCTTCTACTTTAATTTCTTTTATTATACCTTGCTTCCTAGGCCCAATATTGCTTGTTCTAATAGCTTTTACTTCACCACTAGTATTAATTGAATCTGAGAGGATTCCTTTTTCAACTTGAACTACAAAATCAGAGATATCTTTTGATTTATTTCTCTTGAAGGAATTGGTTATAAAAACAAAAAATATAGCTAGAGAAAGCAATATAATCCCACTCCTTAGATTTATATTTTTTTTTATTAAATCAAGCATTTCTTTTGAAAAACAGCGATAGGAAATATTTAGGAACTAAATAAATAATCAAGACGATTATAATTAACTTATCCAAGATTGGTTAAGTAAATACTATATTACTAGAACATGTTTTCTTGATAATTTTTCCATAAATTTTTTCAAATGTTAAAAGCCGGTATTATTGGATTACCAAATGTTGGGAAATCTACTTTATTTAATGCACTTGTAGAAAATGCTAAAGCTCAAGCGGCTAACTTCCCCTTTTGTACTATAGAACCTAATAAAGGCACAGTCTCAGTTCCAGATGAAAGGTTGAAAGAGCTAGGTAATTTAAGTTCTAGTAAAAATATTATCCCAACAAAAATTGAATTTGTAGATATCGCAGGTCTTGTTAAAGGAGCTAGTAAAGGCGAAGGTTTGGGTAATAAATTTTTATCAAATATTAGGGAGGTTGATGCAATAGTTCATGTTGTAAGGTGCTTTGAAGATAGTGAAGTAATCCATGTTTCTGGAAAGGTAGAACCGTTAGATGACATTGAGATAATTAATCTGGAATTGAATTTAGCTGATTTATCTCAACTCCAAAAAAGAAGAGAAAGAATTAAAAAACAGGTTAAAACTAGTAAAGAGGCAGCAAAAGAAGATTCCTTACTAGAAAAAATTGAGGAAGATCTACAGAAAGGACTTGCAGTTAGATCAATATCTCTGAGCGAAGAAGAAAATTTAATAATTAAGCAACTAGGCTTTCTTACTGCGAAACCAATTATCTACGCAACAAATTTGAATGAAAATGATTTAGCTGAAGGTAATGATTTCTCATCAAAAGTTCAGAATTTTGCAAGAAATGAAAATACAGAATGTATAAAAATATCAGCTCAAGTCGAATCTGAATTAATAGATTTAGAACCAGAAGATAAAAAAGATTATCTTATGGGTTTAGGTGTAGAGGAAGGTGGATTAAGTTCCTTAATTAGATCAACCTATAAATTACTTGGATTAAAAACTTATTTCACTACAGGAGAAAAGGAGACAAAAGCATGGACTATAAAAGATGGGATGACTGCGCCACAAGCAGCAGGAGTAATTCATACTGATTTTGAAAAAGGATTTATTAGAGCTCAAACCATTTCTTATCAAAATTTAATAGATTCAGGTTCTATTTTAAATGCAAAAACTAAAGGTTTACTTAGAAGTGAAGGTAAAGAATATATAGTAAAAGAAGGGGATGTAATGGAGTTTTTATTTAATGTTTAGAACAAGATTAAAAAGATTCAGTTAGAACTTCCTATTTTTTATGAAACGGCACTTGCAGAGCTTGCTTCTGCTTTAGAAATGATTGCGGCATGCAAGGGAACTGATTCACCAAAACAAGCATTTGGTTTTTTATGCATGCTAAAGATGAATATAATCATGCAAAATCTTTTTTGGTTAAATGATCTCCATAATCATGATTTGCTCTTCCTCTCTCTAAATAAAATAAAAAATTATGAGGATCTCTTTTTATTGCCATAGAATAATTATTTATGATTTCTATATTGTGGTTATTATTTAGTTTTTTTGTTTGATCTTTATCTACAAAAAAATAGCAACCAGAAATAATTAATAAAAACATCATTGCAATAAATGTATTTATTCTTAGATTAAAAATTTGTTTTTTGATTCCTAAAATAACTTCAAAGAATATTTATATATGATTATTATTATATCTTTTTAACAAGAAAACTCTAGAGATTATTTTTCAACTGTATTTTCAATATCTTCTAGTAAATGTTTAGTTGATCTACTAAAACCGTTAGTTTTTAAATAGTTTTGAGCCTCTTTAAATTTTTCAGCTACTCTTTTTGCATATGGAGTATTCATTGAATTTTGGGTCATAAAGAAAATGCTACTAACTTTATAATCTGATTTAAATACACCCTTGATAAGTATTCAAAAATACAAGAATATAAAAATAGGATTTTTTACTTACTTAAAGAAATTATTTTGAAAAGTTTTTGATTCTTCAAGATAAAGTTTTTTCAAATTATAGGAAGCGACAATGACAAATCTCTTATTAATTCTTCTTTTTCTTGTTGTTTTTTTAGTATTTTTATTTCTCCTATTTTTTTATTCCAAAAGAAACAAAAGATCAGCAAAAAAAATACTAATTAATCCGTCTTTTCTCTCTTTGTTAAAGAAACAAGAATTTAATCCAGATATAAGTACAGATAATTGGGATTTACACAAACTTAGATTAGATAAATTTGGAAGATCACAATATAAGGGATTAACTTTTTTTGTGAGTTCAGAAAATAGAATATATTATCTTTCTGAAAAAGGTACTAAAGTTTATTGCTAACAAAAGAAATTAATTTTATAAATAGGAAAATAGATAGAAACTAATAATCTTAATGAAGTATTTATTTTTATTATCAGAAAAGTTTTATAGGTTTATCGAATGGGATTGGAACACCTTAAAAAAATTAAGAAGAAAAAAAAGAAAGAATTATTTAGTTAGAGGAATTTTTCTTTTATTTAGTTTACTCTCTATGCTTTTATTTATATTTTTACCTCCTATTGCTTTTGGAATTTTTTTTGGAGAAGGATTAAAATTCAGTATTTTTTTTATTTGGATATGGATTTTAAATTTGAAGTTTTTTTAAAAAGTATATTTAATTTTCTTTATTATTTAAAATTAAGAAAATAAATAATTTATCTTATGCCAAAAATATTCAAACAAAATAAGTTCGCATTGCTTGGAGCGAATATATTTATAATTTTACTTTGGATAGCTATATTCACCTTTTTGATAAATTTATTTGAAATTGAAAATGCCCCATTTTATATTTATAAAATATCTTTTTTAATTAGATTTCTTCCTCCTATTTGGATTACATGGTTTCTATGGATAAAAAGAGGTGGTTTAAAAAGGTAATCAAACAGACCATTATTAAATATTTAATATAAAAAATCAATCTCTTTTTTATTACTTATGATTTCCAAAAAAAAATGCTTGCCAGTATCCCTAATGGCAAACACTCATGACGATTTATCTAAAAAAATCAAACAGGAAGTTTATTATCAATTTCTATAACACCAGAATCCATAAGACGGCCTAACTTAATGACTAAAGCCATGTCGAGCCTTGTAAATTCTGATTGATGATTGGTTATCCAATCAAGTTCTGATAGAGTTATTACACCCAGAATATTTACTTTGAGAAATAGTAGTCCTAAATCCATTTTTAAAAAATTCCAGGGATTATCCATCCGAATAATCCATAATTTACAACTAATGCAAATAAACCCATCATAGCCATTCTTCCATTAGTTATCTCGGCGTTTTGCCAGTAATTTGATTTTGATTTTTCCATTTTTGTTTGGTTGATTATTTGTAAGTTCTAAACGAAACCAGGAATTATTTGACCTGTTGTTAAATATGCTCCAATAGCAGCAATAAGTCCTATCATTGCGAATCTGCCATTGACTGTTTCAGCTACAACTTTTTCTTTTTCGATTTTTTTTACTTGTGTTTTTTTCATTGGATTAGAAGATGAATAGTTTAAATTTTCTTTTTGAAATTGCTTAGTTAGATAAGCTATGAGGATGGCAGTAAAAAGTACAATTACTGCTAAAAAAACTAAAAGAGGACTCATTAAAAGATGCCAGGAATAATTTGGCCAGTAGAAACGTAAGCACCTACTAATGCAACAAGACCTAGCATTGCCCAACGGCCATTAACTTTTTCTGCATTTTGTGGGTAGCTTTCGTATGAAACAGATTCATCTATGTAAGGACGTGTCTCGGTAGGAAACATATTCTGCCTGCCACCTGATTCAGTAGTAATGTTCGAATTAGCCATTGATACTTTGTAATTGTTAATTAATGTAACACTTCTATTAACAAATGTAAAGTATTTCACTGATATTAAATTATTTTCAAGATACTTAGCACATATCCATTACATATACATTACATATATGTATTAATTATGTTGCATAAAGTAAATTATTTGATTTTGAGCTTTTTCTTAAGAGGAATCCTTGTCCTTAGTCTTATAGAGCTCTGTCCAACCTTATTTGGTTAAGTTGTTTTCAATTCGCCCATGCAATATCAATGCTTAATCTTTTAGAGGATTTAAACACTGCAGGTTCTCCAAGATGATTTGTTTAGAAAATGTAAGTATGAATCTTTAGTTTAGTTTTGGATTATTTTTTCATTCCTTAAAGAATATCAACTTGCAACCTTTGGGATTAAGGACGGAACCGTAGGGCTTTATTGCGCTAAAGCCAAAAGAAAAATTAATTCTCAAGTCCCACTTTTCTGGACGTATTCTTAGAATACATTTGCATTAATAGCCATATTTTTACGGCCAATCATTTTAAGATAAAGTACTTATTTACTAATAATTATTTTGTCTTTTAATAAAAAAGATAATTTGATTAATTTTATGAATTATAGGGAAGATTTAGAGATCAAACTTCAGAAAGTAACACTTGCAATGCAGGAGGTTGTAGAGGATATATACATAACTGATCAGGAGAAACAAAGAATAATTTCCCAACTTATTGATTTTAAAGAAGCAATTATTTCAAAAGGAATTGAACTTAAGATTGAATTAGAAGCAGCCTAGAAATTATTAATAACTCATGTACATCTAATAACTTTTAGAATAACGTTATAAAAAATTTTTTATCAAATGCGTCCTGGAACTTTTGATTTATTAATTCTAGTTTTTATTTTTGTAGGTCTTCAAGCATGGTGGATTATCCCAATAATTAACAAAAATATCAAATTAAATAAAAGAGGTAATGATTTAAGAAAGGAAATTAAGCATTTAGAAAAACTTTATAAAAAATAAATTAGATTTTTCTTTTGTTTTCGCAAAATATCAATTTTCTAGTGAAATCAAAATATCATATTAAAATCAAATTTATGATTAATTATTTGTTATTTGGGGTTCAATTTTACGATGAGCAGCTGTAATGAGATATTCCTCCATAGTTAAAAAATTTGCTTGGTTTAAGTCGATTATATTTTTTATCTATGTCTGAGGGTTGTTCTTTGTATGGATTGCTAAAAACAGACTGTAATTCTTTTATTTTGCTGTAATTACCTTTTTCAGCCTCTTCATATGCATTTACGACCATCCATTCGCGCCAGGTATAAATTGGGTTAAGAGATTTCATTGATTCTGATTTTGCATTGATATTTGCCTCTTTCTTCAAGATTGATTGCCAGTTTTCAAGCCATACTTTCCACCTATTAATAAGCTCATCATTAATTGGTAAATAGAAACTCGCTTTTAGAGAATCTAAGTTATTAGGTATCTCAGATAGTTTACGGAACAAAATTGTATAGTCTGCTTTTGAAATGACCATAAGATTAAAAAATTCATTAATAAGAGTTTCGTAGTAATGTTCTAAACCAAGCTTGTTTGCCCAAATTTTCTTCAACTCTTTGTTCATTAATTCTGAAAAATCCTTTTCGATTTGATCTAACTTTTCTTGATCTTGTTTGCTTTCTGAAAGTAACGGACTGAGAGAAGAACAGAATGTTTTAAAGTTGATTTCCGCAGCAGAAGGTTGGTTAAAAAATGAGAAATGCTCACCTCCACCTGTCCATGGTTGGAATCTTGGATCAAATAATTCACAGAATCCAAAGGGGCCATAGTCCAAGGTGTAGCCTCCAGCAGCACAATTATCACTATTGAAATTGCCCTGGCAATAACCAACGCGCATCCAATTAGCTACAAGAGAAATAAGTCTCGATCTATATAAATAAGACAGTTTTATTATCTTACTTTCAAGTGAAATCTCATATTCAATCTCATCTTTATAGTTTCTATCTATAAGATGTTGAACAATCATTTTTAGCTCATTAAAAGCATCCTTATGTGCATTCTTACGGACTCTACGTGCAAAAAGTTCAAGTTGCCCAACTCTTAAAAAAGATGGAGCGACTCTAGTAGTTATTGCAGCTTGATTATCAATCATTATGTCAGGTTCAAAATATCTTGAGCCTTTGGAGTACCATGGCCTTCTCACTATTTCTGATCGAGAAACATAAAGTGTTAAAGATCTTGAGGTAGGAATTCCCAATGCATCCATTAATTCCTGTGCAAGAAATTCTCGTACACTAGACCTTAAGACAGCCCTACCATCTGCTCCACGACAGTAAGGAGTTGGACCTCCTCCTTTAAGTTGCATCTCCATTCTTTTCCCATTGAATAAACCTTCAAAAACAGAGATTGCTCTTCCATCGCCATAACCATCTCCAGTGCCAAAGGGACATTGTTGGGTATATTCAGTCCCGTAAATTGATAGTGCATAACCTGTTGCCCAACCAACAGGACTCATTGGATAATAAGCAACAGACATATCACCTGAGAAAAAACGACAAAAATTCTTGTCTTTTGTAAGATCTGGGCATAGTCCTAGTTCTTTAAAAAGTTTCTTGCTATGGGAAATATATTCTGGATCTGGAATCGCCTTTGGAACAACTGGTACGTAATGACCTGAATATACTGAACGAGGCTTATGATCATTTCCATCTTTTGTTGATTGAGGATCTGCTTTAAGAGAATTCATAAAAGAATAGTCAGATAGTTTAGAAAATTCAGAGAAATTTTCCGTAAGCTTTCCTTTTAATGAATCAGATTTGTTTGACATCAAATTTGTTATCTATTCTTGATGGAGTTGTAATTTCTTTAAATTAAATACCTAAATGTATTTTATATAGATTCTATTAGGATGGTTTTTGCCGATACTTTTCAGATTAAGTAGAAGTTAAATTTAATGTTTACTTAAAAAACAGGGTTCCGAAGTAAAAAATTATTTTGGAAAAAATTCTTAGGCTTTTAAAAATCAAAAAATAACTGTCTAAGTATATCAATTCTTCAACCATAAACCATTGCAAATACTTATTTATTTACTATTGTTTTTTAAGTTTACTTAAATCTAAGGTGAGAAAGTTCAACAATTTAATTTTTTTATCGACTTAGATACCCCCCTTATTTTCAAACTATATTACTGTAAGATTTTTCTAACTTATCCAGCCTTTCAGTAAGTCAAACACACTAATGTACAGTCCAAAACCAATAATTGGGGGAGCAACCCATCTTGTCATAAATTTTAAATAACGGGTTGTTTTGATTCCAACTTTTGAATCACTGAGTTCTTCATTGAATTTTCCTGGAACTACCCATCCCATAAAGAAAGTTACTAAGAATCCACCAAAGATAAGTAATACTCCTCCAAAAATCGAATCAACTGTTCCAAGAATTTTTAAGTTCAAAGCAGAAGGAATGCCAGCTAAGAATAGGAATAGAGTTATAAGCCAAACTGATTTTTCTCTTTTAAAACCAAATTTATCCATTAAAGAAGAAACTGGAACTTCTAATAATGAAACAGATGAAGTTATAGCTGCAATATAAGCTAATGCAAAAAATGCAACAGCTACAATTCTTCCTGCTGCACCATATGAACCTAGGCCTGTTGGAATTGATATGAATAAAGCACCAACAGTGGATTCAGAAATAGCATCACTTAAACCAAATGTTAGAACTATTGGGAAAGTTATAAATCCAGCCATTAGTCCAACCAAAGTATCTAATGATGCGACTCCAACACTTAGTTTTGGAAGATTACTTTTTTTATTTAAATAAGAGGCGTAGGTGACCATAATTCCAATCCCCAAGCTCAATGAAAAGAATGCTTGTGTAAAAGCGTTTCTTATCGTTTGAGGATTTCTTAATTCATTAAAATCAAACTTAAGTAGAAATGTTTTATATCCTTCCCATGCCCCTGAAAGTGAAGTAGCCCAAATAGCAAGAATCACAATAATTATGAAAAGGATTGGCATGAAATATCTAGTTACCTTTTCTATACCCTTTTTTATACCTGATGAAACTATAACGGCTGTAAGTACAAGACTTAATAGGTGCCCCAATAAAACACTGCTCCCACTACTAATCGAGCCAAAGAAGGTTTCTGCTTCAGTTAAATTCTTTGGTAATCCAAAAAATAAAGAATGGAACAAGGTATCTGCTGTCCATCCCATTATCACTGAATAATATGATGCTATACCCAAAGGGGCTATAAAGAACAAGATCCCTAATGGATACCAATTTTTTCCAGCCAGCTTCACAGGAGCAAGTAATGTACTTGCCATTGCATTTCTTCCTAAAGCCATTTCGGCAACAAATACCGGAAGACATACAATTAAAACGATCAATATATATAAAAGTACAAAAGCCGCACCTCCGCCTTGAGATGCTCTGTAAGCAAAACCCCAAAGGTTGCCTAGGCCTACTGCACTACCAGCAGCTGCGAGAATGAATCCTAGCTTACTAGTCCATTGTTCTCTTTGAGAAATTCTTGATTCCAAAATTAAATTAGATTTTTATAGTTGATTTATAACTCATAAATAAAAATTAGTTAATACCTTGCTTAATAAAAACTAATTTTTTTAGGTTTATTTTTTTAAAAAATATATAGAATCAAAAAATTTTATAATTCTTATGAATATTGAAACGTCTATTCTAGAATTGCAATTAAGTAATACCTTCGATGAGTATGAATCACATATGAATGCTAAGTAACAGCAAACGTTATTTAAAGAAATAGTGGTTAAAACATTTTATATTGGTAAATCATTAGAAAATCCTCAAAGGGTAACTGTAATTTTCAAAGGTCCACAAAATGTTTTATATAAAATTTTATGAATTCTGAAACACAACCCATTTTTGAGGCTTCAGGACATATTTATGATGGCACAAAAATAACTCGCTGGATTTTTGAAAAATAACTTTTTTATGAATTATCAACTTTTAATTGAATCATATTCTTTTGGAATAGCTCTTTCTCAGCAAGAAATAGAACTCTTAAATCTTGAACTTGAAACTCAAATCATGAACATTAATATATCAACAGAATTTGGCTGTTTTAAATCGGCCCCCGCACATATTTGTGAAGGGCTTAATTTAAAAAAAAATACTTATTGGATTATGTGTCTTGCTGAAATATTAGATTTACATAACCCACCCAAAATGGGGAAAACAAAAAGTGTAGAGGTGTTTGATTTACTTCTTGAAAAAGGAATCGTTATTGGTTAATTTTTTTGAGTATTAAAAAATGAGTTATTTTTTCTTTATGCTGATAGGATTGATTTAAGGTCACATAAAAAATGAACCATTCTGGTGGATTTCTATTGGCAAATCTTATTAAGCTTACTAGATCAAGTGAAAAGAAATTTAAACTAGGAAATTTCAAAGGTGCTATTGACGATAAAATGAAGGCTAATGCAATATTGAAATCTCAATCTTGTGATGAAAAAATTATTGAGAAATATAGAGAAGAACTATCTAGTTTGTATTCCTCAAAATTCGATCTTATATTCGATCATAAGCTGAAAATTGATGAAATAAAGAGAAATGAAATAGTAAAAATTTTGGAACATAAAAGTAGGGAAAAATTAAAAAATCTAGACTATAAAGGGGCAATAAAGGCTCTAAGAAGGGCAGAAAAATATTTATCAAATTAACAACAACCTAAATCAAAATTAATTTTAAAGATTTTAAGAAGTTTTGCTTATTGTGTTTTTTTTAACTCAGTTTAAATTTAAAATAATTAAGTAATAATTTATGGAAAAACAAATTAATAAGAAACTCCAAAAGGTTGATAAAAAGAAATTAAATATTTTAGATCGGTTTTTGAGGATCTTATGGAGAAAAGAGGTTGAATACAAAATAAATATCTGATAAAAGCATATTTGTAATAAGATATTTTATGAAATTTCAAATAGGATTACTAATTATACTTTTTATTTCTCACTCATTATCTGATATCGCAGTAAAGAAAAGAGTATTAAAAAATAAATTTAGAAGGGCTAAAAAAGTAAATTGAATTATTTGATTAAAAACATGAATTTAACAAAACGAATACAAAAAAGTTTGGGTCCAGGAATTTTACTTGCAGGAGCGGCTATTGGCGGTTCACATTTGTTGTCATCAACGACGGCTGGTGCGAGGTTTGGATTTTCTCTAGTAGGCCTAATCCTTCTTACTAATCTATTGAAATACCCATTCTTGTTGGTAGGGACTAGATTTACTGCATCTACTGGTAAATCATTATTAGAAGGTTTCAAAGAGAGGAATTCTTATTATCTTCCTTTATTTCTAATAGTTAGTCTAATTACAGGAACTTTTACGATTGCTGCTGTAAGTTTTGTTTCTGGTGTTCTATTAACTAATATTCCCTTTTTCTCTTCTTTCCCTCCTATGGATTTGTCTATAGGAATCCTTGTTGTCTCTGGAATAATATTAATTCTTGGCAAATATAAAGCCCTTGATAGAATTTCAAAAATTTTAGTATCTCTACTAACTTTTTTAACATTATTTGCAGTGCTATCACTCTTATTAAAAGGTTCAATAAATGAGTCTCTAAGTACGAGTTTTTTTGAACCAGAAATCAGCCCATGGAAGTTAACAAATTTAGCTTTTTTGATACCTCTAATGGGATGGATGCCTTGCCCAGTAGAGTTATGTGTTTGGCCTTCTTTATGGATGTTTTCAAGAGCAAAAGATTCAAAATATACACCAAATATCAGTGAAGCAGAATTTGATTTTAATCTCGGTTATACAATCACTGTTGTTACAGCTGTTTTTTTTCTTACTCTTGGAGCAATAACTATGTATGGCACTGGAGATGGAATGCTTTCTGGGAGTGGAGTCTCATTTGCTCAAAAGTTAATACTCCTCTACACCAAATCCATTGGTGATTGGTCCAAATGGATCATTATACCTGCCGCATTTTCTGCAATGTTTAGCACTACAATTACTTGCCTAGATGCATATCCGAGAAGTATTTCTGCTATTCAAGGATTATTGAGTGGCACTGACTTTGGGCACATGGATTCCAAGACTGAGAGAAATAGATTTCAACTTTGGATGATTGTGCATATCTTTTCATCATTAATAGCTCTGCTGATTGCAAGGTCTGGTGGTATAGGAGTAAAGGATTTTGTATTTGCTGCAATGACTGGAAGTTTCCTTACGGCACCGTTATTCGCATGGATGGCAATGGATACTATAAATAGTAAACTGGTGCCAATTAAACATAGATATGGATTGTTTCTAAAGATAATATGTTGGATAGGATTAATTTTCTTAACTTTATTTAGTTTGTTGTTTATTGCAAATTCATTTTTTGGAATTGGTTAATTATAAAAAATAAAAAAACTTTTATCTAAAAGATTTTTTAATATTAATTATTAATTTGAAAATAAAAAATAATTAGAGGGTTGATTTTTTTTCAGAATTCGTTTTTCTAGAAATATAATATTATTTTTTACTAATTATGATCATGCCACAATCCACCTTAGAAAGCTTATTGTTTTTTTTGATATTATCTATATTAGCAACATACATTGTAAATCTAAAATATTCTTCAAAGTTAAAAACTCAAAAGTAGATTTTTTATTATCTTTTTTTGAAGCAGATTTATTGATTTGCATAATTCCAAGTTTCTAGGTTTAAGCAACTCAAAAATCTAAGATTTAGTATATACACAAATGCATAATTTATTACTAATAATGGTTCATAAATTTTGGAAATAATTTTTCAAACTCCTTTTATAATAAAATTAAATTTACTTATTATTTATGTCTAGAACAATAACAACTGTAATTTCTTTTAAGATTAAAAGTGAATTTAAAGAATGGGTAAAAATTTTTGACAGTAAAGAAGCAGATAGAAGACATTCTGAATTTGATATTAAGCCACTTTTTAGAGGTTTCAGTAAAAATGATCCCAAAAAAGTTATTTGCATCCATCAGGCTCCTGAGGGAAATATTCAAAAGTTTGTTCAAGCAAATAGTGAATGGATTAAAAGTCACAAAGTTGATTTCTCAACTATGGAAGAATCATTTTGGATATGAATCGTTTTAGTATTGCTAATATAATTATAGTTTTTTCATCATTATCTTATTTGAGTATAAATTTTTTAAGGAATTATAATTCCCCAGAAAATATAGAAAAAAGATGTATCCTTAAGTTTGAAAAAGATTTTAAAGACCCATTAGAAGCATCTCGTGAAGAATGGAATCAAATTTTAGATTTAGCTGATAATAATTATTTAAAATGTATGGGTATACCTCAGTATTAATTATGGGAGAAGCAAAGAGAAGAAAAAATTTAGGAATTCCGCCTAGAGAAAAAAATAAAGATATAAATTTGCCTGAACTCGATAAAAAAGCTATACAGCAAAAAGTTAGGTCCACAATATATAAATATCCAATTATCCCTTTTCTTTTTTATGTAGCTGTAATAGTAGTCTTAATCGGAGTTTTATTTTATGTTTTTAAATCATTGAATTTGGCTTAATTACAAGGATTCGTATGTTTAATATTCATTTATCTATGGCATTGGTTTATTTATGCCTCTTTGTAAGCATGAATTAAAAAATCTTTAATGGATAATAAAAGGATCAAAAAATGTTTTCATTAAAAGATTAACAAAAATAAAATATGAGAATTATTTACGATTGACTTTATCTAATCTTGTTGTAATTTTGGAATAAATTAAAATTTTTTATGAAAAAAATAAATAAAAAATATTCTGAAATAATGCGTCAAGTTGATAATGCAGTTGGAAGAAAAGAAGTGGTTAGTTTACTAAAAAAAGCATCAATGATTATGTCAAAATCTGAGGAAAACTTAGCTGCTTAAATTATAAAGCTATTTTATTAGAATAAATAAAAGTCCATAAAGAATAATTGAGGAAGTAGCAGCCATAAAAACAAATGGTAAAATCATTCCTGAGTTTAACCATCTTAAAAATCTTATTTTTTTGTTAATTACTCTTGGCATTGTTTCCGATTCCTTTTATATGAAACTTAACAAGTTAAAAAGAGATGTAAATAATTAATTCATCTTTAATTAATATTAGTTTCTAGAAATTTCTAATTTTAAATTTTTTACAAAAAATATTTTAATTTTATTCTGATTTTTTAGAGAAAAATTTTTTAGGTAATTAATACCTTGTATTATCAAAATTTTTCAAGCAATATTTAGAAGCATAAGATTTCCAAATAATGATTGAAAATTTCAAAGATAACCATGAAAAAATTAGAGATCATAATTCCGAATTGTTACTTAAGATTCTAAATAAGACTTCTATTGAAACACAAAATAATGACAATAAAGAGCTATTTGTAGATGAAAATTGGAAAATTAATTCAAAGATTACTAATAATATAATTCCTTCTGATAATTCTAATTTGAAAAGAATATTATCAGAATTTTTTCCAGATAAAAAAATATTGATACAGGATAACAACGATGGATCGCAGACCATTTTCTTATCATAATCTACTCAATATCAATAGACTCTATTAGGAAAGTCGCTCTGTATTTTTATGAAATCTTTAATTTTCTAAAATTAAAATTAAGGATTTTTTAAAGAAATAGCTTAAATTCAGAGATTATTTTTTGCATTTATTCATTATTTATTGATTACGAAAAAAATAGTAAAAATTACTCTCATGTAATTTTTATGGAAGTGTTATTCTCAATATACGTTCATCCAAGTTTATATCTATGGACGCATGACATGAGAATATGGAACGGGATTCTCATTAACTGCATAAGATCATGAATAACCTCTTAAGAATAAGAGAAAAAATCAACAAAGCCAATAGGCTTTATGAGGCCCAACTTTTGGCAACTAAAAATGGAGAAGTTACTCCATATAGAAGATCAGTATTTGAAGAAAGAATAAGACAAGTACAAGAAGAACTTAGATTGAAAGAATCTAAAAATTAATTTTTTTTCCAATTGATCAAAAAGAGAGGTATTTGAAACCTCTTTTTTTGTGAAAAAATATATAAATTATATAATTTTTAAATGATCATTCATCCTATGCTTGATTATTAAAGGAACCTAAAATTAATGTTTAAACTATTGCTTTGAAATATATAAATGGCAAATTTAGTTAAGAAAATTTTATGGAGATAAGGATGTTTAAAAATAAATCTAAACAATTAAAAGCCTCAACCAATAAATCAAAGTTAGATCAAATTTTATGGTTTATAGAAAATTATTTGCCCCAGAAGAAAGATGGAGCTATTCAAAAAAAATTATATATAGATACTCTCGAATCAGAAACTATCAAACAATTTTTAAAGTTAGCATCTCTACGTTCTAAATCATTAATTCCAAATGCAACAAATACGAAAATATCTTTTACCTTTGGTAATTGGGCATTACCTTACCTAAAATTACTTAAGAAAATAGGAGTAGCTAAGTAACGAATTTTTGACCGGCTAGAACAAGACTTATTCCAGTCTGATAAAAATTTGATAAAGGTTAGGAACACTTAATAACTTCTTTTTTAAATTTAAGGAAGAATACTTACTTTACATAATAAATACACTTGCTAGCTTTAAAATAACAGATCTATTAATTATGTTTATAAATTATTTGCCTGGTAAAATGGTTGAGATTATTGGTTTAACAATGATTTTCTCATTTTTGGTTGGGACTATATTAATTTTGTTATTTACATCAGATCAGGCAAATACAAAAAATCTATATTTAAAGAAGGCTAAATAAATTGAAAATAATTACCTTTAGTCGTAAAGGGGGACTTTTTTAATATTCACTCTAATTATTAGCACTTAATTTTTTATATTTATACATAAATCAATTTAAAAAATTATGGGCGAAGCTAAAAGATTGGAGGATTTGGGCTTACTACCTAGAAGAAAGAAGTTCCACTTAATAAATCCCATAGATACTTTTCATGGATTTCAAATACTAAATTAAGAATTAAAAAATATCCTTATATAGGTATTGCGACAATGTTACTGGTAAGAATGTTTTCTTAGTGAGCGGCTAAGAAATGCTACTTATTAATTAGACTTTAATCTATAGTTTGCAAAATTTAATAATTTTCTCTTAATAATCTAATGCCAGATATTACGGAAATTATAGAAGTAATACCAAGAAATATAGAATAAAAAGGTTGCAAATTAATAATGCCAAAATCACCTGTATGCCATTTGATCAACCAAAAAGCATCTACTTCTAATGGTTGAAGAAAACTATAGATAGTCCCTGATATAATAGTAATAAGCAAAGGTATTGAAGAAATTACTGCAGTTGTTCTGTGTAGGTTCCTTTTTTTTGTTTTAATTTTTTTCATCTATTTCCTTAAGTACTTATGTAATTCTTTTTCGTTTTCGCATGGAAGCCATTTATCTTTGTTCTTATGTATTCCTTCGCAACCAAGTTCTAAAGATCTTTTAACAGCATTTTGTTCTGAAGAAAATGTTCCTCTCATATGTGCATATGAATAATAATTTATATTTTGGGATAAGAAAAAGAAAAAAATTAAAATTTTTAACTTTCCAAGAAGAATATGTATTCCTTCAAATTTGGTATATGTATTAGGCATGAATTTTTTAAATATTTTTCTTTCCTCCTTTTTAACTTTTAAGAATAGAATCGCAAATAATATATGGATTTGCTCTTTTAATTAATTTTAGCTTTTTGATAAGTGTTTCTCGATCAATTTGATGTTTTAAATATTTAATAAATAGATTTTTCAATTGAAGTAAATTTGTTATTGGTGAGAGCTTTAAAACAATTGCAAAAGAACCAATAACTAGAATAATGTTTGTGGCGATTAGAATGTTTGATAGGAAATTTGAGCTCATTAGTGTACTTTATTTTGTCATAAAACTTCTTTTCAATAAATACATATATATATTAGCTAGCTGGTCTTTGTAGACATTTTATTTTACAAGTTCGTCAAATTTTTTTGCACTTTTCCTTTCATTAAGATGCTTTGGAGATGTTGTTTTTTATATCTTCAATTTTGTTGATTAATTCATCTAAATATTCTTTATTATTTTCTGGTCTTTTCTGAAAATATGATATTTTTGGTTGATTGATTTCTAATGTCTCATAATCTCCACTCATGAATTTCCCCTAAAATAATATTCTGCCTAATTTATCGATAGAAATTCCCCTTATCAATAAGCGCTTATACTTATTGGTCTAAAAACGAAAAACTAAGGAAATTCCCTATTTAATTCAACAAACGCTGGAGTTTAATAATTTGATAGTAAAAATGTCTACAAATAAGGAATTAGAAAAAAAATTGAGAATTTATAAAAAGAAGTGCAACATCTAAAAGCTATTCTGCAATATCAAATTAGGAATAAGAAGAAGTGATTCATACTTTAATCATAGTGATTCATTATAGTTTGATTTGCAATGTATTAATTGGTAGTTTTTGCGTACTTAACTTTCAATCTCAACATTAATAATAAGGTTATATATATTTTTGTAGCCAAATAATTTTTGATCATTCCTAACCAAAAAGCGGGATAATCCCCATCACCCAGCCTTTCAATAATACTAGCACTACATATGGTGTTTGTGAGTCATAAGAAATTCCTATTGATGGGGTTGTTAGTTTTTGTTTAATTTGTCATTATAGGGATCCCCATCACCTAGGCTCGCAAGAGTCTTTTTTTTTGTCTAATTTTAATCGGATAGATGATATATTTATCTTCCACCAAAATTAAAAGTTATCTAGGATAAAGTTGCCTAATATCTAGAAACCCATTTAATGAGTAATTTTTTACTTAAACCCTTTTTTCTTGAGTGGTTTAATTTTATATTCTCTGAGACTTGATTACCTTAATTATATCTGCAATAGAATTCAAACCTTCGAACAAATGATCTTGTTCTATACGATTAGGTTGATGAAATGATGATTTTTATTAACCAGAGCTTTTACTAATTATTTTTTTTTAATTAGTGTTTAAAGATTTTTTATTTAATTTTTAAGTTTGATAATTATTATTAAAAAAAATTGTTTTAGTCATGCAAACATACATTGTACATTGGCAATTCCCAGATCAAGAAAGTCATATGCAGGGTGCAGAAGCTTTTGCTGGTTTTGTTGAAGGCGGATGCGAAGGTGACGAGTTTGATGGGTTTAAAGTTTTGAATCGAGTAGTAAATCCTCAGGGAGCTAATGGTTGGGCAATTGTTGAGTCTTCAAACCATCAGAATATTTGGAGGTGGAGTAATATTTGGGTAGATAATTTTGGCGTAGAAATTGAAGTTACACCAGTTTTAACAGATCAAGAATTTCTTTCTGTACATAAAGAAATTGAAACACTCTCGAATTAGCAGATGTTTTCTATAAATGATTAAAAGTCTAGCTAAAATACGAAGAAATAAGCTCATATTTTTTTAATGTATTTTAAATAAACTTTGAGAAAATAAATGTGTGGAAGATTTGAACTTATTACTAAATTTGATAAGTTGCCTAAAGTTTTAAAACAAGACTATCCAAGTGGACTTGATACAAAATACGAAACCCAAAGTTTAATTAGACCAACAAATCCAGTTCTGGTGCTTAAGAATGAGGGTAAAATGAAAACCACCTTCATGACTTGGGGTTTTATTTGCCCTTGGGTTAAAGACCCATTGGATAAAAAAATACCAAGACCATTCAATGCAAGATCAGAAACCCTAGAAGAAAAAAAAATATTTAGTGAAAGTTGGAAATATAAAAGATGCTTATTACCTGCAAGTGGTTTTTTGGAGAAGAAATACCGAATACGTAAGGAAAATTACGAGACTTTTTGGTTAGGAGGAATTTGGAGCAATTGGACTTCGTCTGATGGAGTTGAAATAGAAAGTTGCTGTATTTTGACAACAGCACCAAATGATCTGATTAAACCTTTTCATCACCGTATGCCTGTAGTAGTTCCAAATGGATATGAGGAACAATGGACAGGATGGGTAAAAGATTCTAATGAGTTAAAAGATTTAGTTCCAATAATGAAGGGATGGTCAACAGAAGGATGGGTATCAGAATTAATCAATGAAAAACAAACTGATCAAATGAGTTTGTTTTAAATTAAGCATTACCTACTCTTGCCCCGACCAATGCCAACTTTTTGATTGACCTACAACACATCAACTACTTTACTAAGTTAGTGTATTCAAGATTATAAATATATCTTTCTCCATCATCATTACTATCATCATCGTCATCATGGAAAGAAGAGATTAATATATAAACCCCTCCAAATCCCAAAATCATAGATATATAAAGAATTGGGTCTGTCATAAATCCATTATGAAACATTTCAGTTAAATTTGATTAAGCTTTTGAATATCTATACGTTCTCTTAATTATTTAATAAACATTTCCCCATGATTAAAAAATAAGGTAATTAAGTAACTAAAAAATATTTAAATTAACATTCCTATTGTTTAAGAATTGATTTATATAGATTTCTAGATTGACTTAGTTTATCTCTTTTTGAAAAATAATGATATTAAAATTAAACAATTTAATTAGAAATAAATCTAATTGGATTAGTAAATAAATCTCTTTTCAATAAATATGTAAGAATAATTCAGTGCTTATCATTAAACTTTCACTAAATTGAGTTTTATCCAGCATTAATAGATCTTAAGCTTAAATTATATCTCTCATATCTTCATTTTTAGAATGTTTATAAGACTCAATTGCAGATGTACTTTTCTCTTATAAGTTCACTTGATATCTTTCGTCTCTCTTCTTTCTTTAGTGAAGGTTTAGAAAGGTAATTATTTAGAATTAATTACTAACTATTAGTCATCAACTAACCAAGAGAATCTAAATCTCTTCTATGGTGAACTGTATTTACATCATCATTCGAGCCTTTCTGTTCTCTCATTAAATCAGCAATAGTTGGATAATCACTTGCATTATCAAGATCTCTTGAATTTTTATCTTGAATTGATAATGGTGTTCTTTTTAGATTCATGAAAAATAACCTTAAAATTTTTGTGGGATTCTGATTACAGATTTAGGATGCTCATTGAAGTAAGAGTTAACTTCTCTAGTGCATCATGTGATCTTATGCATCAGTAGTATAGAAGCCGACTTGAATTGTATTATTTGAACAATCTTTGTAACTTAAAATATTTATTACAAGTTTTGATCTGTTTTGAAGGCATCTGAACTTATAACTATGTTCTAACTAATCACATCAGTGGTTCGACTAAATGAGATGTACGGTTTGAGGTACAAAAGTATACGGATAGAGCACCAACAATTAAATTTAAAAATGGATAAAATGCATAAATTGATTTTGATAAAGCAAGCTAGTAAATTAGTTATCCATGAACCTCTGAAAATTTTTTCTCTGAGCGCGATTTATACTTTTTAGCGAATCCAACTTTCAAATTATTAGCAAACATTATTTTCATAATTAGTTATGTAAATAATAAAACTTAAAATTTAGTTTGCAGGTAAAGTTATTGCCTGTAAAAGGAAGAAATACCCTGAGTAAAATTTAAAACTGTTTTTTAAAATTCTTCAAATTCTAAGATACTCTTTTTTGATGGCATATAAAACAAAAATAATATCTCTATGATTGATAATTTATCCAAAATTAGAGAAAGAGGTTTGCTTTTAACCTATTACAGAAATTCATTTACACCAACTTAGCTTTAACTTGAGTTTTCCCTTGAAGAAGTGATTTCGTGAATTTTAAATCAGCTTAGTGTTATGGCTATAACTGCTATAACTAATTTGGTAGACAGGATTTGAACTTACGACTTAGTGGTCTGATAAAAAAAAATCAATTTTAGGATGATTTTTTGTGAAATTTATAATAGGTTATATTAAGGACTTTTAAAAATAGAAATCATGTATTTGCGAGTCATTAGGAAATCTTTTTTGATTACACTATTAATTTTTCCACAATATTTAGCTTCAGTTAAATCATCCCATTTTAATCAATCTCAATTTAATAAATTTTCAGATCAACTATTAATTTCTGGTTGGAAACCATCATTAGATAAAAATAGTAAAGTTAAAAAAGCTAGTGATAAGACGATAAAGGCATTAAATAAGTTCAAAAAAAAATCCTCTTTGAAACCTTACTTTAAAAAAGCTCAAGGTTATGCTGTTTTCCCAAATGTAGGGAAAGGAGGCATTGGTATTGGAGGCGCGAGAGGGAAGGGTGAGGTATTTGAAAAAGGTAATGTTATTGGATCAACCACCTTGACTCAGTTATCTATCGGTTTTCAATTAGGCGGACAAGCATTTAGCCAGATTATCTTTTTTAAAGATAAGAAATCCCTTGAAAGGTTTACTCAAGGTAATTTTGAATTTGGAGCATCAGCGAGTGCGGCGTTAATCTCAGAGGGAGCTAATGCTTCTGCTGATTATAGTGATGGAGTTGCAGTTCTTACATTTTCAAAAGGAGGTCTTATGTACGAAGCAAGTATAGGAGGTCAAAAATTTAGCTATGAAGAATACTAAAAATTTACTTTTTATTTTTAGTATTCTTAAAACAAGCCTAAGAAAAATTATTTGAAGGACTTTTGATTGAAGGCTTTTTGGGAAAAGTATTATTTGCTGAGATTTAATGCTATTACTAAAGGTGTGCAGTTTTGGAACCTATATCCTAATTAATTCCCCAAAGCTCCAATTCAAGTAAATAGTTTCAATAAATTAGTGAGGCCATAGCTTATTATTTTAGATTTTTAGTAGATATATGAATCTAAGTAATATGCTAAAGGTATATATGATTGAAATTAGATATAAAATTAACAGTTAAATTACTACCCATTACTTTTAAATATTGCTTTCTCTCTCCTTTTTAGTGTTAAATATAAATTTGTATATGCTGTAATTACAAGCAGAATTAAAACAAAGGTAATTAAATTTATTTGTTATTTGATTCCATTATCAATCTTACTCTTTATAAAAATATTTAAAAATTCATTTTTATTATTTTTAAGATTTGGAAGATTATTTGGGTTGTTTGTACAGGAAAAAATTATAACCTCTCTGAAATTATTAGTTTTTTGTCTAGGTCGATGATGCATAACTTTACCACTAAAAATTACAGCTTCTCCAATAGATAATCTTGGATGAATAGATAAAAATGATGATAAGTAAGCGAAAATAGTATCTATATATCTATTTTTAAATCTTGGAGAAATGAATTTTGGTATGAATCCAGTAACTCCATTATTTTTATTTGTATCCTGAAAATAAATTGCTAACTTGTAAAGTTTAAATTTTGGTCCTATAAAATCTTTACCATGAAAATATTGGTCTCTATGCCATATTAGTTCCTTAGTATTTTTATCATTTATGATATGC
The DNA here is from genome assembly GCA_000634115.1 of Prochlorococcus sp. scB241_528O2. Classification (GTDB taxonomy): domain Bacteria; phylum Cyanobacteriota; class Cyanobacteriia; order PCC-6307; family Cyanobiaceae; genus Prochlorococcus_A. The sequence goes on along the minus strand of JFLJ01000130.1, from coordinate 52,346 downwards.
ATTACAACATATGGATAGATTTTATCTTTAACAAGTTCCTCAGCAATTTTTATATATCCGTACCTCAAAAGTAAATCAGCATATAAGTTATAATTTTTTTGAAGATTTTCTTTTTTAACTTTTAAAGCTCCAGCATCCTTTTTATCTTTCACAAGCAAATCTTTATTTTTTTTGAAGGATAGCTTCTTAAAAAAATCTCTCTTATTTCCCATCTCAGGTGAAATCTTAGCAAATCCAAATTTGCTAAATTTAAAATTTTGAGGGTATAACCCAAGCACTTTTAAAAGCTTTATAAAATTGATCTTTAATATAACACTATAAAAAAATCAAAGTATCTCTTATTAATTAAAAATAAGTTTATTAAAAACTACTTTTTTAATTGGTTTAAAAACTATTAGTTTTATAAACTTAATTTTGATAATCTAATAAAACTTTGGGATTTATCAAACCTAAAAAAATAATAGATATTTTTCGTTAAATGTAATATTGATAATAATTATAAGTAGATTTTTCCATAGGATTAGAAATTCCCACCTACTGCTTGAAGAAACCCTAAAAACAAGATTATCAGAAAAGTTATCGCTAAAGACTTTTAGAGAAAAATGTAGCTTAATTAGGGCTGGTATTTAAATATTTTGGGTACAATGTGAGGTTTAAATTTCTAAGGCGCATAATTTTGCTTCTTTTCTAAATCTAAACGCATTTCATCTGATTTCCTTAATGGTTCCATCCTTATATTTTCTTCTTCTTCATCTTCTTTTAACGAAGAATCAAATCCTTCTTTTTCTAGTTTTCTTATTTTTTCAATACTTCTCTTTTCACCCATAGTTAGATCTGTAGTCAAGAGTAATTCTTGAGTTAGTCTCTCAATATCTGGCTTTCTAAAAAGATCAATTTGTATTGTTGCTTGTTTACCTTCTGCATCAAACCCCTTAATAATGAAACTGTATCTATGTTTTTTACTTAGAAATCCTAATGCTCCTAAAGGTCCAAAAAGTATTGTTGTTGTAACTCCTGTATTTATTCTCCTATTTGAATAACCACTTTTTACCCAAGATGTCACTCTTGTAATTGGTATCGTTACCTCAGGGGAACTTATTTCTTCTCCTGTTATTTCAATTGGAACTCTACATTTTTTAAAAGCTTTTTTTATTCTTCGTTCAACAGTATCAGGAGGACCATTTTGTGAGAATTTTTTTCTTGGCTTGAAGTTCTTTCTTATTTCGGCTTCTATTTTGGCAAATTTCTTAGCTGGACAAGTTGATTGATAAGTTCCAGCATACACTGATGATATTTCTAACAATGAAGCAAATAAAAGTATAAAAGCAAAAAAACCAGATTTTTTTTTCATTAAAGTAAAAATATTTTTCACATACTAATTAAATCTCTTTTATTCTTCATTAATTTATTTCAATTAAAAGATATTTAAATTGGTTAGATTAAAATTATGATGCAAGATTTTTGGGTTTAATTTATTATTATTTGAGAATTACTCCAATAACTTATTTGGACGACATGATTCGATTATCCTATCTAACTCTCCCAAAACACTTCAAAAATATTGGTTTCGCTAGGTTTGTAAGCTCTTAGTAATTTTTTGCCTTGTATTTAAATGTATGTCGAGTTTAATCGAGCAACATTTTTCATTGTTTCCCTATTTTTATATTCTTGCGAAGGATTTTTATCAATTTCTGCGTTAATAATTTATAGATACCCAATGAATTTATGAAAAACTTTTCATTTTTAATTTTGACATTAGCCTTTTTTATCACACTACCTTCTTATTCTAATCAAAAAAATGAGAAAATTAATTTTAATAAGATTAACAAGCGATTTCAAAAGATTGATAAGAATGGAGATGGACTTATTTCTAAAGGCGAGATGATCGAAGCTCATCGCGATCGCATAGATAAAATATTTTTGAATTTTGATAAGAACGGTGATAATAAGTTATCAAAAAAAGAATTAGGCTCAGTTAGGCAAGAAATGAAAAAAAGGATAAATAAAGTTAGTAATGAAGGTGTTTAAAGAATGTCTGAAGACCTCAGTTTTCATATGATCAAAACAGCAAAGGGTGATAAAGAATCTTTCCGATTTATTGCAAATGCTTTGGGATACAAAATGCATGCAACAGCAATTAATATTTTAGGTCCATCGCATTTTGAAGATGCGGATGATGTAGTCCAAATTTCTTTAATTAAACTATGGCAATCAGCTCCTCGATGGGTAAATAAAGGAAGTGTCGAAGGATATATTTATAAGATCGTTTTTTCAACTTCTATGGACTTTCTTAGAAGATATAAAAGTTCTATAGAATTTAAAGAAAATTATTTAAGCTTAGAATTTATAAATAACAAATACAGTACTTATGAATTAAGAAAAATGCTTTTAAAAAATATTCAAAAACTGCCTAAAGATCAGGAAGAAGCTATTTTGCTGCATTATTTTTCTGGTTATAAACAAAGGGAAGTTTCTAATATCTTAAAAAAAAGTGACAAGGCTACTGAAAGCCTTATTATTCGTGCGCGCAAAAAGTTAAAAACTATTTTGCCAAAGGATATTGTGGAGGATTTTTTGCATGTCTAAATTAAACAAGGAACGTCTTAATCAAATGATTGAGAATGCACTTTCTTATAAACAAGAATTAAAAACACTCAAATCAAATTCCTTTCATAAAAGGCTTACAGAATTAATTTTTAAGAAAAACGTTTTTGGATTAACTTTTGCCTCATTGATTATTTACTTTGTTTTTATTCCTCAAATAGTGACATCAAGAAATATTGTTGACGTTAATGAAATTAATGATTTTGTTACTTATGTAATTATTGAGGATTTGTAGTTTAAATTTTTGACGAAATTGTCTACTATCTGTCCATATATTTAAAATAAAAAAAAGGTACCTTTTACAAGATGGCTACCAGAATAAATAAATATTTAAGTGAAGTAGGTTTCTGTTCTAGAAGAAGAGCAGATCGACTAATTGAAAAAGGGAAAGTAACCATTAATGGTAAAATCTCTGAATTAGGTAATAAGGTAGAAGAAGATGATCAAGTAGAAGTTGAAGGTCAAAGAATAGAAAAATCAACGAAACAAAAAAAAATATATTTAGCCTTTAATAAACCTGTTGGTATTGTGTGCACAACTGATAGGGGAGTAGAACCAGACAATATTATAGATTTCATTAAGTATCCTAAAAGAATCTTCCCTATTGGAAGATTGGATAAGCCAAGTGAAGGATTGATTTTTTTAACGAACGATGGAGACATCGTAAATAAAATACTCAGAGCAAGAAATAATCATGAAAAAGAATACATCGTTAGTGTTAATCGACCGATAAATAGACAATTTATCCAAACCATGAGTAATGGAGTTGAAATATTAGATACCATAACTAAGAATTGTTTCGTTAAACAATTGGGACCAAAAAAATTTAAAATCATACTTACTCAAGGACTTAACCGTCAGATTAGGAGAATGTGTGAGTCCTTAGGCTATAGAGTTCAATCATTAAAGCGTGTAAGAGTTATGAATATTAAGTTAGACCTGCCAACAGGAAAATATCGCGAATTTACCAAAGATGAACTCTTAAAATTGAATGAATTATTAGAAAACTCTTCAAAAACATATGATTAATCAAAAGACCCCTTTTTTTTGCTTAACAAAATTTAAATCCATATGGACATTCTTGTTGAACTTTGGGCAATTATCACACTTTATTCTTGAAAGGTAAGATCAAGATATTTCAGAGATGGCCATAAATAATCAAATTCACTACATCTCTTGGCACCTGTTTTAAGCATCTCTGAGGTGAAGTAAGGAGTACTTAAATAATCCAAAATATAATGAATAAATATTCTTAATACCCAGATAATAGGAACTGGAGATGGTACATAATCATGGAATATCTTTCTTATCTTAGAGTCAGTAACCATTTCACTCATAAGCATGTTTCTTAAAATAAGACATGTCTTTAATTCTTCACTGTAATTTTTTGACTGCAAATAGTTCTTGTACTTTTCATTATTTATATTTCCATTCTCTTCTAAGTATTGTCCGATTTCTGCCAAAATACTTATATTATTTTCTTTCCGTTTATTTGTTTTTTTAACATCTTCTTTCAAACTTTTTGCGGAAATTGTTTCTGTAATTGAGAAATCACTTAATCGAATATAGAAATTATTTTCTCTAGCTTCAAAACCCATTACAGAAATTAATTTCCCATCTCTCTTCTCATGAGGAAGAACAGGAAAGAAAGCTAAAATAATAAATAAATAGTTTAAAAGCTTTACTAAATCGATTTCCCAGCTCCACCATTTAAATTTAAATTTTGAAAAGAACGAAAATATTTTCATTTTCTTTAATAAATTGGTTTTTTCTTAATCAAAATAATAGCTGATGCTCTGCAAAACTTGATCCCCATATTTGGGAATCTTTTATAAATTCAGCAATATTTGTAGGTAATATATAGATAAGAAAAATTTAACTAACATTTTATACAAGATATTGATCTATTTAAATCAATCAAAAATTGAAAGCTGGGATATAGTTTTAAAAAATTATGAGCAAAAATTTTGGAACCCTTTGATTTCTTCGAATATCTAAATTCAATATCCTTTCATCCGCCTGTAATGATAATAACCACATTAGTATTCTTTTATATAAGAAGGAAATTCTTATTTGTTGGTAAAAAGCATTAGTAATCTATCTAATATTTATATTTTTGAATGAGTCAAAAATTAAATAAACAAAGCAAGTAATAAAAACAATTACATATATAGATTCCATTTAACTTATAGTTGTTATTGAACTACTTAATCCATAAGTGAGAAAAATAAAACTTGCAAATGTTACTCCAATTCGGGTCTAAAGGATTAGAACCTTATAATAAGTGTTCAAAATACTAGACAACCTATTTGCAGCAAATCATTTTTCTGCTATTGCTATTTTTAAGTCTTATTGATCGGAGCTTCTTATGACAAATTAAGCCAACATTTGTCGGCCTTAATTTTTTATTTATTTAAATAATCTAATTTTTCAGTATCAATAAGTTCAATAAATTTATTCATCGAATTTGCAACATTAGGATGCTCATTAAAACCTTTTGCTGCTACTTGACCTAAGACTGAAAAAGCTGTGTACATAACTTTATCCCCTTCATAATCTAAAGCCTTTTTAGTTTCATCGGCACAATCTTCAGATAATAAACGAGTAAATATTTGTGCTACATCTTTATCAATAACATTTTTTTCTCTTTCTGATAAATTAACCATATTAGAAACTTCTGGATGCTCTCCATAAACTTTTAAAACCCACTTTACCAATTTAGCTTTATCTCTTTTGTTAGTCGATGTAACCAAGCATCTAGCCATCTCATCACCAAAAGGTCCTGCAAAAATAGGTTCGTTTGATATGTTGAATAAAAAAGATAAGGATGCAAATATATATATAATTTTTTTCATTGGAAAAGATAATTTATACAATAATAGATTATACAGGTATGCCTAGATCTTAATTAAATAATAAGTCATTTGAAGACACATTTTCTGTTTTAGAATCTTTCTCATAACACCGAAAGCAAATGCAAAAGCTATCAAATCGTCGTTACTAATCATTGTTATTTTTTAAAAGATCATTCATTGCTCTTGTAGTTTGCCCAACATATAAAACATCAATATTTTTCGGTATTAAAAGCAGAGGTAAACTAAGAGCAGCACATTGTGGGATTAATAAAAGTTTTTTTTGTCGGATTTCTCTCCAACTAAATTAATAACCAAACAATCTTCAAATAAATTGTGTCTAAATGTTTGGTCCCACACTAGATCAGCCTAGAAATTAATAAATTTATCTCGAAATAATACAGGAAGACTAATTATCTTCATTTAAATCAGAATATTTAATTTCTTTAGATGCTTGTTTTTTTATCTTGATTTAAAGAATTAACCTTCGTTTTATCAATAGCTATTAGTAATCCTCCTATTAATGATAGATTTCGAGTAATTGCCATAAATTGAAGAGGCACTAAATGAAAAATAATCGTTGTCGGGACTAAGAAAATTAGTAGCAGAGAACACGCAAGTTTGGTTTTATTTGAAAAAATTAAAAGAATTGAACCGCTAATTAAGAGTGCTATTGCTCCAATTAACAAAAGATTAGAAAGAGGCTCTGGAAATCCTTTGGTTGTTATATATTGTGCTTGACTTCCAAAGTCAGTAATCTTACTCGGTATGGCATTTACAAAAATCGCACTTAAAAGTAATTTAGCAAGAAAATTTAAAGAAAAAAATCTATTAAAGTTCATAAAAAAAGTATCGGCTATTACATAGTTAACTTAATTAGTAATTTTTACAAGGATCATCTTTAACTTAGATAATACATAAATGATTAAACCTTACCTAGATGAAGTAGTGCAAAAGTACTCGTTCTAGCGATTAATTATTTTCTATTAATATCAACTTAATGTAAGGACTTATTAAATTAAATTTATGCTTAAATATTCCAGTTCTAATTAACTTAAAATGTATTATTCAGAAACTAAAGTAATAATGGGTGGCCTAGCCCATGTACCAATATTAATCTTCATAGTAAATTTAATTAAAGGTAAGTTTGCCGCTATGGCAGAAAAAGTAAAAGTAGTTGAAGTTAAAACGAAAGAGCCAAAGGCAAAAGAAAGTGAGGTTAAAGAGGAAGTAAAAGCGGAAGAGACAAAAGAAAGTGAGGTTAAAGAGGAAGTAAAAGCGGAAGAGACAAAAGAAAGTGAGGTTAAAGAGGAAGAGATAAAAGAAAGTGAGGTTAAAGAGGAAGTAAAAGCGGAAGAGACAAAAGAAAGTGAGGTTAAAGAGGAAGAGAAAAAAGAAAGTGAGGTTAAAGAGGAAGCAGAATAAAAGTAAAAATAGTTAATTCCTCTTTTTTTGAGTTTTCTGTTTCATCATAAGGTCTATGAACCTTTAGCTGGAAAGATTAGAAGTTTACCTAAAAGAATTCCTCTTCTTTCCATGGTAAAGAGGAATTAGTCGTATTTGTTGAAGAAGAACTGTGCGAATCTATTTACATAAATATAAACTCTAGAAAATTACAGTTATTTATAGAAAAATATTTAGTTGCTATCCTTATTGGCAGATAGCAACAAAGTATTAATGAAGGAATTACAAGAAAACACTATTGAGCAAATAAGAACCCTTCTTAGGTATTTGAGTGAGACAGATTTATTAAAAAATAAAGATATTCTTATGTGTTTAGATGTAATAGCAAGAGAGTATGGCGGAGAAGTAGTAGATAAAAATTAAATGGCGAATCCAGATCAAAAAACAATATTACTTGAGCAAGCTTTTGACAAAATTAAAGTCATTTGCACTAAATTCCAAGATGAAACTGGTGCTACAGATATGGAAGTAAAAACTCTACTAAGAGAACTCGCTAGGGTTTGGGAAAAAGATATTAATGAGGCTCCCAAAATAGATTGATAACTTTAAATAAGTATTTTCTACGTTGTTTTATTTAGATATTCTGATTTGAATAGTAATAGCTATAGAGATTCTTATGCAGAAAACATTGGCTAATTTCTTCTACTGGTTATTGATGAAAATTGCGCAAAGTTACTATGGTGAATCAATGAAAACAGAAGAAGTACCTTATACTCCTTATTTTTAAAAGTAACTATTCCATAAATAATTAAGGAGATTTACTCTTTTTGAAAAATAAGAATACTGCTAAGTTTGTAGTAGAAACATAATTAAGGAATTTAATTATGGATGTTTTTCAAATAATACTTGTCTTCTTAGGTTTAATTGGAGTCATATTATTTCTATTTTTTTCCTCAGATAGTGCAAATACTAAGAATATGTATTTAAAAGAAAATTATTAAAATAAATCTTATTGACAGTAGATCTAAAATTAAGAGATAAAACCCTTTCTTTTAATGGAATTATTTATAGCTTTAGGATTACCAATAGTTTTATTAGTTGGATTAACACTACTTTTCATGTCAGATGGTATTCCAACTTGGGTTCAACAATTTAATAGAAATAGTTCAACTATTTGGAACTTTGGGATTGTCGTTATGGGAACGATGACAGTAATAATTTACTTAGCTAAAAGATAAAAAAATGAAATGCTTACTTCTTCCACTAATATTTCATGTTAAAGTTCTAAAAATTTATTTTTAATTTAATGTCTAAAGGATTTTGGCTAGTTACTACCACAGTTACAAACCCAGCTTTTGCTGAATATGTTGAAGCATTTCAACCTTGGATCGAGTCAGTAGGTGGTTCTGTATTTGCAAAGGATCTAGATGGTAAAACTGTTGAAGGGAAAGGTGGAAAGTTATCGGTAATTATTGAGTTCAAATCAAAGAAAGCTGCAATTGATGCATACAATAGTTCTGAATATCAGGAACTAAGCAAGATACGATGGGCTAATTCAATCGATACAAATATCACAATTATGGAAGGGAGTGTAACTCATTAATGAGTACTAAATGGGACGACAATTCTTGGCAGAAAGATTTCTTGAACATGAAGTCACATTCTCCTTTAGATGCAAAACTTTTAATGGGCGGTGTAAAAGGATTCAAAGATGCTTGGCGTTTAGGTATTCTGCACGTTGAATACGAAAGACTAAAGAAAAAACAAGAGGAAAATAAATGAAAAGCCTATTACTTGAATCTCTACATTAAAAACGATTGATAGTCGATCTAAATTAGAGGGGATTAAACCCTCTTTTTTAATGCTTATGTTTGTGCATACTGCATGGCATCCATTTATCACCCATTTGATGAGCGCCTTTACAACCAAATTTATAGGCTTCTTTTTCTGCCTGTTCTTTCGAATCATATAACATTGGCATTTTTAGCTCTTTTTCTAATGGTTTATTTGAACATCCGAATGTAAGAATTGTTATCGAAAGAAAAGGAATAAGAGAAATAAATTTCTTCAAAATTAATTTAAAAAGTATTCTACTATATATTTTTATTCCCTTTCAAAGGTCTAAAAATTAAATCTTGAAATATATGTTATGACAAATTATTTGAAGATTTTAGAAAATTTTGCGTTACCATTTTCGATAAAACATGGAATAAATCCTTCGTCCCAGTGTTCCATAAATGCCAAGAGCTATTAGAAAGATCGAAAGAGAAACCATGAGGCGTTAAAGAATTAATGTCATCTTGACTTGAAGAATGGGAGGAGGAAAGTAGGTTGAGACAAATTGCAAAAAGATCTATTTATAAATTTCTTTATTGCGAAGTATAAAGAGGATAGATTTCTAAAAATTCAATTCTAATAAATACAGATTTATCTCCATAAAGAAAGCCCCAAACGAATATATTGATTAAACTGCCAACCCCAAAAACCAAAACCAAATACAAGGAATTGAGGAAATATACGAATTATCAATAAAATAATTCCCCCTCTTCCTCTCGCCTTTGATGAAATTCTTGATACTTCGCTGGAATCAAATGTTGGAGGTTCCCAAGAACCCCAAAGATGAAAGCCTTGTAAAACCATTACTAAGCAAGAAAACGCGCCAATAATTGATATCAATAACAGAGCTTTAGATTGTATAGATCCTTTTTTTATGTCTGGTTTTATTTCTGGATGAATAAATCCACAAACTATTAGAGATAAGAATCCTATTAGAGCAAACCATGCTGCAGTGGATCCGTTCATGAATTAAGAAATAATTAATTTAAAATTAATCTTTATACTCAGAATTTAAAATCTAATATTTATAAATTCAGACAAATTAATTATTTACGGCAATTAGACGGCTATCGTTGCCGAAGATTTTGAACAATAAAAAAAGACAGACTGGGAAACCTTTCTATTAATTAGATTATTAGAGTCGGGGCTACAGGATTTGAACTTGCGACGTAGTGCCCCAAAACACTGGATATCCCTAGTGCCGCTCAAGGTTTTTATGCTATGAATATTATATTGCTTATTTTTGTGTATTTTCTCCTTACAAAGAAACCCTCATATGAAATTTATATGACATAATTCTTTTGATTAACAGTCGATCTAAAATAAGGGGCAATTAGTTTTTTTTTATGGAATCATTTACTAAAAATCTTTTAAGAATTTCAATATCAGGAGCTTTGTTAACCATCCCTATAACAGTGATATTTTTGGCGACTGAATATTTTGCATTTAAAAAAGATATGAATATTTACGTGTCTGACTTGCACGAATCTTATCCTGAGGCGATAAAGTTTTTCCCATCAATAAAAGTAGCTAAATATTCCCCATTAACAGCTTTGTATTTAACTAATTCCACTTCAAAAATCTTTGAAGTAAATGAGTATCTTGAGTTGAAAAACACCATATCAGACTTTACTAATTTCCTTAAAGAAAAATATTCTGAATATGAGAAAAATTATTTAGGACTTTAATATTTAAATGAAACGATTACTACTCCCAATACTGCCTGCAAAAAGTCTTCCTAATTCTATTAATGAAAGTAAAAAAAATAAAATGTACTAATTACTTATTAATAAATGAAAGTCGGTCTAAAAAAGAGGGTATAAAACTCTCTTTATTTTTATTTTCTTCCTTTTCTTGATTCAATTTAATTACATTATTTTTGGCAGAATCAGTATCATTAAGTATTAATTCAAAAGTATTAAACATATTAATTTTTCTGGATGCCTGGAATAATCCTTTGCATAAAGAAATAAAAGATAAACAAGTAATCCCTATTATTTTAATTAGATTTAAAAATTGAATAAAAGCAGACATCAATGACTTAAATATTACAACTACATTTTTTAATAATGTACCTAAAAGTTCATAGATTTGAATGAAGCTTTTAAAAAGAGAATCAATAAGATCAATTATATTTCGAGAGATTAAAGTAAAATCATTAAACAATTTACTTGAAAGAACATTAATTGAATTCTCATTATCTTTGGTAAATATTTTTACAATGCCAAACCAAATAAGAAATGAAGTTAGAAGAGTAATTAAGACTTTAATCATTGCAGAGTATTTTTTACATCAAAGCAATATTTACTATGAATCGCAATCAAAACAATTACTCAAAAAAGAAATGGAAACGGTTTTATTTAATTAATAACATAGATATTACTTTCACAAATATATCTTTGCATCAGAATTTAGATGATTTCATAAATTTATGCTTAAATAACTCAGTTCTTTTAACTAATAAATGGCTTATTCAGAAACAAAAATAGTAATTGGTGGTCTAGCCCATATTCCATTTATTATTTTTATAGCCAATTTTATTAAAGGTAAGTTTGGTGTGAAAACGGTAGAGGTAAAAGATACTGTAGTTAAAGAAGAGCCAGTTAAAATTATTGATTTAATAGATAATGTAGTCAAAGAAGAAAAATCTGAAGCTATAAAGGAACTCTCAAATAAGCTAGATAATATTGAAAAAAAGGCTGATGAGGTTAAAGAAAAGGTAAAAAAGAAAAAGAAAGATAAGAAGAAGAAGAAAAAAAAGAAAGATATGACAAGGGATTAACTGGATTAAGTTCTTAGGAATGGATCAAAGTTCAAACTGCTTTTTAATAGTTAATACAGAAGAACCTCATCAACAAATCTATGTAAGTTTCATTCCAAAAGACACCATTAGTAAATCTGAAAAACAGTTAGTCTAATAATTGTATTTTTTCAAATATAATCCTTTTGACTAAATTTAAGTATCAGTTATTAATTGCACTTTATATATTTCACAGTTATCACTCAATACAATTCAATTATGCGACTAAATTAGCTTAAGTTCGCCTTTTTGCATTTATTTTGCACTGTTTTCAATGTATGTATTTGTGAATATATGCTAGTTATATTAAGCTATTTAGTATTTCTGCTCATTGTATCTCTAGATTCTCGACAATATAATCAGAAATAAACTTTAAATATGGGATTCCCTCATTGCCCTATATGTATCGCAGTAGCATTTCTAACCGCTTGTATCACAGTTACTAGAGGTTATTTTTTCTATTTCCTTTATAAGGAGGCTGAAAATAAAAGAGCTTTACCATTAGTTCTCCTCAATGATTAATTTTCCTTTATTTCTAGAGGGTTTACTAATTCCTTTAGTATTTTTAGGATTTTTTGCGGTTTATAAGAAATCAAAAAGAAAGAAAAATAATAAAGTCTATAATCGACCTGACAACAAGCCTCCAAGTTAATTAAGCAAATTGGTTAGTTTTGTACATTTTTCTATAATCTTCATGCAATCTTTCAGTTGCTAACTTTCTGTTTTTGATTACTTTTCTAATAAAATCTATTTCGTGGAAGTTTTTATTGAGAATAGTGAAAGGAGTAATCAGTTTCATAAGACCTCCTGTATCTACATCTATATTATCCTCCTATTGTTATTAAATTAATAGTGTGGTTTTAGGAACTAAAAATAACATTATTAAAAAAAACTTTTTAGTATATTTAAATTAAATTTCTAAAAAAAATGGTTGACTTTAAATTAGAAAATATGTCAAGCGAAAGCTATTACCCAGATAGTAATTATTATCTTGATCAGGACAATACTCCTAAAGAGACTCCAGTTACAGAAGATCAAATATCCAATATGGAAGGAATTTTTGAATGGCCAAATACCTATTGGTTTATTGCGGAAAGAACAAATGGAAGGCTGGCAATGATAGGCTTCATGGCTGTCATTATTAACTACACCTTATTTGGATGGATAGCATATCCAATCCTTTAAATGAATATAGAATTTTTGAAGGAGATTTGGCATAATCAACCACTAAATTTATTGGAGTAGGTGCAGCAATATTTGTATTGTTGGGAATTTATATAGTTTTACTCAATATTCATAAATAGTACTTCCCTAGTGAAAATTAGTGATTAAGGCAGCAAGGTTATGTAAGGTATAGGAGATAATCTCTTTAATCTCTAAGTCATATATTTCTTATAGTAGGCAATAAAAAAAGAAATTCTGGATTACTCTCTAGTATTAATTGAATTTGATTGAGTAGGGTCGACAGGATTCGAACCTGAGAGCTAGTGATCCCAATTCACCCGCCTTCAATTTGAGACAATTGCCGAAATAAATAATTCAAGTTATGGCAAGTTAGTCGCAAGCTATTAGAAATTACCAGTCTCAAAAATATACAAAAGGTATACAAAATTATTCAAAAATATACAAATCCTCGCCCGTTTGTCTCTTGCCATTTATAAAAGGTTTTATAAATTTAATTATAAAAAACTTTCTCAAATTTTATTCATCCAGCTAATCCAATCGGCGGATATTTCTTTAGGACAAACTGCCTCACATTCAAGATTATTACTGCATTGACCAAAACCTTCAATATTCATTTGTTTTCGCATTTTTATTGACCTTTCTTTTTTACCATTAATCCCTTGAGGGAGTTGTCCTAAATGAGCCAGTTTTGCCGCTACAAAAAGACTTGATGATGCATTTTTACATCCTGCAACACACGCCCCACAACCTATACAGGTAGCAGTTTCAAAAGAAGAAAATGCTTTTTTAGGACTTATTGGAATTAGATTGGCATCGGGTGCGTTACCAGTCTCAGTAGATAAATACCCACCCGAAATAATTAATTTATCCAGTGCATTTCTATCTACTGACAAGTCTTGGATAATTGGGAATGATTTTGTTCGCCATGGTTCAAGCATTATCAAAGCATTATCTTTAAAATTTCTCATGTAAATCTGACAAGTAGTTGTTCCTCTTTTTGGTCCATGAGGTTGACCATTTATTAAAAAACCACAACTTCCACATATCCCTTCTCTACAATCATGATCAAAGGTAATGGGCCTTATATTTTTAGTTATTAATTCTTCATTCAATTGATCTAAGGCTTCGAGTAAAGATATTTTTACAGATACTTTTTCTAAACTAAATTCTTCATATGAGCCTTTAGATTCATTACTAAATTGCCTCCAAACTTTAAATTTAATAGAAATAAAATCTTTCATTTATAGTTTCTAGTATTTAAGCTAATCTTCTTGAAGTTTAGGTTTTCAGAAAATCTTATATGAGAATTATTGTCAGCATTAAATTTCCAAACTGCTATATGCGAGAAAAGGTCATCATTCCTCTTAGCTTCTCCTTCTTTAGTTTGATATTCTTCTCTGAAATGGGCTCCACATGATTCCTCCCTTTCAATTGCATCTTTAATCATCAGTATTGAGAGTTCAATAAAGTCTTCTAGCCTTAAAGCTTTTTCAAGCTCTACATTTAAACCAGAATTTGTTTGAGGTATTTTTAAATTGGAATTAAAATTTTTACTTAAAATTTCTACTTCTTCAAGAGCAGATTTTAGGTCATTTCTATTTCTACTAATACCGCATTTCGAGATCATTATTTCCCCTAGAGCTCTGTGGAAATAGTCAACAGGTTTATCTCCTTTTATTTTTAGTAAAGATTTTATTTTTTTATCGACGTAATTTAAAGCCTCTTTACAAGCTTCATCAATTTTTCTGTTATCTATTCCCTTATTATTTGCTAACCAAGAGGTGATAGTTTTTGGTGATATAAAGTATCCATCACATAAGCATTGCAATAAAGCATTTGCTCCTAACCGATTTGCACCATGAACAGAATAGTTCGCCTCTCCTAAAACGAAAAGGCCATCTAGATTGCTCATTAAATTGTAATCAACCCATAATCCACCCATTGTGTAATGAGGGGCTGGATAAATCTTCATAGGTACTTTTGTTGGGTCTTCACCAACAATTCGTTCATACATCTCTAATAAATTCCCATATTTAGCCTTTATTACCTTTAATCCATCTTTTTTTATTGAGTCTTTTAAGTCAAGATATACTCCTTTACCACCAAAGCCAATCCCAAAACCTTTTTCAAAGAGCTCTTTTGATCTTCTAGAAGCGACATCTCTGGGAACTAAATTCCCATATTTAGGATATTGCCTTTCCAGAAAATAGTCTCTTTCATCTTCTGGAATATTTTCAGGATCATCTTTGGAATTAATTTTTTTTGGTAACCAAATCCTTCCATCATTCCTTAAACTTTCGCTCATTAAAGTTAATTTGCTTTGATAAATATCTCCGGGAGGTATACATGTTGGATGTATTTGTGTAAAAGAGGGATTTGCAAAATTTGCCCCCCTTTTGTGGGCTCTCCAAATTGCAGTAGCATTTGATTTTAATGAATTTGTTGATAGGTAATAGACGTTGCTATATCCACCAGTTGCTAAAACAACACAATGTGCTTTATAAGTCTCTAAATTTCCATTAATTAAATTTCTTGCAATTACTCCTCTTGCAACATCATTAACAATTACCAAATCAAGTACATCTCTTTTTGTAAAAAGTTTAATATTTCCAAGATTCACTTGTCGCGATAAGGATTGGTAAGCTCCATATAGTAACTGTTGCCCTGTTTGACCACGGGCATAAAAAGTTCGACTAACTACAGCACCTCCAAATCTTCTAGTAGCAAGAGTTCCATTATATTCACGAGCAAAAGGTACGCCTTGTGAGACACACTGATCAATTATGGAACTACTTAATTCAGAAAGACGTTGGCAACTTACTTCTCTTGCTCTAAAATCACCTCCGAGTACGGTGTCTTTAAATAATTGATCTATAACAACTTTATTTTCTTCATCTGGTGATGATCTTGCCGCATTAATACCTCCTTGAGCTGATACTGAGTGTGCTCTTCTTGGACTATCATGATAAGTGAGAAGTTTAATCTTAAATCCTTCCTCAGCAAGAGTGGCTGCGGCCGAACTACCTGATAAGCCGCATCCTACAATAATAATTTCAAATTTATTTTTCTTTTCGGTATTAAGATTAGATAGGTTTTTAACTGTTTTTTGCCACCCTCCTTCTAATTCTCCAGTTGGTAAATTTGGATTAATCAAGTTATTCATTTTATTATTTAAATCTTAAGTAAAAAGTCATTATTAAATAAGAAAGTCCAAAAAATATAGATATAAATCTACTTATATATCTTATATTTAACGAATTACTTTGACTTAAGATCCCTAAACTTCTATGACCTGATTCAATACCTTGTACCATATGAAAAAAAAGTGATATTGATGCTAAAGAATAAAGAACTAAAATATGAACACCTCCTAATTTATTTTTTAGAGAAGTTAACTCCAAGTTATCGGTTGGCCTAGGGAATCTCAATTGCAAGAGATGAATTATTAAAAAGGAAGCCAAGATTACGCCTGTAAAAGGTTGAAATTTGGATGCAAATACTCCTAGATAATCATTTCTCCTAGTCTTTAATATTGCTTTATTACCACTTGATCTATTTTTTAAAACCTTTTTTAACGTTAGTAATATATGAATTATGAATGTTATAGCAAGTACTATCTCAAAATAAGGTAAAAATAAACTTGAATGTAATTTTGAGGCGTATATTTCAAAAGCATCAGGATTAATTCCTGCAAAGATAACCCCTGCAAGGTGTAATGCAATAAAAAAAAATAAAACTAATCCACTGTAGGATTGAAATTTTTGTGTAAGAGTTTCAAGGTCCAAAAATTAGATATTAATGTTTTAGATTCATTTTTCTAATTTTAATCAAACATTAAATAATGTAGGAAATCTAAGAATATAAAAATTATTTAATTGATGCATATTCATCATAAAAATGGGTGAGATATTCTCCAATGTAATCCTGAGTGGCAAATGGCGATTAAGTATTAAAGTGATTATTGATTGACAAACGATCTAGAGTAAATGGCAATTATTTACTTTTTAATGCAATACGATAAAGATATAAAATTTTATAGGAAGGCTGAAGTACTACAAAAAAAGGAGATTCTGTAGAGAAGGTTTTAAAAAATTCTAGTATACAGGCTAATTTTTCTTATTCTGATATTGGGCGGAATTTTTGTAGGCTGAGTCGCTATTCTGAATCCCTCAGGTTGCAATAAGGGTGTTTATGAACCTTTAGGCAAGATTCAAAATGTTAGTGGGGGTGCAACCAAATTTTATTAGTAAACACAGGAGTCCTAAACGAAGAAATTAGGAATGTTACTAGCAAAACCTGTGGATCTCGCTGTTGCATAATTTTGATTTGGGATGACAGAAAATATGTAGAGACAAAATTTCCTCTTTTAGAATTATCAGCTTCAAAACAAATTGCTTATTATGTATATAGTCCAATTACTAAATTCGAGACTTTAATCATTAGAGGTTAAGAAGTCCCAATGTGTGAATGCAGCAATACATAATGAAAAGCTTAGTATTAACACTACTAGTTATACTTGCTTTACCTACTGCTATTAATGGTAAAAATTTAATTGTTCATGGAGGTATTTTAAATGGAGAGGGTTGTCATAATGACAAAAAGAATGATAGTTATCACTGTCATAGATCAATTAAAAAAGAAAATTTAAATTCAAATAATATTAAAAATATAAACATTGAATCTTGTTATGACGGTGATACATGTACATCAACACAAGGGGAAAAAATAAGATTGGCTTGTATTGATTCACCTGAGTTGAGAGGTACGAAGGCTGATCCAGTTCCAGCAAAAGAATCAAGGGATTATCTAAATAGTTTAGTCGCTGGTAGAGATCTTGATATAAGGAGAATTACAAAGGATAGATATGACCGAACAGTCGCTGAACTGTCAATTAATGATATAAATATTCAGCAATTAATGGTTGAGAAAGGTTACGCAAAAATTTATTCAAAGTACGCATATCAATGCCCTTGGGCAATATAAATAAACTTTAAAAAATAGAGAGTCAATAACCACTAATGCATTTAAAAAAGCTGGATTTATAAGTGGTTTAACTCAGAAAAATAATTGAAACGCTTACTTGTTAAATAAATAACTTGTTTATCCCTTGATTTAAAGTCAATTCTTGAGTCTCTTTCATACAGTTTCCAGTTGGGTAGCTAATAACCTTTTTTGAAATTGCGCCAATACCAATAGCTATTAAACCAATCGCTAAAATTGCTTTTGATCTGTTACTTGAAAATAATGATTTCATCGTAATTGTAGTTTTTTTAATGATAGGAATTATTGGGATTATTTTGTGGATGTAATAATTGCCTTTAGCAATACCTCATGGCGAGGTTAGGCAAGGTAAACAAATCCTAGCTCAAAGCTCGCTCAGTCTCATTATTCTAAAAGAAAGCAATAAAAAAGACAGGCTGGGAAACCTTTTTATAACTTGGATTCTAATAGTCGGGGCGACAGGATTCGAACCTGCGACCTAGTGCTCCCAAGACTCTGGACACCCCTAGATTAGCACTGGTGTTATAGGCTATAACTAATTTCTTGCGTACTCTTGCGTGATTTGTATATAGAAACTATTATAAATTTGAAATAAATATGAGATAAATTAACATGACCTCGATTAAAGATATCCTACTATCAAGCAAAGAGGCATATCAAAAGGAACTCAATAACAAACGTGTGGGTTCACAAATCGGTATGTCATTGTTAAATCAAGCCTCGATTAAAGATATCCTACTATCAAGCAAAGAGGCATATCAAAAGGAACTCAATAACAAACGTGTGGGTTCACAAATCGGTATGACATTGTTAAATCAATTCTCGATTAAAAATATCCTACTATCAAACAAAGAGGCATATCAAAAGGAACTCAATAACAAAGGTGTGGGTTCACAAATCGGTATGTCATTGTTAAATCAATTCTCGATTAAAGATATCCTACTATCAAACAAAGAGGCATATCAAAAGGAACTCAATAACAAAGGTGTGGGTTCACAAATAGGAAGGTAATTGTTAAATAAATTCTCGGTTAAAGAAATCATCAATGCAATAAATTTAAACGATAAAAAATTAATCAGTTCAGTTCAAGGAATAGGGCAAAAATGACTGAGAGAATACTCCTAGAGTTTATAAAGTAATCTATTGACAACTTCAACCACTCAAGCTGAGTTGGTAATGATGTAATCTAATACTGATTGACAGTCGATCTAGTATTGAGGGATAAAAACCGCTTTTTTAATGCGTAAATTATTAATAACTTTACTAGCCGCTCTATCTTTACCTATTAATTGCCTAGTTAGTTGCATTATCTTTAGTGAATCTTGGAATTGAAAAAATCTCTGATGAGAAATCTTGCAAGAAAATATTTAAAAATATTTGAATATTAGAAGATAAAAAAATAATTCATTCTTTATTTGAGGGACATTTGAGGGAATCTTATTTTTCTTTAATTAAATAAACTTATACCTTTTTAAATCACTTATGTAGAATTTAAAAAACTCTGAAAATATGGAATTTTTAATAATTGGTCTATTTCTATTAGCTATATATTTTATTCCTACTTTCATTGCTTTCTACAGAAGGCATACCTATAAGTGGGTAATTTTGGGGATCAATACATTTGCAATAGCAGCAGGAGTGCCTTGGCTAGCAGCTTTTATTTGGGCAGTTTGGCCAACAAATAAGTCATTAATTGACCCTATCGCAGGCAACGTCACAGGGAAGGGAACTAGAAATTCTGGAGATACTGTTGGATCAATAGAATACGGAAGAGAAAGAGGTTATTTAGAAGAAAAGAATAAATAAAACCTCACTTGAGGGAAATATGAGGGAACGCTTTTTTCAGGCTAAATTATTATTGACTGAGACTTACTGCTATAAATAACTGGGGCGACAGGATTCTAACCTAGGACCTAGTGCTCCAAAAACATACTCACGATTGAGAAGAAAATGGTTTACATTTTGTAACAGTAAATGTAATTTTTCTTAACAATTGGACTCATCTTCTCGTGCTGGCCTTTCTCACGGCGATTTATCTAGTTATGAGGAACTTAATCAAAAAAGCTCTAGGCCTGTCATTGCAGTCACAATGGCCTCCGGTCGACAAGGATCTTCAGTCGTAAGGCATTTGTCCCAAAGTGGTGCTTTTCAGATTCGAGCAATTACTCGTTCTCCCAATAGTAAGCGGGCTAAGATTTTGGCCAACTTGCCAAATGTCGAAATTGTACAAGGAGATCTCCTTGTACCAGAAAGCTTAAAAAGAGTTTTTTCAGGGGTTTACGGAATATTTGGCAATACTACACCCACAAAAGGTTGGATATTGGGCCGTGGAAGCATGGTTCGTGAATATGAAATAGAGCAAGGTAGAAACTTAGTAGACGTTGTAAAGCAACTTGCTGACTTAGGTACATTAAAGCACTTTGTTTTTAGTTCGGTTTGCAAACCCAAGGACCCTCTAAAGAATGAGCCAGCACCAGGACATTTCACAAGCAAGTGGAATATTGAGGAATACATCCTGATTAATGGGTTGAAAAAACTTTCAACAATTCTTCGACCTGTTAGCTACTTCGAGAATTTCGATAGTGATCTTCCTGGCGTTCAGATTTCCGAATCAATTTTTCCGGGAGTTGTCCACAAAGACAAAGCTTGGCAAACCATCGCCGTTGATGATGTTGGACTATGGACAAGGGCTGTTTTTGAACATCCCAAAAGGTTTTGTGGAGAATCAATGAATATTGCTGGGGAAGAGATGACAGGGCAGGAAATGGCAGCTCTATGGCAAGAAATCAATCCTAAGGAATTTCCTTCAGTCCGCTATTCAATGGTCCCACGCAAACTTATGAATTTTATTGAGCACGATATTGCACTAATGGCTAGTTGGATAGAAAGAGCAGGTTATGGAGCAGACTTGAAAGCACTAAAAGTCCTAGCGAATGAGCTAGACATAACTATGACCCCTCTATCTTGCTGGCTCAAGGGAAAGGCATCAGCTAATACAAAAAAAAGATTTTTATTTAATAGCCAAATAAATTACTCGTTCCTGCATTCCAAACTTCAATAGTTTGCCATACAGCTAAAACTCCAAATAATACTGTAATGAAAATTACTGCTGGTCTCGTACCTGAACTTATGTTCTTTGAGAGAATTAAAGTAATTACGGCTAATTGCATGAATATGCAGAAAAGCAATAAAACAATTGCTGGGAGCATAAATTTAATCTTTCTTTAAATATTTTAATTAGGGTGTCAATAAGACGAAGATTCATTTGTTTGCGATTTGTTGGCGCAAAGCCGCCAACAAGTAAAAGCAATAACAAAATGAGTTTGGAGACTTCCTAGTATGACTCTTTGTTTTAAAGTCGGGGTGACAGGATTCGAACCTGCGACCTAGTGCTCCCAAATTACTAGGCGTTATTCTTAAGAAAGTACTGAGACTTTAGTTATAGCCTAGACTAACTATAGATTTTGGAACGAGTTTGAGACGGCTTATTGCATAATCTTTAAAGTTTATACAAGATATTTATAGAACTTAGAGACCCCTTCAGATCTCCTAACTACTTGGTGAATAGTTCAAAGCTAGAATATTTTTAAGAGATTGATTTAAAATAAAGATATTTATTCCCTGGAAGATACTTTTAAAAATGCTTTCACAAAATAAGTCAAAGGCAATTACTAGAATATTTTTGTTCTTTTTTCCATTGCCATTATTAAGCACGCTTTTTTGTTTGGATTTAATTTATCAAAATCAATATTTTAAAAGAAAAAAAGAAAGTATTTCTTGCAATATCGCAATATTCTTTGGACTCTTGGCCTATTCTGAGTTTGCATCGCGGCATAGTAATTTCAACTTTGGCATACCTTATGACTTTTTTTTGGATAATCCATTTTTATCGGTTGTTTTGATTTTATCTCTTGTAGTTGCAGCTAAATTTAGAGTTAAAACACTTTTTAAATATTTGGAATTATTTGAAAAAGATTAGAATCTTAATCAATTTAGTAATTTGAATAAATACCTTAAAAATTTTAAAAATATTTTAATTTTTATTTTTTGACTAATGGAAAAAGAAACTTCTCAACTAACAGAAAAGCAAGCTTTATGTATCTATGCGAGAATGCTGCACACTCTTGATTCTTCTGAGTTTGAATCGTTTTTGTCAGAAGACTTCTCATACTCCTCACAAAAAGTCTTAACCGATATGAACTCAAAAGACGAATTCATTGAATATATCAGACCAAAACTTGAAACAATAAAAAAAACTAAGAGTTCTGTTTATGCCGAATTGGGCGTCTGTCCAGCCTATGGCCATACCGATTGTCTTATCATGGCTCAAGGAGATAAGTCTAATTTGCTTGGAGTCGCTTATGCTTCTGTAGATCAAGGAAAAATATGTGGTCTTTTCCTGTGTATTGTTCCGACACCTGATTCCGCTAAAAGGAGTGGAATTTATCCTGGCCTTGCTGTTTAATCACCAAATCGATAATGTTTTCTAACTGCTTGATGAACATCCCATTTACAGTTCATCCCTGCTGGGAATATAACTAAGTCACCTGCGCCAAACTTTACAGGTTGACCCCCTTCAGGAGTTACTGTTACTTCACCTTCAAGTAATAAACAAGTCTCTTTATCGTCATAAGTCCAATCAAAAGAACTTGTGTCACAAGTCCATATCGGCCAATTATTAATTCCTAATTTCTCAATCGTACTTTCTGGACAAGGTGAAGTAACTAATATCGACATGAATTTTTGATAGAAATCTTAGAAGTCATTTATAGCATAAGTTTAAAATTATTTACTCTTTAGATAAGGGCTAAATTTAATGACTATTAACTCACATGAGCGTAGCTTGATTTTTAGTATTGGTGCAATAGTTTATTTAATTGCTTATTTGATGGAGAAATTTACTCTTATAAATAAGGAAAGATCAAGAATAAAAGTCTTTTAACCATTTGAAGATGTTTCCAAGACTTCCCCATCTATTGATGCAATGATTATTTATGGTTGCGTTTACAAGAGATCAAGTAAGCCAGTTATGAAAGGTTCAAGAGTTGAAACTACAGAAGCTGCAAGAAAGGAATATAAGCAACTTCTGGAGGAAGGTTGGAAGAAAACTTCTATATTTAGATCTTATTTTTAGTAATTAATTAATTTTCTTTTTCCATCTCTAGTTTCTACTTTATTTATTCTTAACCCTATAAACAGAGCCCATATAAGTGCAGCGATTATTGGTAATAAAACGATAGAAAGTTTTAACATTTTTTAAATAGTGTTATGTATTAAAAATAATACCTTTTAAATGCAAATTAATACCTTTTAACTTCAAAAAATGAGAGAATTTTTAATTTTTTTTCATAAGTATAGAAGCTGCAAGAGAAGAATATAAGAAGTTACTAGAGGAGAGTTGGAAGAAAACTTCTATATTCAATAGCTACTTCTAAGGCACAAGTATTTAGAAAGTACGTAAAGGTAGATCCCCTAGAGCCCCCCTGTTTGTGTCTATTATTAATTTATGGAGAAATTTACTCTTATAAATAAGAACAGATCAAGAATAAAAGTCTTTGAACCATTTGAAGATGTTTCCAAGCCTTCCTCATCTATTGATGCAATGATGATTAGTTATGGTTGCGTTTACAAGAGATCAAGTAAGCCAGTTATGAAAGGTAGCAGAGTAGAAACTATTGAAGCAGCAAGAAAAGAATATGCAGAATTATTGAAAGAAGGTTGGAAGAAAACCAGTATTTTTAGAAGTTATTTTTAATTTTTAGGCCATTGCATTGCATAATTTCTTAGCTCTGTTAACTTTAGTTGGCTTCAATAATTTCATATGCAAGATCAAAGAATTGAAAAGTTAGTGGCTTTTGCAATAAACATAACTAAGGTGCTTTTAATAATTTATCTAGGCTTCGAAGAAGTATTTAAAATAATCAAATCACTTAGAGGGAAGTTAGATTTTGAATTAGATATACCTCGAAAATGGGCTACACAAACTTATTCAATTCTAAAAAAACGACTCGCTGAACAAAAAGTAGCGGGAGTTTAAAAATGTTTGCTATAAATTAATTGAGGCAAAACCTCGTCAGCACACTCTACGTTTGCTGCAAGACATAGATTGATTCAATATAGTTGCGAGTCGATTTAATAACCCTTTCAGTAGTTGGAATTTCTGGAGGGGTTTCTTGTTACTGATATTTATTGAGTAAGCGATTATAAATTATCAACAATACTATTACTCCAACTATTCCATAAGTTGCATGGGCTGGGTCATGATGATTCTGCCAAATCTCCTGTAAAAATTCCATTAATACTTAATCTCTATTTACCACCACATACCAAGATTTAAGTTTTTTGTATCTCTATTAATTCTATTACATGCAAGCTCACACTCGCTTAACTCTTTGACTGAAAGAGCGTTAATTATTCTTGCCATATCAATAGAAGATAGTTCTCCATTAATGTTCCACTTAAGAGTAGTTTTTCGTTGAGATGAGTTTGTTGATTCTTTAATCATGACTTTTAAGGTAAGGAATAATTTAATAGCATATTTACTTAGAATCTACAAAAAATATGTGAAGTTTTTATAAGTTAACGAATTAAATTTATTTACTAGACATCTAGAAATTCATCTAGCGGGGACGGTATTAAGCGTTTAATTTATTTACCCTTAACTCATACATAGTCAGTACCTATTTATTGTCTTTGCTTCCCCAAACTTAAATAATTGTGTCAGGGCTTTGAATTTATTTTGGTATTTTTGATAATTTAGAAGTTCTGAATTGAGGAGAAATTTATGGCAAATAAAGATGGTAATGAACTGGCTACTGTAAAGGTCTACTTGAATACTGGAATTATTGCTACTTTAGTAGGAGTTGGTTTTTTAGCTTCAACTCTTATATTTGGAGTATTATTTTTAATCTTAAAATAAAATAAATCTTTATTATTTAATATAGCGGTGCAAGTAGTAATCGTTTCAAATTAATATCTCCAATGTCCCTTTTTTGAAGACGTCTACTGGAGCAATAGCACAACCTTTAGTAGTCATTTCTTTTAACATCCAATTTGCTGCTTCTTTATGTAAAGGTTCTTGAGGTTGTTCAGATAGTACAGAACAAGAGTACCAAGGATTTAATACCCAGAGACTATCTATACTCGACTCTCTACTCCACATTATTGAGAACAGAGAATAGACTTCTTGATGCTTTGCTAGGTTAGTTTTTTCTGTAAATGAGCAAACATAAAAATATATTTTTTTTGTGGAGTATTCTTTGTACAAAAAAGTTGCGACTTGAATGGTATCTGGTGGTAAGGAACTCTCTAGATTATTAAAGTCAGTTGATTCAGCAAAATCTTCTTTTGGATATTCTCTCTCGCCAAAAATACCGAAAGCCGTAGCAAAAGCGATTACCTCGTTAGGCCAATATTCTTCTATTCGATAAGTTTCTTTCCCCATCAAATAAAAATACGCTCATCTCTACAATCTTCAGGGTCACTTGAATTACAATTTGTATTTCCGAAGGCAATGAAAATTGCATAGAGTAGTATTGATGGAATCAAAAAGCTTTTCGGAGGCAAAATGAAGGAACTAATTACCCTTAATTTTAGATCGACTGTCAATCAAATTTATTTTAATGATTTTCTTTTAAATATAGATTCTTAGTATTTGCACTATCTGAAGAAATACATAAAAACAATATGATTCCAATTAAACCTGAGAAGGTAAGTGTTAGTTGAAAAACTTCCATAATTAACCTCCTTAATTATTTCTCTACTACAAACTTAGCAGTATTGTTATTTCTAAAAAAGAGTAAAACTCCTTAATTATTTAGAGTCTACGGTATATAAATATCCTGCGTATGAACGACTCACAATGAAAGTAAAAAATGAATTCCTTAACTCTTTTTATAAAGCCTATCTCTTATTTTTTCCTAGTTATTTTATCTATTCTAAAATCTAATTGTTGATCCTATATCCGTATATGTGTGTACCTCAAACCGTACATCTTTTTTTTCTCGGTTGGTGAGTCAGTCTAGTTAGAACTTAGTAGTAGCAGCCATAAATTTAAATGTCTTCAACACCAATCACATCTTGTAAAAAATATGTACTAAGTTACAAAGATTCATCAAACAGTACACATCAACTAGGGTTCTACGCTCGCGATGCATATGACTGCCTGATAATAGCAAGAGAATTTAATTCTTATGTACATGACCATCCAAATTCTGTAACCAGAATCCAACAAAAATTTTGAGGTAATTAATTATGAATTTAAAAAGATCACCATTCGCAATTCAAGATAAAAACTTAAGAGATCTTGATAATGTAAAGGATTATTCAACTCTTAAAGAACTTGTAGAGGAGCAAGGGATTTCTACAGATTTATCAGAATACTGGGATAAAGAATGTGAATTAAATCCATCCGATCCTCGTTGCTTGGTATACGATTAGTTTTTACTGTTATTTATACAGTTGATAGAAAGTAATTAGAGACAAAGCTATTTGGATCTATCTCTTAGAGGTCATTTTGATGGCTAAATACGCAAAGCCACCTAGCAATAACAAATTAACAAAACCATAAGTAATAGCTATTTCATACATATGAGTCACTTAACCAAATAAAGGAATAGTTAAGGTCAATATTTCTTCAGCAATAAATCTTTTATCCATTAAAAAATAGGGTTTTATCCCTCTATGTTAAATCGACTGTCAATCAATACAGTTATGAGTCTAAATTTGCTTAAATCCGCTTAAAGTAGCTTTTTTGTTGTTTAATTTGCACTATTTAAGTATGTATATTTGCAACTAGAAGGCTTTATATATTAATTAATTTAGGCATATTTCGACTAGATGATTACTAAGAACTATGGAACCTAATTTTTTCAATCTTGCGGGATATTCCTCGGGGGCTGCATTTACTTCTTACAAATATCTTTTTTTAGAGGTTTTAATTCCATTTGTGATCTGGTGGTCGCTTAGCAAATGGAAGCCAACAACACGGAAGATCTATGCACTAAAGTTCGCATTTTGGCCATTAATTCTTCTTAGTCCACCTTTAGGAGCGCAGATGATGCCATCCCCATTTTCCTACCGACTTTTAGCCTTAATTTGTGGGAGTTTATTTTGGGCACCTTTAGCCTTTGGAATTGGTTATTTCATAGCTAGGAAAAAATTTAAATAATGAAAAATAAAATCCTACCTTTTATCAAAAAGTACCCAATGAGCATCTTATTGGGAATTATTGCTCTTAATTTGTTCTCTATTGCAGGGAGTTTAAGTACTTCAGCAAAACTTGATTATAAGAAATTAGTTTGTTTGCAAAAACATGCTTTTTCAAAGGAGACACTAGCTCGAAAGCTAGGAGAAAATGGATATTATCAATGCAATTTTTTGAAAACTAGTTCCCATTAGTTCCCGAAACTCATGCCTCCCCCATCTCTGTTAATTAAATGACGTGCTTATAAAATAATGCAGGCCGACCAACTCCTGATATTTGTTCTAAAAGTATTATGAAATTTAATCATGAATAGTAATAGGTAGTCCCACAGCAGATGCGGCAACTACATATAGAACTGCTGGTTTATTTCCTATATTTTCAACTATGTGTTCATCACCATTATTGCTTTCTAAAAATGATTCCTTTGATGAGAAATAATTAATAACATCTCCTCTCGTATGCTTCAGTTTTCCTTCAGCAAGATAAACAACCATTGGTGCTGGATGTGTATGAATTGGAGTCTTTACGCCAACAGGGATAACCACCTTGAAAAATCTAAGCTCGGCTTGTTTCCACCTAGGATAAGAAATCTTCTTACCTCCTAAACCTGTTGTACCTTGAATAAGAGGTATTACTTCAATCTTTTCATCAGCTTTAGCAATATCCAAAGGTAAAAGAATTGATGAGATTGTTATTGCAGAGATTAATAAATTTCTGATTTTCCCCATAATATGTTAATTAATTGCACTTAATTTTAGATCGACTGTCAATCATTTAGATAAAAATAAATCAGCATAACTACGCATATACAAAATAAATTAGATTGACTAATATTTTATTAATCTAATGGAGGAATCAGAAATGATTGATAGTCCACCAGAGAATTTAACAAGATTGGTTTAAGCAGTCCGCCTATTAGAAAAAAAATTACTTGCAATTAAAATAAGTTAATGAGATTGATTTTAGGAATGGAGTCAATCTCTTTTTTTACGTAACTAATTAATCTAGATAACCTTTCATATATTATTTCCCATTGCAATCTTTAAGTATGTTTGAGCAAATGAGGAGAAATAAAAAATAAAGCTTCTAATCCTTTTTCCCTAAAACGATATCTATTTCTTACTATTGCGATATTTTTCGTAGTTCTTTTTTCCGAAATTTGTCCGCAAATGGATCGTTTAGTTCAAGAAGTAGAATCTGGAACCAAAGAGAATTATTGCTATCCAATAACAGCTGGAGGGAATTACTCTGGAATAATAGATAGTTAGATTATTTCTTTTCTATACATATTAGGTATATTTTCCTCTAAATTCTGTATGATTTCAAGATATTTGTTTTTTAATCAATGAATTTATTAACTACAATCACTATAGGTGGATTCAATCCTTCTGCAGCTGCCGTAGGAGTTGCTTTTATGGTTCTTTTTGCCCTTATAGGAATTATTCTTGGACCAAACTTTAGTAAACTTGACACTGATCAATAAATTTTTTTATGGATTTGAATTAAAAGACTCATTAGAGTCTTTTTTTTTGTGAAAAACTATTGATTTTTTGTTATTTGAATCACTAATTTATTGATATAAAATGAATATTAAATTTAGAGATAACATATTCCGTAATAGATAAGGAGAAAACTAGGTACAATTTAGATCAAATTATATCTATTGAGTTTCCCCTTAAGTGCCCCTTTCTCAATATGAGACAGTAAGCAATAAAAAAAAGACAGGCTGGGATACTCTCTATTATGACTTGGTTTTGAAGAGTCGGGGCGACAGGATTCGAACCTGCGACCTAGTGCTCCCAAAGCACTCGCAGCGTTTAAGCTATAACTGAGACTTATGTTGCTAACAGGACTTTACTAGAAAAAAATATGGACTAGATCGGTCTAATTTGGTGTGATTTGCGTGCCGTTTGCGTGCCTCATTGCGTAACTTTCAAGAGCTTTTCTGTCGCCCTTTTTTTATGCAAGTAGTAAGCGTTTCATAAATCTAATAATATTTTCTAGAAACTTTAATGAATTTACAATCAACAGTCCCTTCAATTTGATTGGCATCTAGTAAATAATTTTTTCCATCTGGAATCTGTTGGTCATGTACATCATGTGAATACGATAATTTTTTATTTTTTAAGTCCAGAATAAACTTTCCATATCCTGGCTCAGTTGTACTTTTATTTAACAATTGATAATTAGTATGTTTATTCTCAATTACCTCATAAAAGATTTTATTATTTTTTTTGATCGAATAAGTAATATCCTTAGTAAAAGTAAAGTCCTCATAACTATTATTTTTGCTACTAGTTATTTCCGGGAATGGTCTTAGTTCGTCAAAAAAATTATCGTAAAAAAAGTGTTTACCATTTCGTGTATTTACAATAATACTTGCTTCATTAAGTTTAAAATTATCTTCTACCCCACCCCTTATACATTGCGCTGCAATTATTTTTGGCCTACTAAATACTTTCAATATTAAAGTTATTGATATTAATCCAAAAGTTGCAACTAAAATTCGCATTCTCATAATTAATTTAAAATAGGTTTTAATTTAAGTTAAACAACTCTTGATACTAAGAAAATTAATAAGAGGGTTTTATCCCTCTATGTTAGATCGACTGTCAATCACCAACTATGAGTAGACTTTTGCAACCATTGGACCAGCTTCTTCATCAGTAAATACAGGTGTGGTTTCCCAATTTAAGAATTCACCCCATTCAGCTGCATGTTGATATATTGCTTTTGGATCATCAGTCTTTAAAACTATCCAACCCTCTAAAGAACCAGGTGCATGATATCTTCCAATCATCTCAACTCCAGGATAATCTCCTCCTCCACCAAGAAATTTTTCTGCACCTTTTTGATGATATCCAGTCTTAAATGACCAATGCTGAACATAAAGCATTTTTTTAATTTTTATTGGCTTTCTATTACTAGCAAGAAAAATAAATCCTGAAAATAAATAATGTTAATTGCCCCTTATTTTAGATCGACTGTCAATTATACAATTATGAGTCTTAAATTCTCTTAAATCCCTTTAAATTGGCTTTTTCACCGTTTATATCGCACTATTTGAATGTATATATTTACAACTCAATGAAGGAAAAAATAGTCTCTTTTATCAAAAAGTATCCAATGAGCATCTTATTGGCGATTATTGCTCTTAATTTGTTTTCTATTGGAGGGAGTTTAAAAACCGAAGCGGAATTAAATCGGCAAAAATTAACTTGTCTTGAATATTTTTCAAGAAAAATAGATGGTGAAGAATTAAAAAAAAGATTAAAAATCAAAGATAAATCTGTTTTTGATCACCCTTATTGCAGAAAGATTCTAGGACTTAATTAGTTCCCTTCGGGAATAGGTCGGGAAGTGGATACATCTATTGATATAACTTGGATTTACCCCTATGAGTTCCCGAAGGATAGTTATAGTTTTTTTATAGGGTTAGGTCACATTAGGACGGAAAGGGTAGCTTTTTAAGTAACGGGGTGAGGACACTTGCTTATATATTTTTCCGATACAAATAACCCTGACCTTTCTGCCCTCAGATGTCCTTAGGTAGTTCTTTAACGAAATACCAGTTCTCTTTTCCTTGTTCAGTAACCATTTAAAAAGAAGTACAGTTCCGCTCCCAATTGCCTGTAATGTCATTAAATCTCAACTGACAATTACTTTGTCCAGTAATACATTGTGGAAAGAGTGAACAATCTCCCAAGAGTTTACAGGCTCGACATCTATCCACTGGGGCTGGCTGTGAAAATGGTACTGATCTATTAGGTACGATAATTGAAGGACTTGGAGGACTTGGTGCAAAGATACTATTCAAAAAGGAAAGTAAAACAATTCCACCAAAGAACCATGAAAGAAATTTTACCTTCTTATTATTCCAATCAACTTTAGGAAGTTTTAGAGTATCAAAAAAAGATGCTAATTCACTAAGATTAATATTCCTTTGAGAATTTACTTTTTTATTACTAATTTGTTTTAAAGGAACTCCACATTTTGGGCATATTTCATTTTTATCACTTATTGATGCTCCGCATTCAACACAAGTAATTTTCAGTTCAACAGGACAACCACATTCTGGACAGCATTCAGCCTTGTCAGAAACTTTATTGCCGCATTCAACACAAGTTATTAGAGCCATAATTATTAAACCTTAATCATAATTTTTCTTTAAATAACAAATTATTCATTATCTAAAAGATAAGTAGAAAATAAGTTTTTTCTTTCAATTTATCAATAACAAAAAACAAATGCTAAAAAACTGACATCAAGAATCAAAACGTTTATTATTGTTTTGTTGAAAACAAACAAACAAGGTCATCGGTATACCAACAAATGGTATTAAATTCCAGAGAATAAAATATGGACTTTTACCTACATCTCTGATTCGTCTAATTGTTCCACTAAAAATAGCGAGAAATGAGCCAAAAAAATGCATTACGCAAATCAACCATATTATCGCCCCTCCAAAACCTGAGTAATTATAAGAGAATGGGTTATTATTAGTTTGATTCAAAAGCTCGATAACAAGAAATACAAAAATATTCATTAAAAGTAAAGAAAAGAAACCTAACCAAAATTCCCTTCTATTAGAAGTCCCTTCAAAATTAAAAGCTCGGGACCAAATCTTAACGTAAGCAGATAATAAATTAATTTTTAGAACTTTAGAACTCGCTTTACATTTTGGACAACTAATCGCTTTATCTGAAATTGATGCGCCACAATTAGGACAAATTACTAAAGCCATTAAAAAACGATCTATTGCCCCTTATTTTAGATCGACTGTCAATAAATTTGACCACTATTTGACCACAGTTAGAGTGGTCATATTTCAACCAATAAAAAAGACAGGCTGGGAAACCTGTCTATGACTTGGATTCTAAGAGTCGGGGCGACAGGATTCGAACCTGCGACCTAGTGCTCCCAAAGCAATAGTGTGTAGTTAGTGAGACTAAGGCATTTAAGCTATAACTGGAGCTATAGATTGAATATGAGACTCTGTAGATGTACGTAAGTGAATGGTTAGTAATTGAATCACACACATTTATGTGTAAAAATTTATTCTATAGTGAGCACTAGTGTCTTTGTCAGAACAATGGATTAGCAACTTTAGAACAGCACTAAAGAGTAAATGCGGTAAAAACTGGACTGTTTACAACTCCAGAGGAAACGTAAGGCTACAAGTTGGTAAAAGACCAAATGAAGAAACTTTATCAACTGCTTATAAATGGTCAGAAGATGCCTGGATAGATGCCTTAAATAGAATTGTTGTTATTCACGATATATATAAAGAGTCAAAAGGAAAGATAGATTTAAAAATAGCCTATGCAATTTCATCTAGTGCTAGTTCGATTCTGGAACTTGATTGGCCTGATGCCTTAAACAGCTATAGAGCATTTAAAACTAATGTTTCTGATAAAACTTGGAAGTCTAAGCATTTACCTGTTTTGCATATTTTATTGACTTTATTGAACAAAAAGAAGAAACCAAAGAATGGAGAAGAATTATCTAATCTTGCTTTATCTAAATGGACTAAGGGCACTACTCAAAGAAGGCACATGAGAATAGCCCTAAATAGCTTTTTAAATTATGTAGTTCAAAGAAAGGACTTTCCTTCTAAATGGCTACCACCTGTGATATCAGATGATGAAGCAGTTACAACCATTAAACGCATAGGTTATCCATTATCAGATAGTCAGATTCTTAGATTAGTTGATTCTGTAAACAATCCCAGATGGAAGTTTGCTTTACAACTTATGGCTACTTATGGACTTAGACCAAACGATTTAAAACACCTTCATACAAGAAATAATGGTAATGAATTATGGTCAGATTATCGTAAATCTCAGGGCGGTAAAAAAGGTTTAACAACACAACCAAGACAGTTATTCCCTTTATTTGTAGAAGATATAGATGGAAGTAAAAATAATTGGAATTTAATGAAAAAAATCCATATAAAAGAAGAATTACCAACTATTAATGACAAGGGTGGTGCAGGTCAGGCTGTAGGTCGATTCCTTAGAGATAACAAAGTATGGCAACAACTAAGAAAAGAAGCAGAAGATGAAAGACAACAGCTCACTCCTTACAGTTTTAGACATAGATATGCTTATGTCGGTCATAACAGACAGAAAGATGATGGTACTTATAGATCACCGAAAAAGATTGCAGAAGCTATGGGTCATACATTAGATGTTCACCTTACTTCTTATGCCAGATTCCAAACTAAAGAAATGGTAGAAGATTTTGATAGAGAAATAGTAGAGGTTAATTAGTCATGCTTTGTACTTTTACAGAAGCGTATAAATGTCTAGGTTTTAAATCCAGAGCTTCTATCTATCAACTTAGAGATAAAGGAATACTCGAACCTTATATAAGACGCATAAATGACCAAAAATACCTTTTTATGGGTGCTATTAAGGGTTTAACTTTAGCCAAACATATTCAAAATAATCTGACTTCTAACAACTGGATTCCGATTAACGATTATGACCTTAAAAAATACGTAGAACTCGCTAAATCACAGTAATTTGCTCTAAATCGACTTAAACGCTGTCTAAGTTCATATATTGCTGACGCTAGATAATTTCGGTGCTTTCAGATGACCCACATTGAAGGTGCTAAAAGGGACCCGTAACCTTTTTTATTGGCAAAGCTTATTTTTAATATCTTCCTCTTGACACCATTTTGCGATTTTTATCCATTCATCAGGCGTACCGTCACTTTTTATCCTATTTGCTCTCCAACTAATAACTTGGATATTACCTTTAACATATCCTTTCTCTGGATAAAACTTATCTAAGCTTGGGCTATCAGGCTGTCTTCTTCCTCTCCCAAGAGAGATATTTATTGGGATACCTAAAACAGGACATACTTCTGGAATTACAATGTCTTCCACGTCAATATTAAAATCAATTCCATATTTATCTGCTCTTTCTTTTGCCGCAGCCCATAAATCAAATTCTCTCGTATTAGTTTTACCATGTGTTCTAAATCGATTTCCTACAGATTCCTTTTGATAGCAACCACATGATTGAACATCTCCTTTCCTAAGTAATTCTGGTAAAACATGGATTCTTTTTTTATCGCATGAACATTCGCAAATAGCATAAACTCTATTTTCGACGTAAGGTTTTCCCTTTTTATCTAATCTTTCCCTTTCTTCTTTTTTTACAAAATCAACTATTGTCAATCTATTAAATCTTTGCCCAACTTTTATATCTCTGTGAAGGTGTGTATTTCTGCAAAGCTTCTTTTGTCCTTTTTTATGAGCATTTTTTTGTTCTGCAGCTCTTCTTTCAAAAACGAAACCGCATTCACATTTCAATCTCCAAAAAGTCTGACCATGATCTCCTTTCTCTAAAAATTGTTCAATAAATTCACAGCCTGCGACTTGCTCTCCTTTTTTAGGTGGTGAAATTCTATTGAACGATGCCATAAAAAAAGAGGCTTTTATCCCTCCATGTTAGATCGACTGTCAATCAATCAATTAATTAATTAATTTATCTACTTCTGCTCGAATCTCATCAAACCTAATACCTTCTCCATAAAGTTTTTTAAAAGGGATTAGAGAAATAGATTCGCTTTCGGGAAGGTCTTTAGTAGCGACAACCCAGAAAATCCATTCAGACATATCAAGTGGATCGGGTTCTCTTCTAGTGATCCAATCATCTTCTTGCCCTAATAAACAGAAAACAAATCCCACTCCATTTCTTTGTTTCTTAGGAGTAGGAAAAATAATTGAAGGTTTCTTTTGTTCCCATCTTTGAAAATAAGCAGTCGCCTTAACTTCTAGCCCTGTGTTTTTATATGAGACATCAAACTCGGCCCAAGGATAACGATGCTCTCCTGTATCAATCCCTAAGGCATGATGAATTAACCACTCAGCATATGGCCCTCGAACAATATTCTGAAGAACATCTCCAGAGTTCCAATGACTAAATTCACTTATTTTAAGGTTTGTCATTTAAGTAGGAATTGCCCCTTATTTTAGATCGACTGTCAATTAAAACCCATCAGCAACATTTAATAAATATCCCCAATCAATAACAGCTCCTTTTGCTTTTGCTTTACGATCATCTTCTCGAATGTACTTTCTAATTTTTTGTCTTTCTTTTGAATAATCTTTATCGTACTTTTCTTCGGGCTTCGCTAAGTAGTCGTAAATATTCCTTTTTGTGTAAACATCAAGAGCGTTCATACCTCCATTTTAGCCCAAATACTCTAATAATTGCTCTAATTTTGACCACTCGAAAACATAAATGTAGTTATTGCAATGGTTTATACTGTAAATATTATTCTTTAGGCCATTGATGGGGAACTAAACCACCCAATGCAGCTTTATTTCTTGGCGTATCTTTCCAGAATCCAGCGCCACAATTTCTACAACCCCAAGTCCTATCAATAGGAAAGTCAGGAATACAGCCAATTAAATAAATATTGTCATTATTAAAGTCCTCTTCTGTTGGATAACCAAGAACAGCTTTTCTAACTTCCTTCTTACCGCATCTGGGGCAAATAGTTGGTTTCCTATCAGTAATGAACCAATCTTCTCTTTCTGGTATTGGATTGCAGTTCATTAATCTATCTCTAAAGGTATTTCTAATATTGAATTTTTAATGCCAAGTTCTTAAAGTTGGTGGATTTTCCTTAAATCTAAACCTTTGGATTCTTCTGTTTAAACCACTTATTTCCTTATTAATATTCATGAAAAACTAGTGTTTCTTATATTTTACAGCACTTTTAAATTTTTTCTTATCAAAATTCCTAGCCGTCTAAATGATAAAAAATTGGTTTTTACAATAAAAAGGATTAACAAGGAGGGTATCAAAAAAAAGAGATTAAATAAGTATATTTCGTTGTTATACGTTCCAGCAGAACAGAATAGAAGATGCGATTAAATAGTTACTTATTTCTATAAGTCCAACTTCTGCTGTGAAAAGTCTTCTTTCGTAGATAGTGTTGTCACTATAGGATCCAATAAAAATACGATAATAAGATATACCAAGATATATATTAAAAACACTATTGGTAAAGAGAGACAAGCACTGACGCATAATATTATTATTGGTTTTACTTTATTACCTATCCAATCAGCATTGTTAGTTAAGAAATAATAGAAAGGTTCTCCTATTAAGGACACTATTATTATTGTTATTAGTCCAATTAAGAACCACGAAATATATTCATATATTTTACCAACAAAAAACTTGTCAATCGTAGACTTTAGATCTATTGCAGAGTATTGTTTCCCTTTCTCATCAACCCTATATTTATATTTTATAAGGGAGTTATAAGCAGTATTTTTCTGATTTTTCACATTTCCACCAGTAAATTTCTTGTTAGTAAACATATTTTAATTAAGCTCATATTTATTGATATCTAGATTTTTAACTTTTTAAGTTCAGGTCTGATTGCATCTTCAAATTGATTCATAGCATCAATCATCTGTTTTTGTATGGAAGGCCATTCCTCTTCAGGTGATCTATAACCTCCTGGGAAATCGATCCTTATTCTTGAGGCTCTTCTATTTTCTAATCGCTGCCAATTAAGTGGGAAATTGACTTTACGCTGTATTTTTTCCTCCTCTATTTTCAATTGATCAAAGATAGATTTATTATCTTCCTGTGATTCTTCCCTATCTATATAAAGTTCAACACCACAGATATTCTTATTACCAACATAATTAAAATTCAAGCCTCTCTTCCCAGAGGAAACCCCTATCCATGTAGACATACTTGGAGTGATGTGATTATGAGATTTGGCAAGAGGATTTGCGACAAGCTGTCCCCACCATCTTTTTCTTATATAGTGCCTCTCCACTTTCTCCTGTTTTGCCTTTCCTGAAACTTTTGCTTCAATAGATGGCCCAACTATAAGAGTTAAAAGTGGGGCAGGGTTGGAATTTCCTATTCTAACTGCCTCAACTTTTACAAGGTAGAAATCAGCATTGCTTGATTCATTCAACCAAGCCATAGCATTAATATGTTCTTGCCTAGGCTCTTTAACAATCCATATTGCGCCACTCGCTTCTCTTGAAGTCAAATAAGTAATTACTTTTCCTAAATGATCATGATCACTTTTTTCTAATTGATTCTCAATGATCAAAGTTTGCCCATCATTATTCTCTGCAACTAAATCAATATTAAAACTCCCAGCAGCTTGTTCCCTTTCTGCGGAGGTTAATTCTAAATCAAGTGTATCGTTTAAAATATCTAAATTTTCCTGCAGCCATTGAGTAAAATCATAAGCCTCGTGCTTCCAGACTTCTCTTAAAGGAACTCTCTCTAGCTTTTGAATAAAATCTGCCATATTTAAAGTTCTTAAGATTGAGATTCCTTAAATGATTTTAAATTTATCATAATTCATTAGTTTTTCATCATTAATCGACAAAGTCTATTCACTTGTTCAGCTTCATCTACAGTATTAATTAATCCAGTTGCAAGCCTAGGACAACCAATAATAATTGATAGACATTGTGCTCTACTTATCGCTACATTTAATCGATTTGGTTCCAATAAAAAGTCAATCCCTCTTGGAGCTTCATCTCCTGAACTTGCTGTTAATGAGTGAATAGCAATAGGAGCTTCTTGTCCTTGAAAACGATCAACAGTTCCGACTTTAGCTTTACCTTTGAGTCTTTGTTCTAATCTATTTACCTGAACGTTATATGGAGCAGTTACTAAAATCTCATTTGGTGTGATTTCGCCTGTACACTTTTCATTAAACCGAGAATATGTATAACTCCCGCCAAGTAAAGATTCAACAATTTTTTCAATAAAATCAATTTCTTCAATACTTTTGACACTACATCCATAATGTTCAATCTCTTCAAAAATAATACCTTGATTGGGAAATTGATTACCTGATTGGCTTAAACATGGCTTGCCCCAATTAATAGAATTATTTTCATTAAAAGGATTACCCCTCAGTCTTTTATCGTAAAAAAGTTCAGAAACAATATTTGTTATGGTCGGTTCCATTCGCCAGCTGGTATTCAAAAAGATTCCTTTATCTTCTGGTACTACATTTGCTCCTTGCATTAAATATTCCAAGCAAGATTTACCTGATTCTCCTGGATGATCAGCTTTAGTGGGTTGCGATAATTGTTGCTGATCACCTACTAAAAGAATTGATTTTGCAGACTGAGCCATTACAAGTAAGTTTGCCAAGGACATTTGACCTGCTTCATCAATCACAAGAACATCAAAAGCATTAGCCATCTCTTCTCTAGAGAAAACCCAAGTAGTTCCTCCTACTACACTTTCATTAAAATTTAACGCTTGCGATGGGATTAATTTGATACCTCTATCAGTAAGCTGTTGATCTTCTTTCTTACTTGTGGCCTTAACAATCTGGTTATACAGACCCTCCTCTTCACAGATACTTTTTGTTTTTAATAACAAATTATTTATAGCTTGATTGCTATTAGAACTTATAGCGACTCTCTTATCAGATTTTATTAATTCAGCTATTAGTTTTGCAGTTACAGAAGATTTTCCTGTACCAGGTGGGCCTTGTAAAGCAATTACTGTTTCTAATTCTATTTCTAGAAAATTAGCTAAAAGATTAGGAAGAAATTTTGGGTTTTCTTGGATATTTTTATTGAGTTCTATCAAACCCTTTACTGGTTTACGTTCTAATAATTGATGTATAGCATTTGGTAATTTTTTATTTCCATTAATCCATGAATCTGCTTGTATCTCCAGTCGATCTCTAAGGGGCTTGGCAATATCTGAAGGCACTTTTATTAAAGTACATGGAACTTTTGGTATACCCTCTAAAAGGCCTTCTTCCATTCTCTTTTCTTTCTTTCTCCAAGGATATTTAATAGTTACTTCACCGAGATCACTATCAACTTCAACGGCATCAATCTTTAATCCTGTAGCGGCAATTTCAAGAGTAAGTCTTGAAGCACCATCTTGACTGTTATATAGCTTGAGGTCTTGAGTTGGATTAAATTTAAATGAATGAAAATCTGCACCAGTTCTTGCGCTTTTTTTTGACTCACATTTTTGCCAAACAGCACCCTCAATTACTTCACTATCTTCTAATAATTCATCAGAATTAAATGAGGCAATATCTTTGCGATCAAAGTAAGTCCACCATGAAACTTTTGCTTCTCTGTGATGAAAGGGTAGTAAATGACTTAGCATAAGCTGCGCACGATAACTCATTCCTCTATTACCTTGATGATTGAATTTAGGAGAATCATCATTTAAGTTTGAAGAATTTAATGTCTTACATTCTTCAGGTAATTCATCCAATAACTTATTACTTAAAGATTCAAGAGGTTGAATTATTTCTATATTTTCTTCTTGAAGAAATGGCTCTAAAGGATTATCTGGCAATCCTTGCTTCCTCTTAAGATTAATCAACCAAATATGAAGAAGTTGAGTAGATTCGCAGTCTTCTCTGTTGTAGTTTTCTATTGTTTTTAACTGCGGACTTCCATTAGGAAGTGTTCCAGGAATCTTAGGTTCTCCTGAATCAGACCAGTTGCGATAAGCAACTACAGAATCCCCAGCAGTCTTAACATCTGCCTCTCGATTATCCATATAAAGCTTCTCAACCTTTTTGATTGAATAACTATCTTCTCCCAAAACAATTGAAGCAGTAACAACTGGCAAAAGATCAATTAAAAGTTCGGACCGCAGCCAATGATCAATAATTGATTCTTTAGTCGCATATTGTTGTGCAAGTCTTCGAATAGCACTTTTTTCATAACTTCCATAGTGATAAATTCTTAAATTTGGATATTTTTTCAAACGATCTTCAACCCATTCCACCCAATCTTCAAAAGCTTTCTTTTCTTCTGAAGGCGAGTGCGCCCACCAAGCTTTATAAACAGGTAAGGTATCAGATTCATTCTGATAACAAAGACCAATTAGATATTCCAACTGATTTCCAAGGACAGGATCTTGAACACCCTCCAAGTCAAACCATATATCTCCTTGATTTTGTTTTGGTAGGATCGTTAGTCCTTTCCCGTTAATTATTTCTTTTACGATATAGTTTGGTTTTCCATCTGGAGCTTTAGGTTTAACTTGCAGCTTAGCTTGTTCTTTTAAATCATTTAACGCTTCCATCCTTAGTCCTGGAACTTTTGTTCCATCTTTTAATTCTGCTAAATCATCAATCGTATGTATATCAGCTTCCTTAAGTTTTAGCCTTTGAGTCTGACGCATTTTAGCTACTGTAATCAAATCTCTTGAAGTTTCTAGTCGCCCTTCTATAAATGCCGACCAACTTCCATGATCTCCTGGAGTATCAATAGGGATTTCATTAGGATTAAAACTATTTTGAAAATCCCTATAGCGTTTTCTTAAAAGTTGATACCAGTACCAGAAATTATCAGTTTTAAATTCTTTAAATTTTCCACCTCCTAGATACAGCTCAAAATTGTTTGGTCTGTTATCAAGTAAAGGTGATAAGAGTTCACAATATGCACAAGCCTGTACGAGAAAAGTAGTTTTTGTTTTAGAAGAAAGTTTGCATTCAATAGGTTGATAACTCCAATCTCCAAAAGGAGAAGAACCTTTTATTTTTTTTAATAAGTCTGCAGATCCACGCATCTCTTCATTAGTTAATGAAGCTTGCCAAATGAAGTCATAACCATCAGACATTGCTTGTTTAGTTGCCTTATAATCACTTTCATTTTGTTTGCCTTCTAATTCAGCGATACTAAATCCCTGTTTTTTTAACTTTTTTATTAGTACTTCTTCATGGCGCAAACCATCAATAAAAAGTTGCTTATCTAGTTCAGTATCTTCTGGACGTTGGTCTTTAAAAAGTCCTTGAGATTTTAATTCTTCCCACCAAGCTCCTACTATTGGACTTCTACTGAAGAGAGAAAGCTGAGTTGGTGTGATTTTTCTAGAACTCAATACTCTTTAAATAAATAAAAATATTTCCATACCAAATTTAGCTAACGATTAATTAGATAAGCTTTTAAAAGTAGATATATTGATATTATAAATCAACGAATTTAATTGATTCAGATGTCGCACCCCTCTTGCCAAAAAAGATTTGATACTATAGAAAACGCATTAGATAATCAAGAAATTAGTTTTGCTACCTATATGGTGCTTGCTGATTTCATCGATTGGATCGATCCAGATGCTCAAGGAGAAGAGGAAGCAAGTGAATATAGAGAAAAATATTTTTCTATGGATGTAAAGGGTTTAGAAAAAGAATATAAAGAAGATTTTGCTGAAAGACACGAAGAATTTGATGATAGAGAAGAATACGAAGAATACTTTGCAGAAAGATTTGAGATTGGGAAAGGACTTCAATATAATCAAGAAGAGGACTATATGAATGATATTGATTGGAAATATGTTTACCAAATCCTTGTTGCAATGGGATGGGATGACAATTTATCAGCGCATGAAAAAGTACTTAAAGCATTTGAGAATGTTGCATCTGATGAGAGTGTAGATAAACATAAGCCATCAGGAGAAGCGATCAAGCTATTCCAAAGTGGCGTAATTTTTAATGATTTTAGAGGAGATCAAAAAGGTGCTATCCAAAAATTTGATCAGGCAATTGAGTTAGATCCAGAATTTGCAGATGCCTATTTACATAGAGGTATGGCAAAGCTATCTATAGATAATCTAAAAAATGCATGTTTAGATTGGGAAAAAGCAGCAGAACTTGGAAATGACGAAGCTGCAAAATTATTGAAGGAGCATTGCAAATAAATCACATCTCTTTATTTTTGAAATTTTCTTCTTATAACTCTCTAAGTGCATCAAAAAGGAAATTGGGAATCACTCAAGATACGATTAAATTCATAGACTGGCGAAAGATCTTCAGTCATGCCATTGTCTAGAGTCATCTGATAATGCGTAATATGTTTCAAGACTTTTTGATCAAGCTTTTTTAATACATCCATTAGAGATTCACCATCATTAATTTGCTGGTAAAAGTAATAACCATTAGGATCTAAACCATCACCATCACCTGATTCAGCGAAAATGTTTTCATTCCAGCTAAAGTCTTTGGTATCCTCATTCTCTGGCACAAATAAACGAACTTCCATTATGTCAGGTTCATATTCACTATCATTTGTCTCTGGTTTATGACTATTCATATTAACCAAGATGGTATAGGTATTCTCTCTATCTTTCCACTCGCAATAAAAATCTTTTTCTCTTAAAAAAGTAACAAGTTTTTCCCCTACATCTAAATGCTCTTGATGGCTTGCATCTTTTTTGGCCAGACCAAAGTAAATAGGCATTGGCTTATCT
Organism: Prochlorococcus sp. scB241_528O2; assembly: GCA_000634115.1. Classification (GTDB taxonomy): domain Bacteria; phylum Cyanobacteriota; class Cyanobacteriia; order PCC-6307; family Cyanobiaceae; genus Prochlorococcus_A. The sequence goes on along the minus strand of JFLJ01000130.1, from coordinate 10,211 downwards.
GGGTTTAGATGCAATAGTTCTTCACTTTTCTCAAGCCAGAAGGCAAATGGTTTTCTTGGACCCTCAGCAAAAACCAATCGTGTTACATCGGTAAAATCTTCACTACCAGATAGAGAACCACAAGATACAGTAAAGTCTCTTTCAGATAATATTATGAAAGCACGTTGCAACCAAAACAGATTAACTGAAGCAGTTAGAGATAAAGGAGTAAGAGGTAAAACAGGCATAATTTAATTCGTTATTAATAGTTTCCTTCAGTTAAATATTGAATATTATGCAATTGCTTGTATTAATAATTGAGGAAGGATAAAGCAAACAAAGATTCCATAAAATAAATCAAGCCAAAGAATAGAACCTAATGATAATAAATATATAATCGCCACTATTGGGGCTACAAATAATTTAGCTATTAAAGAAGCTCTATTACCAGATACAGCTTTCCACATAGATTGAGCATCTCCAGTACTTGGAATAGCGTGCATACCTATAGAAATCGCTAACCACAAAAGTAATGCATCGGAAATATTGCTTCCAAGCTCTATTCTAGATGCTACTGGGAAAGCTAAAATGGCAGCAATTAGTGAATTAATAAAGAAGGGTCCTGCTGCAATCGCAACTGTATGAATCCATTTTTCAGTAGGTTTATGTATAACATATCCAGCCGGATTACCAATTCTGAAATAACAAACCTCTTGCACTTCTACATTTAGATATCTACAAAATAATTGATGTGAAAGCTCATGAATTACTACACCTGGGAATGTAATTATTGTAATAATCTGACCAAGAAGTCTACCGGTAAAATACATTATATTTTTTCTCCTTTATAATTAAGACCTAGTTTAAGCAAGCTATCATTTATGCGTGCCTCAATTAACTTAATCTCTTTTTCAGAGAATTCCTTCCCTTCCAACATGCTGAAAATCAGTAGTGCTTCTTTATATAAACCTTGTTTGTAATAGGAATATCCTAGATTCTTGATTAAGTATTTCTCTTCAGGATATCTTATAATTAATTCTTCAAACATATTAATTGCAGACAGATAATCTTTACTGTAATAAGCTCTTTCCGCTCTAGTTTTTAATACTGCATCATTCAAAGTAGTTTTAAAGCTTAGAGATTCAAAAGTAAACAAACAAAACCCTATTACAAGAATCCCTTTTACCCATAATGGTATTGGTAAATGTTTTATATTTTTTTCATTTTCAGAGTCTTTGTTTTTTTTATTAAAGGCTTCTTCTATAGTCTTTTCTAAGTCAATTACTAATGAGGATATAGTTTTATCTGAATAACTTGTTTTTATCCATTTAGGAATGTTTTTAAGATATGTTTTATTGTTCTCATTTTCAATAAATTCTTTATCATCTGGAAAATATCCATTGACGTCTGGAATATCAACAAGAATTATGGGTTGGTTTGAGGGGACTTGAGTTGTGAATCGTTCGTGTACTTCTTTGATCTCTTCTTTATCAATCATTCTAATTCTTATTGGAATTTTTCCACCAGCACCAATTATCCCAAAAATTTCTATGGCTTCATTATCTTTAATAGATTTTATTGTTCCATTAATTAAGCACTCACTCAAAACATTTAAAGCAAGCAATATGGTTCCTTCATAAGGAAAAAAAGTTAATAATTCTGGGACTGGAGGATCTTGAGTGCAATTGCCAATAGTGTAAGCAAAATTGTTAATTGAACCCTTTTGACCCATAGCATTTTCAAAGTAAGGGTCTTCTTCATTGATAATGGCAGCAATATATCTTTTCTCTTTGAGGATGTTATCAATTACCTCGTCATCAATATCTCTTTTCTCCAATCCATGCGATGAATCATATTTATGGGCAAGTCTTGCGAGATAAGTCTTAATGATTAAAGCAGATGAATCTGGGTTTATTGCTTTATTCCAATTCTCTAATTCTTCCTCTGGACAGCTATTTGCAACCCAATCTCGCAATATATTATATTCATTTATTCCTCCAATATGAGAAGTAATTTCTTCAATAGTGGTAAATTCTTTATCTTCTTCATTCATCATTTTAATTTACTATTTATTTTAAAATTTTCTGAGGGGTCTGCAATCCAATTCAATAAGATCTCAATAGGATCTAGTTCCAACCCAATTGTTTTATATGTTATTTATTATTCGGATAAAGGAGACTATTATTTAAAGAATATTTATAAAAAAATCACTCATAACTAAATGTCAAATATTCATTTTTTTAAGTCTTTTTATATGGCTTGCACCACACATCAAATTGAATCTGCTTAGGGGGGTGTCTCCCTATGTAGGAAAAGTACCCCCAAAATACAGGTAATAAGGGCGTCCATTACCAGAACTACGTCTTTTTCTTCTACATTCATGCTCATCGTGTAGTTCAGTTACGCATCTTCGAGCATATTCCTGATTGCAATTTACCTTTTGGGAAAGGTCATCAACAGTCATGGCATTTTCCTCTGTTGGCAATATTCTTAATAGCTCCTGTTTAATCTCTCTTTTCTTTGATGGTAAAAGATCATTATTTCCAACACTTTTTAGATACCAAGAATAATCCTCATAATTACCTTGTAAATTCCAAAGAATATTAGTATCGCAATTCCTTTTCCCTAAACACTTCAAGACATAATGATCGGGAAATTCTGATTTCTCTCTAGGTTGTTCTTTTATTGCCCATATATCACTTACAGCAGCAGTTATTAATCCAGAACCTATTAGGTCGTTTAGCTGTAATTCTTTTCCTTCTCTATCATCCTTATTTAAATGAGAGTTGATTATTATTAGAACTTTTTCCTTACTTGCTAGGTTGTTTAGTTCATATAACTTTTCGCAAAATTCAGGATCATTAAACCTGACACCTTTACCGCCTATAAGTGTAGTAATACTATCCAGACAAACAACCTTATATTTTTTTTGTTTAATTACATTAGTCAGTTTGTCTATATCTAATACATCCCAACCTTTCTCTTTAAAAACCATATCAAAACCACTTTGTATTCCCATACGATGTAATTTGTTTAATGCATTTAATTCGCTTTCATCCGCCTGCCAAAATAAAACCTTACTCTTGACTGTTGGTAATTCATAGAGAAATTTCTCACCTTTGCTTACTGCCTCACAAAGACGATATAAAAGAGAACTTTTACCACTACCTTTATCCCCTGCAAGAATCACACAAGCACCTTTTGCACCAAACAAATCAACAATCCACTCTTGAGGTTTTTTGTTTTTTAGATGAATACTGACATCTTGGGGGAGTTTATCTACATGGGGGGACAGGGGTACCCCATCTATTGCAGATTCAAGTTCTTTTTTGGCATCCTCCATTCCTTGCATATAGGCATAGGCTTCTTCTTCAGAGTCAGCATGAACCTCTTCCCCATCAAAATAAGGCTTCATTATCTTGTACCTCCTGAAGCAATAAAATCTCTTCTATCAATCATTGATTTAATAGTTGTACCTATAAACCAAGCAAGTTTGTGTTTTCTTGCTTTTTGAATACGACAATCCCAAACATAAACAACAATTCTTGTTTTATTTTCTGGAATTGGGTCAGGACAATAGCTCTCAAGGGGTTTGTAATCTACAATGAACTTAGATTGTTTTTTAAGAGAGCCTTGTCTGCACAACAGGGCTTTTTTCATTTTATTTTCTATAACTAAGGTCTTTTTTGCCTGCTTTTCTTTCAATTATTTTTCTAATTTCTCTATCGTCATAGGTTTCATTAAGACGATTATCTTTAGCAGTACGCTCCAGTAGAGCTTTCCTACATAGCTCTAAGTTGTATATGTGTTTACCCCTCTGTTTACCTTCACCTACAGAGTAGTAATGTGTGCCAGCTTTAAATAAATTTTTATCTCTATATATATAGACAGATTTAACAGAACAAAAAAGTGCGTCAGCAAGTTCCCGAATTTCGAGCCAAGTTTCTTTGGAGGACATGATACATAGTTAGAAATATAATTTTCCTGACCTAATCAGCAAGCCCCATAAAACGATGGTATTTCCCTTGCACGAATTTCTTCGCCTAGTCTGTTGTTCCTAAGATGTTGGATGGTCAACCCCGCTTGCGTCATTAGGGATTAAATAAAACTAGGGGTTCAAACCTTACGTTTTAAGTTGGGGATACTATTACCCTCCCTTCAGCTAGTCCAGATAATAGGCAGCTAGAGATTTTTGGAGTAAGAACTCGCAGGCTGAACGCTAGCTTTTATAGGCGAAGTGGGAAACCTGATTACTCAGGCAGCTTTCATTTAATTCGCGGCACATTCCGTGCTAGCTATTCGATAACCCAATAGTAATTAACGTGCACTTATATTTCAATCACTAAACAAAAGGTCGTGTGTAAAATTTTTTTAGTGAGACAGGTGATTACACACAAATCACACACAGAGAAAATATCTAATCTCTGAGACTCCAATCGGGGCGACAGGATTCGAACCTGCGACCTAGTGCTCCCAAAGCACTGGACACCCCTAGATGAGCACTGGTGTTACAAGCTATATCTAAGAAGTTGCGGAGTCTTGCGTTATTTATCATGTCAAACTATACTAAAATTGACATCGATTTGACATCGCATTGAAGAAACAAATCTGGGCTAAAGCATTTCAAGATGAGGTAAGGAATCTAGGGAAGGAACTTGGGATAAGTGGGTTAACTGTTTTAAAGATGAGATCAAAGGTTCAAGTAAAACTTAGAAATGAATCTGGTCAAAGTACAGTTATTATTCCTTTTGACTGGTCAGAAACTAAATGGGGCGATGCTTATACAAGAGTTAGAAAAATAGCAGTATTGATACAACAGGGTCATAGCTTAATAGCAGCAGCAAAAATTGCCCAGGGACAAGCACCAAAAGAGGGTAAAGATTGGAAAAATATTTTAGAAAGTTTTGAAGATCAGAAAACCAACTTTGGTAATGCAATAACTGAGAAGACTTGGAAAAAAGATTATAAATCTTGCGTAATGGCTGTAGAAGTTATGGCTCAAAAGAATCCTCCAACAACAGCAAAAGATTTAATTGATATATGTTTAAAAGATTTTGATGCTGGTAGTAGAACAAGACAAATTAGAGCTAGAGCATTAAGTCAGTTTTTAACTTATGCAGTTACTAGAGAGAATCTTCCTGATACTTGGCTACCTCCAAAAGATTTAAAACAACATATTGGAAGGGCTAAAAAAGGAGAACTTAAAACACAAAAGGGCGACCCATTTAGTGAAGACACCCAAATATTAGATTTATTGGCATCATTACCAACTAATGCAGAATTTAAGCGGGATTCTGAATCTGCTACTAAATGGTTTAATGCTCTTTGCATGATGAGTGAATTAGGTTTAAGACCTAATGAAGTTGGGAAGATGGTTGTTAAAAAAGACCCAGCTACTAAGGAATATTATTGGTGGTGTACTTATGAGAAGAAAGCTGGTGGAGGTACAACTAAACCTAGAAAAGTTGAGCCATTGCCATTAATTGATAGAGATGGAAAAGAAGTTCAATGGAATTTATTAGAAAGATTTAGAAGTAACCTACTTCCATTACCAGACAAGATGGATGGCGAATCTTGTAAGGACTATTTAAGTAGAAGGGAAGGATGGAAAGATTTAAAAGAAATGATGCTGAAGAAAGAAGGTGCAAATATTGTTCCTTATTCATTCAGGCATTATTACAGCCTTCGAGGTCACATTGCTGGTATTGATTCTGGAAGTATGGCAAAGAGTATGGGACATTCCATTGAAGCCCACCATAGAAACTATCCTTATTCTTCAGAAGCAAGTACTACTAACGCATTTAAACAGGCTAGAGCAAGAACTGTTGCTTAATTGACAGCCGATCTACAATAAGGGGCAATTAGCTCCTTTTTTAATGGATAAAACAACAACATGGTTGGTTAGAGGAGCATCTGCAATAGTAATAATTTTTGGTTTGGGCTATTTTGCAAAACCGCAAATTAATCGATTGACAAATTATCTTTCAGAACTGAAAGAAGATAAAAGGTTAACTGAAGAAGATAAAAGGTTAACTGAAAAAGAAAAAGATACAAGAGAATATCGATTAGCTAAAGAAAGATGCTTGAATTTAAAAGAAATTAGTTATTCAGAATTTATTGAAAAATTGAATCAAAAAAAAATAAAAAAATGGTACAGCACACCTCTTGGAGCTGAGATTCATACTTCTAAAGGCATATATATAGTGAAAGAAAATATCAATAATCGAACTTTGCCTGGTTTGGATGCAGAAGATATTTTATTTGATAAAAAAATATATTTTCCGCAGAAAAAAATGAATGAAAAATTTAATAATAAAACTAACTTACCAGAGCTTAATCATAAATATTGGAAAATAACTTGCAGATGAAACGCTTATTACTCCCACTACTAACTGCACTTGCCTTGCCTACTGCTATTAATGCAAATATTGTTAATTATAAAGCGGAATGCAATAATCCCAGTAGTCTTGCTTTAAAAACACTCTACGGAAGGAGAGGTTTCTTTAGTTGGCTAACTGATGAGGACTACAGAGAATCAATTAAATCTTATACAGAGCATTTAGTTTGCTACAAAAACTCAGAAGATGATATTGCATTTATACTTTCGATTAGAGGATTAGCTTTCGCAGCAATTGGTCAGGATAGAGCTGCATGTGTAGATTGGGTAAAAGGGAAAAATACTACTCCTCTTTACTGGTCTACTTTTAAGAAAAAATATAAGGTTTTAATTAAAAGAGGATATGATCATGAAAGTGCTTTTAATAAGGCACAAAACCACACTACGACAAAGGAAGAAGAATATGCATACAAAAAGAAAATCTGCAGTCCTTATCTTTCACAGAAGCCATCAATAAAACCATCTATGCGTAGAGAATTTTATCCTCTCCCTTAATTTTTAAAATTGATTCAAAGAAGGATTAAAAATAGTTTCTCTAGTATTTTGATTTTACAATTTTGAACAATAACCTATATAGCCAGTATCAAAAAGAAAAACTGCCTCTTGTTGGTTTAATTTAAGTACTTCCCCTGAAAAATTAGTTCCAAGTTCTACTTCTTGATTTAGATCAATACTATTCTCATCATGATTTGGGCCAATCTGTGTAGCTTGAAAGCTTTTATATTGTGTCGTCCAAGAATTACCTGACAAGGACCAACTGGCACTACCCATAACTTGATAATTCCGTGGCGGTGCATCAGTAAAAAGGAAAGATACTGTGCCATAAACATATCCAATACCATCTTCTCTTATATCATTCACAGATTTTTCATAAATTATTCCCCAATCAGTATAAGTACTTGAATTACAATCCCATTTACCAATCAAATTAGATCTTAAGACTGAAGCAGATAACTTATCTGGCATGAGAATTAATAAGCTAATCCCGGCGAAAACTGCAGCTAATTTTTTCATTCGGATATAAATATGTATCTGATACTTTCACCTTAAAAAAAATAATTAATCATATAAAAAAAATTCATAAAAAAAAACAAAAACATTTGATAAGATGAGTTAAAAATAATTTTCAATTTTTTAAAATAAATAAGCAGAGCAAAGTTTAATTATGAAATTATTTTTTCAAGAACAGTTTTCAAAAATTGCTTGGCGGAGAGTTTTAATAATTGCTTTCGTTTGGACAGTTTTTTCAATGCAATCTCAACGCTTCAGAAGTTCTGTCGAAGCCATAAGTTATGGTGTTGGTCATGGAGGTACGGCAATAGTTTTGCTATCTGTTATTGGAGCGGCATCTACAAAAAAAGAAAAGTTTGAAAAAGATATCAAACCTTGAAAAAATTAATTTGACATCGATTCGACATCAAGATACTGATGTCAATTTCTCCATTAAAAAAGCGAGTCTGGGTAACTCGCTAGTATAACTTGGTTTTTAAGAGTCGGGGCGACAGGATTCGAACCTGCGACCTAGTGCTCCCAAAGCACCCGCGCTACCAAGCTGCGCCACGCCCCGTTCATAAGATCTTAGTTCATAATATGCATCTGTTAAAGACCAAATTTTAAAAATATTGATAAAAAAGTGATTATTTTAAATTAAACCAATAGAACCAGCAGTAAAGCCTACTACCAAGAAGAAGGCAAATTCAGTTAGGTCTCTTGGTAATGAATGAACAATAAGTTTGATTTGAGTCATTTAACCTTGTGCTCCTCAGGTATATAAAGTTCTAAAAAATATAACTAAATATTTTTTTTGTTGAGGTAAAAATCGTTTTTTTTTCTTTTTTCTAAAGAATTTAGAAAAATTTTATTTTTACGGTAGTTTTACTAAATTATTATTATTTCTTTATTTCTAACAATTGTTATCTAGATTTAAAGTTGAAAAACTTCCTTTAATGCTATATTGAATAAAATTCCTTAATAAAGGTGGATTACAAAAAGAAATCACTCAATAAACTCAATACTAGTAAGAGTTATGAGGAAATAGATACAAGATTGGCTTCTGGCTGGTATGTTGATTCTGTTGGAAATAATAAGAAAAAAAAGTATAAGACTAAGGAAGTATCGTTTACTATTTCCAAAAAACAATAATACTGAGAATCTCTTTATTTTTATTATATCTGGAATTATTTTTTATTATCCAGATATAAAACTGGCACATTTTTACGAAAATGTATCGCAGATAACTTGATCTTGTGTATGAAAATACACTATCCTAAGGTGTACTTTAAATTTCGTGTGAGGAAATTTATGAAGCTATTTAAAAGCTTACTAGTAGCTCCTGCGACATTAGGATTATTAGCTCCTATTGCTGCTACAGCTAATGAAGTTACTATTAGTGACTTCACACCTGCAGAACAACTTGCTATTACTAATAGTCGTGTAGACGGATTAGAAGCAAGAATGAACAACATTGAAGCTGGTAGTTTTTCTCAAACTACAACTGCAACATTCGGTGCTAACTTCTATGCTGGTTGGTTCTACGATGATGACGGTGGTAACGACCGCGATGACAACCTTGGAACAGGTTACGATTTCAATATCGGTTTAAATACAAGTTTCACAGGTGAAGATTCACTTGATATTGAAATTGAGGCAGGTAATGCTGATGCTCCAGGTATTGCTGAATTCGATACAGATACAACTACTAACGAAGCATTAACTGTTGACGAGATTTCTTACACCTTCCCACTTGGTGAAAACACAACTATTATGGTTGGTGACAACAAAGACGCTAGTTCACTATTCACAACAGCTTGTGTTTACGGCGGACCTAGTGACACTCTAGATGCTTGCGGCAATGTAAACGCAAACGTTGATAACGGTGGTGTAATGGCTGGTGCCGCTTACGACTTCGGTAACGGTTTGACTGCTGCTGTAGGTTGGGCTGGTGACGAAAATGATGTAGCAAACGAAGAAGGTGTTGATGCTTATGGTATCAACGTTGCTTATACAGCTGACACCTATGGTGTTTCATTAACTTACGGTGCTCTAGAAGACGGAGCTCCAGTTAATGACAACATGGAAGTTGACACATTCGTTGCTGTAAATGCTTTCTACTCACCTGAAGCTGGTGGACTTCCTTCAATAAGTGT
>JFLJ01000130.1:0-672 GCA_000634115.1 Prochlorococcus sp. scB241_528O2 | reverse complement strand
AAGACGGTAGTGTTGTTGGTGACAATGACGGATTATCAAACTTCTTCGTTGGATTAAGATGGGATGAAGTTGGTGCTGGTAGCCTTGGAATCGCAATGGGTACAAGAGTTAACACTGTTGAAGATCAAGATGCTCAGTACATGTACGAGGCATTTTACTCTTACCCAATTAATGATGGTATGACAATTACTCCATTAGTATTCACACAGGATATATCAACTGCTAACACAGATGATAATGCTGGTGTAATGGTTAGAACATCATTCAGCTTCTAAATTTAGTTTAGAAAATCTCTTACGCACAAAAAGGCCTGCTAAATGCAGGCCTTTTTTTGTGTGAGGACAACTTTCTTTTTGTCTACATAGACTTGTTAAAATTGTTTTTATCAATTAATGTTGTTATAAATAATTTCTGTGTGAGGAATTTTATGAAACTTTTTCAGAGATTGCTTGTAGCACCAGCTGCTTTGGGTCTTTTGACACCATTATCTGCTAATGCTTCCGAAGTTAATCTAAATGAAATATCAAAATACTCTGATGTAGAGAGTATAGAATTAGCAAATTCTTTTGATGACAATTCATCTAATCAAGAAGCTCTTCTAGCAGGTGGAGAAGGATTGGTTGATAACTTTGATGATAGTTTTGATGGTGGGTTTTCTCAAACTACAACTGC
>JFLJ01000129.1 GCA_000634115.1 Prochlorococcus sp. scB241_528O2 | reverse complement strand
TATATTAATCAGTTAATTTTAGAAAACTAAAATCTCAAAAAAAAATTAACCATAAGGTTAGATAAATATCTTTAAAAAACATATTAAGGTAAACTATTGAGAGAAAAAAAATTTTTAGTTTTAATGAATTTATTAAATCTTAAATCTTTTTTTTTAGTTTTTAATTACTTATTTAATAAAATATTAATTAATAATTTATACCACTGAATTATTAATATTATTACCTATGAAAAAAGCACTAATAACAGGCATAACAGGGCAAGATGGAAGCTATCTAGCAGAATTTCTTTTACAAAAAGGTTATGAAGTACATGGGGTAAAAAGAAGATCAAGTAGTTTTAACACCTCGAGGATTGACCATATATATAATGACCCTCATATTGAGAACTCTAAATTTATTCTTCACTATGGTGATTTAACTGATAGCACAAATCTTATAAGAATTATCCAGCAGGTAAAACCACAAGAAATTTATAATCTTGGTGCACAAAGTCATGTTGCTGTTAGTTTTGAAACTCCAGAATATACAGCTAATAGCGATGCACTAGGAACTTTAAGAATCCTTGAAGCTATCAGAATCTTAGGTTTGGAAAAACAAACAAAATTTTATCAAGCAAGTACTAGTGAATTATACGGATTAATACAAGAATCACCACAAACTGAAAAAACTCCTTTTTATCCAAGAAGTCCATACGCGGTAGCAAAATTGTATTCATATTGGATAACAGTAAACTATAGAGAAGCATATGGTATTTTTGCTTGCAATGGGATTTTATTTAACCACGAAAGTCCAAGAAGAGGAGAAACTTTTGTCACGAGAAAAATTACAAGAGGGCTTACGAGAGTTGAAAAAGGCTTAGAAAAATGTATTTATTTAGGAAATATTGATGCAAAAAGAGACTGGGGACATGCAAAAGATTATGTAGAAATGCAATGGATGATGCTCCAAGTTGACAAGCCAGAAGATTTCGTTATTGCCACAGGGAGAATGGAAACTGTAAGAAAGTTTTGTGAACTTACAGCAAATAAACTAGGTTGGAATAAAGGAAAAGTGAGCGGAATTATATGGGAAAATCAAGGGTTAGATGAAATTGGCAGAAGAGCAGATAATGGCAAAATTGTTATCAAGATTGACTCGAGATATTATCGTCCAACAGAAGTCCAAGAATTATTAGGAGATGCCACAAAAGCAAAAAATATTCTTAACTGGGAACCAAAAATCACATTGGAAGAATTAGTATCCGAAATGGTTCAAGAGGAATTAAAAGAGATTAAGTAATTATGAACTTAAATGAAAAAATATTTTTAGCTGGTGCCAACGGAATGGTGGGTAAGGCGATTAGAAAGATATTAATAAAAAATGGGTATGGGAATCCAAGTTTAGGTGGAATGATTTTTTGTCCTTCAAGACAGCAACTTGATTTATTAAATTACAAGGATCTTGAAGATTGGTATAAGCTTTATAAACCCACAATTGTAATAATTGCTGCAGCAAAAGTTGGAGGCATCCTTGCAAATTCAGAAAAGCCTTATGATTTTATTTTTGAAAATCTTAAAATTGAAATAAACTTAATTGAGTTGTCAAGAAAATATGCAGTAAAGAAACTTTTATTCTTGGGTAGTAGTTGTATTTACCCAAAATTTTCAAAACAACCAATTAAAGAAGAGTATTTATTGGAGAGTTCCCTTGAAATTACTAACCAATGGTATGCAATTGCAAAAATTGCAGGTATTAAATTATGCGAATCACTCTATAAACAATATGGGATTAATGCTATTTCATTGATGCCTTGTAACTTATTTGGTCCTGGTGATAACTATGATTTGTCAACAAGTCATGTCTTACCTGCATTGATAAGAAAATTTCAAACTGCCAAGAATAATAATCAAACAAAGGTTATATGTTGGGGTACCGGTAATCCATTAAGAGAATTCTTATACGTAGATGATTTAGCGGAAGCCTGTATCTATGTATTAAATAAATGGGACATTACAAGTAAACATGCTCCAATTAATGAATCGAATAATAAACTTGCATGGTTAAATGTAGGAAGTGGTAAAGAAATTACGATTAAATCACTAGCAGAAAAAATATCTAATCTAATTGGTTTTAAGGGGGAAATTATTTGGGATAAAGACAAACCCGATGGAACTCCAAGAAAACTACTAGATACAACCAAAATAAGATCTTTAGGTTGGGAACCAAAAATCACTTTAAACAATGGATTAAAGCTAGTTATTGATGATTACAAAAATAAAATCCATTAACTTAAATCTCATGATTAACTATCAATTAAATAATCAAAAAATTTCAGCGAAACCAATGGAATCAGATGAAAAAATTAAGTGGAGCCAAGCGGACTTGAACCGCTGACCCCCTGCATGCCATGCAGGTGCTCTACCAGCTGAGCTATGGCCCCAAACCTCGAAACGTCAGTCATATCAATCAATCCAAAGATTTCTTTCGTAACGTCCTTAATTCCTATAGTACTTTATAGCGTTTGATTATTGAAATCTGCACCTTAAAATGCACCTAGAGATTTACAAGTTGTAGCATGCTTTATGGGTCTGTTCTAAAGCAATTCCGCACCTACTTAAAAAGTCAGGTTGGTCATGGCTGGAGTGTAGAAGGAAGAAAAAGCAAAGGAAGGCTTTTAACTAGAGTATCTTTCAGATACTTAACTGGCGAAAGAAGTGTAGTTTTATTGGAAATTGATTTTGATGCTGATAATCAAGATGACATTGTGAGAACTGTTAAGAAACTTTCAGACCTTATGCGTGAGAGAAATATTGAATTATCACAAGCAAAAGAATTACTTTGTGGAGGGAAAATTGAAAGGACAAAAATCGTTGAAAAGGTTGGGAGACCTTACTTTAAATATTGGAAATAATATTCCTACTTTTGGAGGTATAGGCTAAGTACATTTTATACCTAACCTATATCCTCACATTTAGGAAAATATATTGACAGAAAGTATAGAATAACAAAACTAATAAGTTTTTAAAATGAGTAAATTTTCCGCTCAAGAAATAGAAAGTCAATACAACTTGATAAAAACCCTTTTATCTGATCCTGAAAAGTATAATGATGCTTTAGATGCAATTAAAAAAGATATTACTTATATGCCACTAGAACTAAAGAAAAAACTTGAAGAAGAAAATATTACTTTATAAATAATATTTTGGAAGACTTAGAAATATTTACTAAATAAAGCATCAAAGGAACTTCTACTAGTACCCCAACTATGGTAGCCAAAGCAGCTCCTGAATTAACACCAAAAAGAGTTATCGATACAGCTACTGCGAGTTCAAAAAAGTTTGAAGCGGCTATCATCGAGCCTGGACAGGAAATAGAATACTTTTGCCTAAAAAACTTCATTGAAAAAGCAGTTAAATAAAAAATAAAAAGAGTCTGTATTATTAATGGAATTGAAATTAAGATTATATGAATAGGATTTTGTAATATAGATTTTGATTGAACAAAGAATAATAAAAAGACTGTAAGAATTAAAAAAAATAACGAATAACTTTTACTTTTATTCAAAATACTTTTTATTTTTTTTTCGCTATAGATTTTATTTTTTAAAAATATTGCTAGAAAAAGTGGTACCAAAATAAAGATTATTACAGAACCGAAAACAGTATCTAACGGGATATCTATACTGTTAAATCCTAAAAGAATTTTTGACAATAATGGAAAGGCTAAAATTAATATTAGATCATTAATAGCTACTTGTATTAAAGTAAATAAAGGATCGCCTTTAGCAAGATTACTCCAGACAAAAACCATTGCTGTACATGGCGCTATTCCTAATAGAATCATTCCAGAAACATATTCTTTAGCAAGTACAGGATCTATCAAATTACCATATAAAAAATATAAAAAAGAGGCTGCAATGATTGCCATTGAAACTGGTTTTATTAACCAATTAATAAAAAGGACAATAGAAAATCCTTTAATCTTATATTTCAAATTTATTATTGACTTGAAATCTATTGATAACATCATTGGGAAAATCATTCCCCAGATAAGAATTGCTATTGGAAGATTTATTCTTGAGAGTTCTAATCCGCCTATAAATTGAGATAAATTAGGAAATAAATAACCGGATAAAGATCCAATACACAATGCTAAGAAAACCCAAATACTTAGATATCTATCAGAAAATTGCATTTAAAATTTTTTAATCAATTATTAAATTTAGCAAAATTTTTTAGCCTTAATCTTAACTTAATTTACCCATAATAAGCTCTTAATAATAGCTATTTTTATATGTCAATTAAGGCGAAATATGTAGGTGAATTTCAGAGTGAAATTATCTTTGAAAATCAATTAAAAATAAAAACAAATTCGAACAGAAATTTACATGATTCTTGCAAACAGACTAAACCCTCAAATCTTTTGTCTGCATCTTTAGCTTGTTGTATTTCAACAACTCTCGGAATAATTCTAGAAAAGAATAACATTGAATCAAAAAGTTTTTATGTTGATATTATCTCTAAAAGTGATGTTCAAAATAATAAAATTTCAACCTTGCATTGTAAAATATGCCTTCCACTTATTAAGAAATTAAAAATAAAGAACTTTATAAAAGAAAAAATTGAATCATCATTCATAAGCAATTCTCTTAAAGAATCTATAAATATAAGCTATGAATATATTTTTAATAGATAGCTAATCTTTCGGCAACAATCATTTTTTTATAAGTATCTAATTCTTCAACTTCTTTTAGAGAAACCTTTCCTCTATCATCCCATTTTCTTAATCGAACTGCATCTTTGAAGTATTTATTATTTTCTAGTTCATTAATCTCTTCTTTATTTAAAGCACCACCTTGTACCTGAAAACTATTTTTAGATGCTTTAGATAAACTTTCATAATAAGAATTATCGATTGAGCATAAATATCTTTTTGCTACAACGTGTAAGCGAATACTTTCTGTAATTTCTTCAGAGAAAAAATCTTTTAAAAAATTTGAAGCAATATTTTCATGGTTAAGATCTTTTTTTAAGAAATCATTTTTTGAGTCATTTTCATCGATTAGAAGATGACCTATATCGTGTAATAAAGAAGCAATTACTATATGCCTTCTGCCATCTTCAATTCGGGCAAGTGATGCTGTTTGGAGACTATGTTGTAATTGAGTGACTGATTCATCATAATTAGTTTTTCCTTCCTCCTTAATAAAATCAAATAATAAATCTACAAATTCATTGTTATCAGAATTTTGTAATTTGTTTTTGAAGTTTTTAATAGTTTTGTATTTCATTTAATTGCTTCTCCTTCAAAGTGACCTATTAAACTTACATATCCATCTTTAAGAGAGTTCTTTTTAAAGTCATAATAATCTTTTCTCAAATCGCCTTCAGTTTTAGCATTATAAGTAACATAAAGCGCTCTTCTTGGACGACTAGATTTATTTGTTGAACTTCTGTGAGGAACAAAAGAATCGAAAAATACTGCGCCTCCCTTTTTAAGAGGTATCTTCTCCCAAACAAATTTTTCTGCGGTTAGTGAATCTATACATCCTTTGTCATCAATATTTATTATGCCCTCATTATTTCTACCTCTTGCAAATTCCAAACATCCATTACTTATATCAGAATCATCTATAGCTAATAGCATTGTTATGTGCTTTTTCCCAAAAGGATAAGCAGGAGCATCTTGATGAGGTGCATATCCAGCTCCCCCTGGGTATTTATAATTTATTTTTTCTTTGAATAATATTGGTTCATCATCAAATAGCATAGTTAAATAATCTTTTATTGATGAACTTAAAAGAAATTCCCTAAAAGATGTATGCGAACTTACAAAGTTTTCTGTTCTTGAGAGCACTTTACCATTAACTGTTTTTTCATAATGATGGTTAACCTCTTTAGAGTCGTTAAGTTCACTAATCCATTTTTCAATGGCCTCTAAATCATTTTGATTTATTAGGTTTTCATTAACTATAAATCCGTCATTATCGAATTTTAATTTTATATTGTTCAAAACTGATTCAACCTTAATACAAGTCTTAACAAGATTTTAAACATTTATGATTAAGATAAATTTAAGAAGAAAAGATAATTAAGAATGCCAATTTCAATTAGAAAAATATATTCTAATCAAACTGTTGATATAAGGCATGAAGCTATTTGGCCAGATAAAAAAAAAGAATTTTGTATTCTTGAAGATGATAAAAATGGTACACATTTTGGTTTATATAAACAAGAGGAATTAATATCAATAATTTCACTTTTCATGAGAGAAAATAAAGCAAGAATCAGAAAAATGGCCACAAAACCTGCTTATCAAAACAAAGGATTTGGGTCTAAATTAATTTGTCATTCAATTTCTTACTTAGAGTTAAGAAACATAAATTATATTTACTTATTTTCTAGAAAAAAAGCTCAAATGTTTTATGAAAAATTCGGTTTTTTATCTGAAGGTGATTATTTCAAAAAAGAAAATATCTCTTATATAAAAATGTATAAAACTATTAATGATATAAAAAGTTGATAATATTTTGAGCAGCTTCTAATTCAATAAAAAGTCTAACTTCATCAACTGCTGAGCCAAGATGAGGAGTAAAAAAAGTCTTATCTTTTAAATTTAATAATTCCTGATTAATTTTTTTTGGTCGATCTTTTATCGATAAATCTTCAAATTCAAAGACATCTGAAGCATATCCTCCTATGTGCCCAGAATTAATTGCTTGTGCAATTGCACTCTCATCTACTACAGAACCTCTTGAAGTATTAATAAGTAAACAATTTTTTTTTATTTTTAAAATGTTTTCAAAGTTAATAAAATGGTAAGTATCGTTTTTTAAAGGTAAAAGAATAACCAAATAATCAGCCTTCTCAAAAAGATCATTTAATTCCAGATATTTGGTGTTTAGTTGTTGTTCATCTATTGAATCTAATTTTTGTAAATCATGATAAAAAAGTTTTACATTAAAACCTTTAATCTTCCTAGCCACTTCAACCCCTAATTTACCCATACCTAGAAGACAAACATTTTTTCCTTCAATTCCATTTGAGAAGAATTTTGGTTCCCAACCTTTAAACTTTTCAGACCTAACATATTCATCACCTATTAGTAGATTTCTTGATAAACCAATAAGAAGTCCCAATGTTAATTCTGCTGTTGGCGAAGCAAGTAAATCTGGGATCATTGTAAATTTAATATTTCTTTTTATGCACTCTTCCAAATCAATATTGTCAAATCCTCTTAGTGCTCCAGAGATGATCTCTAAATTTTTTGAATTATCTAAAAAGTTCTTATTAATTCTATCTGGCATGAATACCATCACACCATGTGCATCTTTACATAAGAACTTTAATTTTTCATAAGTTAGAGGTTTATCATTTTGGTTACTAATTACTTCAAAATTTTTTTCTAATAACTCAATAACTTCAGTATGAACTTTATTGGAAATAACAACCTTCTTCATTTAATGAGAATTATTCAGATACTGATTTCCTGAGATAGTTACTCATGCTATCTAATACAGTTACTACGACTAAAACTACTATTAATAAAGCTGATACTTGAGCATAATCCATTATCCTCAAAGCACTTATGATCTCTAAACCTATACCACCAGCCCCTACCGCACCCACAACCATTGAAGCTCTAAAGTTGTATTCCCATCTATAAAAAGTAACATCAGCCATAGCAGGAAAAACTTGAGGAAGAATGCTATGCACAATAACTTGTAGATCACTTGCGCCAGAAGCTCTAGCTGCTTCTATAGGTTCCTTGTCACAAAGCTCAATAGCTTCAGCATAGAATTTACCTAACATTCCAACAGAATGAAGACCTAATGCCAATGTCCCCGGTAGAGCACCAAAGCCAATCATTGCAACTAGAATAATACCCAAAATTAATTCAGGAACAGCTCTTGTAACGTTTAAAATTAGTGTTGCTAAGTTGTAAAATATTGGATTTATCGTTGTATTTCTTGCAGCAAAAAAACATAGAAGTAAAGATAAAAAAACAGAAATCGAAGTTCCTGCGATACTCATTGCCAAAGAGTCTATTAAAGGTTTAAACCAAGTTCCAGCTCTTGAGAAATCAGGAGGGAACATTTCCGGCAGTAATTTTAAAACTGCCGGAATGCCTGTACTTATCCTTTCAAAATCGAAAAGACCTACAACTGCTAAAGAAGAAAATACAAATATCAAAATTATGAGAACCCTGAAAAATTGTTTTTTCCAAGTCCTCCTTTCGACTTCTAAAATTCTTTTAAATTTATCCATTTAATAATTTTTTATTTGTATTTTTAATGTGATTTTTTACTTAACAAACTTAGAAAGATCAAGACCTAGAAGTTTGCCTGCTTTTCTAATACCGTCGTAATCACTATCAGTTATAGATGCAAAACCATCAGCGTTAAATGGTTTCAGGACTTTGTCACTTTCTAGTTCTAAGAAAGTAACTCTTATGTTTTCTTTTAATTCAGGAGATAAAGTTGAACGCATTGTCCATGGATATTGAGGAATAGGAGAAGATTCAGCAATAGTAGTTACTTTAGAAGGGTCAATAACACCTTTCTTCTTTAGGGATTTAAGAATCGGACATGCCATTCCTCCTGCTTGAGCATTTCCATTTTGAACTGCCAAGGCAACAGCATCATGTGATCCTAGAAAAACTCCTTGAAAATCCTTGCCTTTAGTAAGTCCATTTTCAGCAAGAGTTAACTCAGGGAATAATCTACTAGAGGTTGAAGCTGGATCTCCAAGAGCAAAAGTAGTACCTTTGATATCATCAAAACTAGTAACACCTTTTTTAGTGTTTCCAATTATGCAGGAATTATAAGTCTTAGTTCCTCCTTTAATCCTTGCTGCAAAAGGTTCAATATCACTTACTGCTTTAGCTAAAACATAAGATAAAGGTCCAAAGTAAGCTAAATCCAACCTATCGTTTCTAGCTGCTTCAATCATTGAAGAATAATCAGTAGTAACAACTAACTCTATTTCCTTATCAAAGGCTTCAGTTAAGTAATCTTTTAGACCTTGATTATCTTGGATAACGGTTGCAGCATTTTCATCAGGAATTAATGCAACAATTAACTTATCAGGATCAGCACTTGGTCCAGCATTTTTCGTAGAGCATGCCGAA
Organism: Prochlorococcus sp. scB241_528O2; assembly: GCA_000634115.1. Taxonomy (GTDB): domain Bacteria; phylum Cyanobacteriota; class Cyanobacteriia; order PCC-6307; family Cyanobiaceae; genus Prochlorococcus_A. Next base: position 1,694 of record JFLJ01000129.1, on the reverse strand, counting down.
GTAAGCGCCACAATAGAAATAGTAAAAACGCTTAAAAGAGATTTAAGTTTCATTTTTTTGTTTAAGTTTTTTTAATGAAGTGGTTTTAAACCATTACCACTTCATTTGAGGTAAAATTTGCTTCTTCTGTTATTGGTGAAGATGAATAAATATTTTTTAAAATCTCGTCTGAAAGTTGATCTGATTTACCATTAAAAACTATTTTCCCATGACTTAAGCCAATAATTCTATCTCCATATTCTTTAGCAAAATCAACTTGGTGAAGACTAGTTAATGCGGATATATTATCTTTCTTACAAATATCTTTCAGCATCGATAAAACTTGATGGGAAGTTTTTGGGTCAAGACTAGCTATGGGTTCATCTGCCAAAATCAACGAAGGATTTTGAGCTAAAGCTCTAGCAATTCCTACTCTTTGTTGTTGTCCTCCGCTTAATTCTTTTACTTTTACAAGCGCTTTGTCTAAGAGGCTAACTCTATCTATGCAATCGAGAGCAAGTTCTTGATCAAATTTTGGAAGAGGTAAAATGCTTCTAAATAGTGAATGAAATCCAAGTCGACCAGTTAAAACATTTTGGAAAACAGTATTTCTCTCAATCAACTGATGTTGTTGAAATATCATCCCAGTTTTTTTTCTTAAATTCTGAAGATCTTTTTTATTTCTTATTTTTCCTAAATCAAAAAAATCTAACTCTCCTGAAGTTAATGGATTCAATTGATTGATTGTTCTTAGCAAAGTTGATTTACCTGCCCCAGAAGACCCAAGAAGAACTACAAATTCACCTTTATAAATATCTAAGTTTATGGATTTTAAAGCTAGGCTCTCTCCATATTTGACATTAATATTTTTTAAGGAGAGCTTATTATTCACCAAGATTTAATCAATTAAACATATTTAATACTGATTTGATTATCTTTTTTTTAACTTTAAATTAATAAAAGGTTAAGCGAAATAAAGGTTGATTTAAATTGTAAAAACTATTACTTTTTCTTTTTTTTGAAATGAGTCAGATATAAATTTGTAAAATTTGCTATGACTAATAAGATAAGTAAGAAAGTATTTAGCTCCATTAAACAAAATAGTATTGAGTCTATTCTATATAATGCATCTCCTTATTTTTGCTGTAATCCATTCACTAAAAACAACCGCTACTACTATTGCTAATAAAATAACTGATACCTTAGCCCAAGCTAAGTCTCCTATTTGAGCATCTAATTCTATCCCTATACCTCCTGCTCCAACTAAGCCAACAACAGTTGCTTCTCTAATATTTATATCCCACCTATAAATAGAAATACTCGTAAATGCTGGGAGAATTTGAGGCACTATGCCAAAGGTCATAATTTGTGCTTTATTTGCCCCTGTTGCCTCAATAGCTTCAATTTGGTTTTCATCAATTTCCTCTATAGCTTCATAAAGTAATTTTCCACAAAATCCAATCGATCTTAATCCGATAGCAATTATGCCAGCCAAGACTCCCGGACCGACAACTGCAACCAGAAGTAATGCCCAGATTACTGAATTAATTGATCTGCTTGAAACTATGCAAAATAAGGCTAAAGGTCTTAAAAACTTTTTACTTGGGGTAGTATTGTTTGCGGATAAAAAAGCTAATGGTATTGCAATTAAAGTTCCAATCGTTGTACCAATAGTCGCGATATTTAAAGTATCCCAAATAGGTTTTATTAAAGTG
>JFLJ01000128.1 GCA_000634115.1 Prochlorococcus sp. scB241_528O2 | reverse complement strand
TATCTGAATTTAAAAGAATTTAATTTTACCCATAAAATTATCGGTAATTCAATTTCTTCAACAAGAGTAACCGTAACGAGAAATTTAAAAATACTAGAAAAAAAAGGTTGGCTCAAATTTGAAAAAAAAGTTATTTTAATTCCGTTTAAAGATAATTAACCAAACCTTAATTAAACAGGCTTATTTTATGGCTACAAATAATATTTTATTATGTCTTGTTCTATAACATCAGTTT
>JFLJ01000127.1 GCA_000634115.1 Prochlorococcus sp. scB241_528O2 | reverse complement strand
TCGGATTTAAGATATATTTAAAAAATCTTTAAAAGTAGTTTTTAATAAAATTTTAAATAGAAATTTTATCTAGAGGTAAAATATTTTGGACAATGCTTGTGTCATGATAATTTTCATTCTCTAATGTTTTGTATAGTCTCCTTGATTGAGGTGATTTAAGGGCGTTATTGTAATTTCAATAAATTCCGAATCATCCAAAATAGATTTATTTT
>JFLJ01000126.1 GCA_000634115.1 Prochlorococcus sp. scB241_528O2 | reverse complement strand
TATAAGAATATTTGATATGCCCTATTTCTTGGGCTTGATTTGAGTTTTTGGGAGAAGGTGAATTTTTTTTAATCATTTATTAATTTTTATATGATTGTCTTCTATATTCAAGGCGTAAAAATATAGAATATTTATATAACTTAAGATTATTGGATTAAGAAGTTATTAAGTAAAAAATAAATTTGTTTAAAAAATTTCTAAATTTCTAAATTTCTAAATTAAATATTTTTTCTAATAGTCAAAAGTTTATTTAATAA
>JFLJ01000125.1 GCA_000634115.1 Prochlorococcus sp. scB241_528O2 | reverse complement strand
GGTGAATCATCCATTACTGATGAAAAAAAATTATTTTATGTAACTAAAGAAACTGCTGTTCGTCTTTGTGGAGGTAAATCCAGAATAATTGAAAGTGAAAATGAAGAAATCATCAAAATAGAAGTCAAAGATTTTTCAAATGTTGAAAAAGAAAAATTTGTTCAATTTACTCTCGTTGAGACAGATAGAAAAGGTGGTGAATATAGAATTGTTAATTGTTATCCAAATAAAGATCCTAAAAAATCGGTAATTAAAACAATCAAGACTAATTACAAGTTAAATTAGTCTTAGGTCAACTAGATAAAATGAAAATATTTAAATTTCTATTTGTAATTCCTGTAATA
>JFLJ01000124.1 GCA_000634115.1 Prochlorococcus sp. scB241_528O2 | reverse complement strand
CTAAATAAAGGCTTGCTTTTAAAAAAAAATGTGTATTAAAAGGAAATTTTAAATGAGTCTTAAAGCTGCTTTAATCTAGATAATCTAAAAGGAAAGAGTAGAAATAATTATTATTATGCATCCAAGCAAAGTAATAAATGATCCAAGAATTAATGACACTTATTATGATCCAGATTTAGATAAGCTTTATCAATACGTTAAACTTGGAGATTATCCTCCAGAATGGATTGATACAACTCCATATAAAGAGGATGATTTTTTTTCTTCATTCGGATACTAAAGCAATTGTATATCAATACTTTTTCAAACCTTACAAGATTATTCAAAATTGGGATATTTGCTGCCCTTTTATCCACTTTTGAAGTCTATGGTTATGACGGTCCGCTTTTTGATGCAATGGCTCAATTAGATGAAAAACCAGGATTTGAAAAAGCTATTTCTAGAGTGAGAGATGCTGGAATTTATAAGATTGCGCTTTTTGCCAGAAGTAGAGAATACTTAGGTGAAAATGAAAAAGCATTACTCAATTTGCATAAAGACAACAAAGAATTAATAG
>JFLJ01000123.1 GCA_000634115.1 Prochlorococcus sp. scB241_528O2 | reverse complement strand
TTTTTTATTTATCTTTATAAATACTTTTTACTATTTATTTAATTTGCTTTTTTTATAACATCTTCGTTACTTCTGTTATTTATAAAACTATAAATAAGAGTTAAATTAATTACTATTCTTGAATTATTTTAAATAATTAAAACTTACTTTTACTAATTAAATCTAAAGTTTTTCTAACATAATTCCTCCAGAAATGTCTCCAATATTTAAATGCTTGATTTGTAGAAAAGATATAGAACGATCAACAAAAACGTTTTGGATAAAAAAGGGACATTTATTATGTTCAACATGCTTAGATAATATAGATAAAAAAACATCTTTAAAGAAATAGTTTTTTATTTATCTGATTAAATGAATTTATAAATATACTGAAATTTTTTAAAGAAATTAATTTTCTAATTAAGAATCATAATTTTTTAAGTTCAAATATATATATCAAATTATTTTAGGCATGATCTAGCCAAATAAAGCGTAATTAACAATTACAGTAAAGAAACAAATAATTGCACGCCTACCATTTGTCCTTTCAGCAATTACCGAAAAATTTTTTTCATAGTTTAACTTAAACAGCTTCGAAAAGAAAAATATGAAAAAAGCCAACAAGTTTTCATTGTTGGCTTTAAATTGTTGTAGTAAAAAAACTACCTATAGAAGTTTTGATATCTAAGGGCTAATCTATATTTAATAGAAATACCTTTTCAAGTTTTAATGATGATAAAAAATTAAAACCATCCAGGAATTATTTGACCTGTTGTAACGTATGCACCTACTGCTGCTACGAAACCTAACATTGCCGCCCAACCATTAAAACGTTCTGCTTCTGGAGTCATGATAAAAAAATAAATTTATGTTAATGATTGTAACAGGTTTTATGAAGCTTTGTAAAGTATTTTTTTGATTTTCTATTGAAAATGAGAATTAAAATTAAAAGTTCTTTTTTATTTTTTTAAAGTGTATCAAAAATGTATTACGTAATCATTTCTCTAGTGAGTAATCTTTTGTAGAAATAAGAGTTAGTGATTCTTCGTTTTTTATGGTTAATTAGATATTAAATGGAATGCAATGACTTGATAACTTTTTCTACATCTTTAGGAATTTAGAATTGTAGCTTTATTAATATTGAAAAAAAATTAATTAACTGATCAATGATGATGAGTATTAGCTATAAACTTCAAATCAAGCTCTCCAACATCATTATTCAATGAACCCCTATAAAATTTTCATAAATTAATTAGTTGATAATAATTTGACCTCGGCTTTCAGAGAGACCAATTTATGATATAAAGCTTCATATTATGAGATCTTTATAAAGATAGTTTGAAATTAGCAGTACTAAATAAATTATAAAAATTGACTCAATTATTGGAATGTGGGTCGCCTGAGATTCGAACTCAGGACCAGCCGGTTAAAAGCCGGATGCTCTACCACTGAGCTAGCGACCCATTTGTAAAATTGATTACATATGAAATTATCCCTTTTTAAGGTGAAAAAAACAACTTTTTATTTCAAGTTGAACAATAGAAAAACAATTCTTAACTTATGAAATAAAAAATGAAAATTTCTCTCTATATTTAGAGTACATAGTTAAGATATTGGATAAATAGCTGAATATCTCAAATGCTTAGAACAATCGTAGTTTTCGCACCAATTATCCTTGCTTTAGCTTGGGTTGTATTTAATATACAAAAACCAGCAAGAGAGCAATTAAATAGAGACTTTTTTGGAAAGGATTAATACAATTTGGTAGAGAAACAGGTATTAGTAATTGGAGGAGGCCTTGCAGGTTCTGAAGCCGCTTGGCAGGTTGCAAATTCTGGTGTGCCAGTTAAATTAGTTGAAATGAGACCTTTCAAATCAACTCCAGCTCACCATACTGGTGAATTTGGAGAATTGGTTTGTAGTAATAGTTTTGGTGCCCTGAGTTCAGATAGAGCTGCGGGTTTATTGCAAAAGGAATTAAGATTTTTTAATTCATTGATAGTTCAAACAGCAGACAAATTTGCTGTTCCAGCTGGAGGTGCTTTGGCTGTAGATAGATCTAAATTTAGTAGCGCTTTGACTGAAGCTTTATCTAATCATCCTTTAATCGAAATCAAGAGATTTGAACAACTGGATCTCCCAAGCAAAGAAAATATAACTATCCTCGCAACTGGTCCTTTAACTGCAGATGAATTGGCTAGCAAAATTCAATTTTTTACAGGTATAGATGCTTGTCATTTTTTTGATGCCGCCAGTCCAATAATTTATGGTGATAGTATTGATAAAGAGATTGTCTTTAAAGCTAGTAGATACGACAAAGGAGATCCGGCATATCTTAATTGCCCGATGAAAGAAAATGAATATATCCATTTCAGGAGTGAACTAATTGAGGGAGAACAAGCTAATTTAAAAGACTTTGAAAAAGAATCTGCTAACTTCTTTGAAGCATGTTTGCCAATAGAAGAAATTGCTAGAAGAGGAATTGACACAATGAGATTCGGACCTCTTAAATCTATTGGGTTGTGGAATCCAAAGTGGGGAGATTTATTTGATAGGGAAAATAGATTGAAAAATAGACCTCATGCAATTGTTCAATTAAGGATGGAAGATCTCGAAGGGAAGTTACTGAATATGGTGGGTTTTCAAACTAACCTAAAATGGTCAGAACAAAAAAGAATTTTTAGGATGATTCCCGGCTTAGAAAAAGCTGAGTTTGTTCGTTTTGGAGTGATGCATAGAAATACTTTTTTAGAATCTCCAAAATTACTTCTGCCAACACTTCAATTTATGAAAAGAGAAACACTTTTAGCTGCTGGGCAGATAATAGGTACGGAGGGTTATTTGGCGGCGGCGGCGGGGGGGCTGCTCGCAGGAATAAATGCATCCTTACTAGCAAAGGGTAAAAAAACAGTAACTTTCCCTAGTGAATCAATGATTGGTTCTTTAATAAATTTCATTAGCAATAGAAATCAAATATTGTCTAATCGAAAAAAAAATAAATTCCAGCCAATGCCCCCTTCATTTGGTTTAGTTCCAGAACTAAATAAAAGAATAAAAGATAAAAGATTAAGGTATAAAGCTTATCAAGAAAGATCTACAGAAGCTTTAAATGGGTTTAAAAAAATATTAGATTCTCGTTTTAAAAAAGATCACTTACTTATCAAAATTCATTAAAATAGATTATTAAAAGACTCAAAAATGAAATTTAATAAGGGAAATTTCGATGCAATTATTATTGGCTCAGGAATAGGAGGGTTAGTAACAGCATCACAATTAGCTGCTAAGGGGGCAGAAGTTCTAGTCCTTGAAAAATATATTATTCCTGGAGGTAGTGGGGGCTCTTTTAAGAGAAAAGGCTATACATTTGATGTTGGTGCTTCAATGATATTTGGATTTGGAGATAAAGGTTATACCAATTTATTAACACGTGCTCTAAAAGATGTAAATGAAAAATGCGAGACCATTCCTGATCCGGTTCAACTGGAATATCACCTTCCAAATAACTTTAATATTGCCGTAGATAAAAATTATGATCAATTTATAAATAAATTATCAGCAATTTTCCCAAAGGAAAAAGATGGTATCAAAAAATTCTACGATACTTGTGCAAGTGTATTTAACTGTTTAGATTCAATGCCTCTTTTATCAATAGAGGATCCAAGTTATCTTTTGAAAGTTTTCTTTAAATCTCCATTATCCTGTTTAGGGTTAGCAAGATGGTTACCTGTAAATGCAGGAGATGTTGCAAGAAAGTTTATAAAGGATCCTTTGCTTTTGAAATTTATCGATATCGAATGTTTTTGTTGGTCAGTAATGCCAGCTCTCAAAACTCCTATGATTAATGCGGGAATGGTTTTTACAGATAGGCATGCTGGTGGTATAAATTATCCAAAAGGTGGAGTAGGAGTAATAGCAGAGAAATTAGTTTCTGGTATTGAGAAATTAGGTAGCAAAATTAGATACAAAGCCAATGTTACTGAAATAATTTTAAAGGATGAGAAGGCCGTAGGAGTTAAGCTTTCAAATGGGGAGGAAATTTACTCAAATATCATTGTATCCAATTCCACTAGATGGGACACATTTGGACTGAAAGATAAAAAGAAGGGATTAATTGCAAGTAAAAACGTGCCAAAAAGTGAATATAAGTGGTCAGAGACCTACAAACCTTCTCCTTCTTTTGTCTCAATTCACCTTGGCGTAGAAAAAAATCTAATAAGTAATAACCTTAATTGTCATCACATAATTGTTGAGAATTGGGGTAAATTAGAAAGTGAAAAGGGAGTGATATTTGTTTCTATACCTACTTTGCTTGACTCCTCTTTAGCTCCAGAAGGTAAGCATATCATACATGCATTTACTCCTTCATCAATGAGGGAATGGGAAGGCCTCTCAAGGAAAGAATATCTGCAAAAAAAAGAAAAATACTTTTCTTTTCTTATTGAAAAAATTTCAACTATACTACCTGATCTTAAAGAGAATATTGACCACAAAGAAATTGGAACTCCAAAAACCCATCAAAAGTTTCTTGGAAGATATGAAGGTAGTTATGGACCGATTCCTAGTCAAAAGTTGCTTGGACTTTTGCCAATGCCTTTTAATACTACAAGAATTAAAAACCTTTATTGTGTAGGAGATTCATGCTTCCCAGGTCAAGGCCTAAATGCAGTAGCTTTTAGTGGATTCGCTTGTGCTCATAAAATAGGCTCAAAATTAAATATTAATAGTTTCAACTTACCAGATTAAAAGGGTTCAACAAATATGATAGAAAAGTTTAAAACGCTTTTTTTTGTAAAAAGTTCTTTAATTTCTTTATATTTAGCACTTACAATTCCTATACCTTTTATATCGCTTGATAAATTTAAAATCCCTTCTATATTTACATTTGTTTTAGGACTTTTTTTAATTATAAATATCACAAGTGAATACGTAGAAACTTGCAATAATAAAATTTCATATAAAACTAGCTTTATTGCTAAAACCTTAGGGAGAAAAAACTGGGAGATTTCTTGGAAAGATATTAAGTTAATCAAAACTCTACCAACTAGTCAAGGTAGTAAGGTTTATTACTTGAATACTAATAAAGGTGATAATTTTCTTATTCCACAAAGGGTTGAAAATTTCGAGAAATTTTTATTAATTGTTTCTAAAAATACTGGTATAAATATAAATGAAATTTCTTATATATCACCTCTTTGGACTTATAAATTATTGACTTTACTATCAGTACTAATGATTATTGGTGAACTTTTTGCCTTTCTAAATTAAATATTGTCAATACTAAATCGATAACCTTGTTGTCTAACAGTAGTTATACCTCCACCTTCTCCCAAGCCTGCCTGCTCTAATTTCCTTCTCAATGTCAAGACTTGGGTATCTACTGATCTTGGCCCTCCACTGAATGGAGGCCAAGCCATCCTTAGAAGCTCTTGTCGACTTCTTACCATGCCTGGAGGCATAAGAAGAGCACATAGGAGAGCAAACTCTCTAGGGCTAAGTTCTACAGGCTTCTCGCTGAGAGTTACCTGCCTTAAAAGAAGATGAACTTCTAAAGGTCCAACTTCGACTTTTTCTTGTAATCCTATTCTTCCTCTTTTAAGTAGAGTTCTACATCTTGCGGCTAACTCTTCTAGACCAAATGGTTTTCTCAGAACATCATCAGCTCCTTCATCTAGTAGGTTTACCAATGCTTCTACTCCTGACCTTGCAGTTAAAACAATAACCGAGCATCCTAATTGTTGAGCTAATCTCATCGCTGTGTTTTGTTCTAAAATTTCCGCACTTACTAACAAGTCAGGCGATTGTTCCCTGCATAAGTCAATAGCATCTATTGCTGATCCAACGGCAGCAGCTAAATGACCATCTTGGCGAAGTCTTTGTACTAATACAGTCCTTAGTGTGGGGTGAGGTTCAACAACAAGAACTCTCGAAGGGGTTTGAGAGGTCTGAGGCAATTGTGAACTACCAGGAGTTGAAGCTAAGATTTGCTCAGTTGATTGCATTCTTAATTAATATTAGGCCAAGCAGATTTTTATTATCATTAATAAGGTATAACAAATGCTAAAAAAAAATAAGAATCTATCGAATTATGACATTTTTTGAAAATCCAAAAGCAATACGTCACTTTCAATCAATTTGCGATAGTTGTCAAGACTTGGTTACTCGTTTTCATACCCCATCTGATCTTAAATTATTTAGTGATGGTTATCTCCAAGCCTTAAGGAATTGCAGTAGTTTAGAGCAAAGAGATCAAGAGAGATTAGAAAGATTAATTGAAAGATGGATTTTAGATCCATCAAGTTTTATTGACCCAGAAGGTGACGAAAATAAAGGTTTTTTTGATAAAAAAAGAATTTAAAATATTAATTTTTATTAATTAATGTCAGTATTTATACTCGCAATTATCTTAAGACGCTAATTGAATTTCTATTTTTTCTTTTAGGGATCCTGAATTGTACATTTCGATAAGAATGTCTGAACCACCAAGAAATTCTCCCTTTAAGTAAACTTGTGGAATTGTTGGCCAATCTGAATATTCTTTGATACCTTCTCTTACTTCGAAATCGCTTAAAACATCAAAAGTACTAAATTCTACACCTAGGGAATTTAGTATTTGAACTACATTGTTGGAAAACCCACATTGTGGCATTAATTTAGTCCCTTTCATGAAAACCATTAGGGGATTAGAATTAATCAGGTTTTGTATTTTCTCTTTTGTTAAGTTGTCCATAATTTAATTTGGGGTTTCTGTTTTTAATGCCAGTGCATGGATAGCCTCTGAAGCTAATTCTTCCTTTAATGCAGAATAAACCAACTGGTGTTGCTTAACTAATGATAATCCATCGAATTCAGATGCTATTACAGTTACTTCTAAATGATCATTTCCCTTAATGTTTTCGACAAAAACCTTGGAACTTGGAATTTTTTTAGTGATTAAATTAATAACTTCAGTTTTAGTAATCATAATTAATTTAATTAACCCTTATATTCATTTTCAACAAATCCTAGCTGGATCAATTTTTTATAAGCTTCTTTACCTTCTGTGCTGTTAGGAGACATTATTCTAATTGTCTCGATAAGTAAGGGTACAGCAACCTCAGGTTTCCCATTCTTTAAATACATAGTGGCTAATCTTTTATTTGATTTTGCCAATATTTGTAATGTTTCCTTTCCTTTTCTTTGCATTTCATTTGGTATCCTTGCATCAATTCCTTTGAAAGAAGTATTTAGATCAGAATAAAATTTTGCAAGTTGCTGCGCTAATTTTCTTGCATCTAGGTAGGAAGCTTTAGCTTTATCAAAATCTTCTTTTTTTATAAATTCATCCCCTTGATCTATGAAATATTCTACGTTTGAAATAGATAGCTTTTTACTTTGATTAGAAAGTACTTTATAGTCTTTTGGATTCTTAATTTCTGCATGAACTAAATTTTTATAAGGAAAATTTCCAAATAATATAAATAAAATTGGGATTAATTTTAAGAATTTCATATTCTCATTAAATTATTAAAACAATACTAACTTATTGCGGATTCATCTACCGACATTTTTTAATGCTATTTCTTCCTCTTTGTTCATTTTTTCATTTAAAAGTTTATTAAAATCCTTGATGGTAAGGTTTAAATAATCTTTCATTGCAATTGGTTTTCCAAAGGATAAACAAAACTTGCCCCTAAATTTAGGAGATACTTCGCTATAGGCAATTCCGATTGGAATAATAGTAATGGTTTCTGTTTTTTTTGTAGCCAATCGCGCTAATCTATATAAGCCTTCTTTTAGGAGTAATTTTCTACCATATTTATTAATTTTACCTTCCGGGAAAACAACTAGTTTTTCTCCTTTTTCTATAAGACCAATGGCGTATCTTAACGTTGAGAGAGATGGCGATAATTGATTTATCGAAAAACATCCAAGTCTTTTTAAAAACCAACCTTGTATTCCTCTCATTTCGGATTTAGTAACCATAAACCTGCAATCCTTGTTGGTTACCCTTCTACCCATTGCCATAGTGAGAACCAACCCGTCCCATCTTGATCTATGGGTTGGAGCCAAAATAATAGAGGAATTAATTGGAATCGATAAACCATGATTTATTATTTTCTTTTGACTGAAAAAAAATCTCAAAACAATGTCCTGAGTTACAAACATCGCTATAAATCCCAATACTGGGTTTATCTTGTGTCTATAATTAACGGAATTTTTTTTCAAATTCAATTATCTATATATTAATAATTTAAGTCTTTGTTATTTTTTATTCGCTATTATTGGGCGGTTACTAGATTGTCTAGAAACTAAGATTTCAAAATTATGACCACTTTGGGAGTAAACATTGACCACATTGCTAATGTGAGGCAGGCCAGAAAAACTGTAGAGCCTGATCCTGTACAGTTTGCTTTTTTAGCTGAATTAGGTGGTGCAGATTCAATAACAGTTCATTTAAGAGAGGATAGGAGACACATACAAGACAGAGATGTATTTCTTTTGAAAGAAACAATAAAAACAAAACTTAATTTAGAAATGGCTGCTACAGAAGAAATGTTAGAAATTGCTAAAAAGCTTCTTCCAGATTACGTAACACTTGTACCAGAGAAAAGAGAGGAAGTTACTACTGAAGGAGGATTGGATGTAAAAAGTAATGTCAAATATCTCAAGAATTTTGTTGGGAATTTAAAAGACTCAAATATCGAAGTAAGTGCATTTATAGATCCTATTAGTGATCAGATCAATTATTCCAAAGAAATAGGATTTGACTTCATAGAATTACATACCGGAAAATATGCTGAATTAACCGGTCATGAACAATATAATGAGCTTCAGAAGATTATAGAATCTACACATAGAGCTAACGACCTTGGGTTAGTTGTTAATGCTGGTCATGGCCTTCACTACAATAATGTTAAAAAAATTGCATCAATTAACAATATGAACGAGTTAAACATAGGTCATAGTATTGTTGCAAGGGCTTTAGCGGTAGGATTAGAAAAGTCTGTTCGTGAAATGAAGTCACTTATTACATCAACTTAAATTCCAAAATGACAACATATTTTTTCGTCGCAGCAAGTGAAAAGTTTTTAACAGTTGAAGAACCGCTTGAAGAGATCTTGAAAGAGAGGGAGAGGAATTATAAAGAAAATAATAAAGAAATAAATTTTTGGCTTTTAAAAAATCCATCTTTTTTAAAAGCTAGTCAATTTGGTGATTTAACAGCAAAAATTCCATCCCCTTCAGCAGCAGTTTTATCAACTGATAAAAAATTTATAACTTTCTTGAAGCTTCGATTAGAGTTTGTTGCTGTGGGGGAATTCGAATGTCCTAATGCAGAAATTACTGATCCATTTAAAGTTGAGTAATATAAACAACTAATAAATTGCTCAATCTTTATAAATCAAACAAAATTGAAGTAATTAGTGAACTTTTAGCAGAAGAATTAAAAATATGTCCTCCTTTTATAACTGAGAAATTAGAAATAGCTGTCCCTAATTATTTTTTTGGTAAGTGGTTACGTGAACAAATAACTATAAAAAACCAAATAAGTGCACTTTATGAATTGAAGACAATATCAAGTTATACCGAATCATTATTGACAAATTTTTTCCCTGAGACTGATATGGGCTTATGGAATTTTGAGTCAATTAAATGGGGGATTATTGATTCATTAGAAGAATTAAATAGCTTTGACGAATCATTCCCACTTAGAAATTGGATTAATAAATATTTGGATAAAAAAAAGACAATTGATGGGGATATTTTTAATCTGACAAAAAAGATCACGAAGAATTTCATTGATTATCTTATTTTTAGACCTGAAATGATTGCTGAATGGAATAAATATGAAATTCATTCACCAAATCTTTTTAAGAATTTAAATTCAAATCAATTATGGCAACCTATTTTATATAAATTATTAGAGAAAAAGATATCTGAAAAACCCTCATGTTTATATATGTTTGAAGTAATTAAGAATTTAAGAAAATTTAAAAAATTTCGAAGTAAGATACCAAATCAAATTTATATTATTTCCGATAATAATTTATCTAAACTACACATTAATTTTTATTCAGAACTTTCAAAATTTACTAAGGTAAATTTATATTTATTATCTGCAGGAGATGATTTATGGAATAGAATAAATCTTCTTCAGGGTAAGTTGGAATTTGATAATAATGAAAGTAAATTCAATTTAAATAATACAAATATTGAAAAAATATTTGGTAAATTCGGAGCCAATTTTCAGAAATTAATTGAGGAAAATATATATACGGAAGGTATAAATTCTAAAAATAATTTAATATATATTGATCCAACAACTAATTTTTCTGAGAACAAAGATATTCCTTTTCTGAATCAAGTACAAAAGAGACTCATTGATAATAATAGCAATGATTTTATAATAAATGAAAAGGATGATTCATTAATACTTTGTGAGCATTTTAATCAACTAAGTCAATTAGAATATTTAAGAAATAAAATTATAGAAATACTAAATTCTTGTGAAGATATTAAATTTAGTGATATTGCTGTTTTATCTCCACAAACTAGTAAAATTAAACCTTATCTAAGGTATATCTTTAATAATGAGTTAATTAATGGTGAAAAGATACCTTATTTTTTTATTGATAAAGATAATAATGATTCTTCAGAAATATATAAATTTTTAATTGAAATCACTGAAATAGCAAATGAGAAAATTACACTTGAAAAAATTGACTATATTCTCTCTAAAAAAGTAACTCAGAACATTTTTGATTTTCATATTACTGAGAAGGATGAAATTATTTTGTTACTTAACCAAGTAGGTTTTCATTGGGGATTAGATGCCAATGAAAGATTAGGTGAAGAAAAAAATACCCTAGAGTGGTGTATCAATAGAATTACTTTAGGCTTGATTTACGACAAAGAAGTCAATTTAAGTAATTTTAAGCTAAAACCATTTAGTCCAAAAAATATAAGTTTGGATTTGAATAAATGGGTTAAAATATTACTTAATTTAAAAAAATATATTAATTTGCTTAGGGGATCTTTTTCTTACTTAATTTGGGTCGAAAAGATAAAGTTTATATTAAAAAATATTGCTGATTCTAATTCGAATTTTAATTTGGAAATAATTCAAATAAATAGGATTCTTGATAATTACGCAATACCTTTAATCCCTGATGATCTTATTTTGTTAAATGTTTTTAGAGAGATATTAATTTCTTGTATAAATAAAGCTAAATATCAAAGTCAATCTCGTATAAACAAGATTCTAGTAAGTGACATTGAGAACGCAAGGCATATACCTCATAAGGTTATTTTTCTAATAGACATGAATAGCGTTTATTATCCAAACTTATCAAAGAATGAAAGTATTAATTTATTAAATAATAAATATCAACTAGGGGATCCATCGGTTTTTGAAAGAGAGAAATATTTTTTTCTGGAGTTGTTAATTTCTTGTAGAGATAAATTTATAGTTACTTGGGTAAAGAATGACAAAGACAATAAAAAATTAGATGTTTCTTTCCCTATAAAAGAGTTAATTTCTTTTTTTGATAGTTTTTTAAATAAAGGCCAAAGAAAAATAATAATCAAAGATTCTGATTTAAATAATAAGGAAATAATTGATCTTGATAGTTCTAAGATTATTAAAAGTAATTATTCTTTGGTAGAAAATATAGATTGGAATGAAAAAAAATTTGATATTAAAAATTACAAATTATCAGAACTAATATATTGGTTCAAGAATCCACAAAAATATTGGCTTAATAAAAAAAATATTTCTCCTAAGGAAATATTTATTCATCATCCAGAAGATGATTATGTAAGCAATCTTCAGAAGACACAATTAATAACAAAAATAATCCAGCAATTAGATATTGATAACTATAAAATTATTGATGATTTAAAAAATTTGAAAATTGATGATCATTTGATTGAGAATGGGATCATTGTGCCCAAAAATAGTATATTTACAAAAGAAAAAGAAATTAAAGAGTTATTAAGTAGTCTATCTGCAAATCTGAGTCAGCATAATAAAATTAATAGAATTTATGTTAAATCAAATTCAAATAAAGAAGAATATTTCATAGCTGATGACACCGTAATTGAATTAATTCATTCTAAACTAAGTTTAAGTCGTTTGACAGAGGCTTGGATAAAATCACTATTTATTTCTTCTTTAAAGAAGAATATAAAAAAGACTAGAGTAATTTTTAGAACAGAAAATGAATATAAATCTCAAATTATTCAATCTCCAGGAGCAATTGAGTCAAATTTGATTTTTGAGGAATACATAAATGTTTTTAAGAATTATTCTGAAAAATGTTTACCGCTCCCTCCAGAAAGTACTTATAGATATGTTGAAGCAAAAATAAAATCAAAAAATGAGAAAAAAGCTTTTTCAGATAGATGGATTGGTAATAAAACTTTTTCTAAAGGTGAAAGAGATAGTATGGAAATGAAAATATGTTTTGGAGATGAAAAAGAGCCAGATTTCTTTTTTGGAAATAGTAATTTTGATAAATTATCATTCAGATTATATGGTCCTCTGATTAAAGCATTAAGAAATAAATCATGACTATATTTCAGTTAAAATCTCTTTTAAAAGTAGCTTATGAAATAATACTTTTTTTTCTACAGTTCTTTATTATTAGCCTTCATTTTTTTCAATGGGAATTACTTCCAAAAAAACAAATAATTCAAGTTAGTTATATATCTCATATCATGGGGATTTTAATTATCATAGTCGCTTTCATAATAATGTTAGTAGCAATTAAAGACTTAGGAAGAAATTTATCCCCTTTTCCAAGACCTATAACTAATAGCAAACTTATTACTAAAGGTATATATCGATTTACGCGCCATCCTATGTATTATTCTTTAATTTTTATTTCCTTTGGCGTTTTTATAATAAAGCTATCTATTTATTATTTATGTTTATCAATAAGTCTGGCTTTGGTAATTAAATTCAAGATTGTTTTAGAAGAGCAATATTTAATAAATAAATTTAAAAATTATTTACTTTATAAAAATGAGGTCAAATATTAATTCAATAAAGATATGGATATTAATCAAATCAAATTAGATAATAAGTTTAAATTAATAGAGGCTAGTGCAGGTACTGGTAAAAGTTTTACTTTAGCGCACTTAGTTTTAAGAAATGTTTTAGAGAAAAGAATTAAACCAGATGAGATACTCTTATTAAGTTTCACAAAAAATACATGTTCTGAATTACGAGATAAAATACTTTCAAGATTTAGGAATTTAAAATTATATTTGCAGGATCATAATGGAATTGAGATAGATAATACTCTTAAGGATTGGTATCTACAATTTAAGGTTAAAGAAAATTCTAAGGAAAAAATTATATCTGAAATTGATAATTTTGTTAATGAAATTTATAAGTTAAAAGTAATTACATTCCATGCTTTTTGCAATAATATTATGGATGAATATAGTATTGAAATTGGTTTAACTCAAGATCCATTCATTGAGAATAATATAGATAATTTATACAAAGATGTAATCGATAATTTGTGGATCGATGATTTTCTAAATCTTCATCCAGAATTAATTTCAGCAGTTAGCAAAAAAAAAATAAGTTCTAGATTTGGAAGTAGACTCAATAAGTCATTTTTTGTACAACTTTTAAAAAATATAGATCAAGAAAATATATGCAAATTTAAAATAAATAATAAATATAAGAATATTGATATAAATTGTTATTTAAATGAATTTTTGTATTTTAATTGGAATGAGTTTTGTATTGAATGGAATAAAAAAGGTAAGGAATTATTTTTGCAACTTATTGAGTTGGGAAAATTAATAAAGGACTGTGGTGGCAAAAGTCAAATATATGCATCAAAACCAAGAAATGATAAATTTGATCAAATTATTTCTTGGATTAATCAAATTAACAAAGGGCTTGATTCAAAAAATGTGATTGATTCTCTATATGATATTTCTAATTATGATCTTTTATCTAAATATTTTTATAAAGAAAATATATCCAAAGAAATTAAAAAGCATAATCTAAAATTAGATTTTACAAAATTTAATTTACTACAAGATAAAATTTATAAAATAAAAGAAGGCTTCTATACTGAATTTGTAAGAATTTTTATCCAATTAGCTTATATAAAATTAATTGAATTAAAGAAAAGTCTTTCTATTTTTAACTTTAATGATCTTATAAAGACTGTAGAAAATATATATCTAGATTCAGATCATAGTAAGAATAGTAATCTATCTCAAATTCAAAATAGATTTAAATGTGTCTTAGTAGATGAGTTTCAAGATACTGATAATATTCAATGGAATTTAATAAAAAAGTTCTTTAATACAAAAAATCATTTTTTACTTTGTGTAGGTGATCCAAAACAGGCGATCTACAAATTTAGGGGTGGCGATATTGAAACTTACTTAGATGCAAGATCTAATGCAATAGAAGTTTTTAGTCTTACAGATAATTATAGGTCCTCAAAAAAATTACTGCATGTTATTAATAAACTTTATAAAAATGGACTTAATGAATCAAAACTAAAATATACGAAATTAACTTCTAGAATTCATGAAAAAATTAATTATGAATTTGAATGTAAAGATGTATTTGAAATTATAGAATTTTCAAAAAAAGAAACTGACATAGAAGATCTTGTAACTAATTACATAGTTAATTTTATTTTAAATAATAAAGAAATTGATATTAATAAAATTGCGATTCTTACCTTAAATAATTCGCAATGCTTAGACTTGAAAAATAAATTAATTCAGTTTAATCTCCCATGCAATATTCAAAATAAACAAAATATTTTTGATACAGAAGCAAGTTCTCTATTATTTTTATTAATTGACTCTTTATTGCATCCTAGGGTTTATAAAAAAATAACTTTGCTTGCTGCTTCTAAATTTATCGAAATTGATTTAGAACAATTACCTGAGGATGGAATTAGTAGTTATTTAGAAATTTTGATTAATAAATTTTTTAATTGGTCTCAGGAACTAAAAGAAAAAGGGTTTTTAAATATTGTTAATGAACTTCTTATAAATTATAAGTCATCCTCGATTACTCAAGATTCAGATTTATATTCAAGTTTATTTCAACTTTCAGAAATTATTGAAATAGAATTAATCAATAATGATTTTAATCTAAGTAAAGTTTTTAACTGGTATAAAAATCAGTTGGATCATTCTTTAAGAATTTGTACTGGAGAAGATTTTTTGACCAAAGATTATAATCTTAAAAATGGAATTAATCTTTCTACTATACATAGTAGCAAGGGCCTTGAATTTGATATTGTCTTATGTCCATATTTATCAATTATTTCTAATAAATCAAATAAAATTAAAGGACCTATTTGGAAATTAAATATTGATAGAAGCATATACATTAATATTTCTAATAATTATGAGAAGGTTGAAAAATTTAAATTAGCTGAAGAAACTGATTTATTTAAAGAGAGTGAGAGGTTAATTTATGTAGCCCTTACAAGGAGTAAATATAAGCTTATAGTTTTTAATGATTTAGAAGATACAAATAATATTTTAAATAATGATTTACTTTCTAACTTTGAAAATATTAATATATATAAGTCAACTTTTAAAGATACTTTAGAGAAAGAGAAAATTAAAGAAATTTTTGTTAAGTACCAAATTAATGGATTAAATAATAATCTTTGGAAAATAGATAAATTTAATAAAAAAATATCTAAAGAATATACTTCTGATCAATTAATTTCTTATTCAAGTTATTCTTCATGGATTCGTAAAGATAAAAAAATTGATTCATCAATTAATGAATATAAAGATTATCAAGATAACATCTCAATTATCAATATAAACAAAGAGTCTAATTTATATAAATCAAAGAATTATCCTAAATATTTTTCTTATCCTAATCCCTTAAGTGAATTTCCAAAAGGAACTATTGCTGGGACTTGTTTGCATAAAATAATAGAAAGATTTGAATTTAGAAAACACAATTCTCAAGAATTAATTGATTTAATTGTTGAGGAATTAAGCTTTCATCAAATCGATACTTCTTTTGCTTTTAAAGTAAAAGATGCGATTTTAAGAATTATAAATATCTCTTTAGGAAGTGAACTACAAAACAAGAAACTTGTTGACATTCCTAATGATAACTTACTTAAGGAGGTTAAATATGATTTGACTTTATCTTATAAAGGTAGAAATTTAAATTCTAACGATATATCAAAATGCTTTCTTTTAGATCAGGAATATGAGTTTGGTGAAGAATATTCAAACAAAATAAACGAGCTAAAAATTTTGAATAAAGGCTTTCATTCAGGATGTATTGACTGTATTTTCCCAATAGGCAATACTATTGAAGATAGTAAATGGTGGGTAGTAGATTGGAAAAGTAATTTCATTTCTGGAAGTGATAATAGTGATTGTTTACCGATTAACTATAAATATGAAAATATGAGAGATGAAATGATTAAACATCATTATCCTTTGCAATCTCATCTTTATTTATTAGCATTACATAGATTATTAAAGTGGAGATTTAAAAATTATCAACCCCATCTTCATCTAGGTGGATATATTTATTTTTTTTTAAAGGGATTGCCAGATTTTAAATTATTTGAAAAATCAAATTCAAATGATATATCTCCTGGTGTATTTATTGGTAATGCCCCTTTAAACAGAATTAATTATTTAGATAATCTTTTTTAGAATGAGCAAAACAAATTTTGACATTGATAATACCCAATATGATCATGTATTTAATTTATTATTGAGCATCTTTAAATTTAATAATAAAAAATATGGTAATTTTGTAAAAGATACAATAAAAATTTTATTAGAGTTTGAAAAAAATGGTGAAACTATTATTGATATAGATAAGAGTTTAATAATCTTTGATCTATTAGAAGATGGCTGGCCCAATAAACATTTAGAAATTCTAAAAGATTTAGGCTTGATAGATTCCCTAAATTCACCATTTATGTTAGTCGATAGAAAATTATCCCTAGCAAAATGGTCTGTGAAGTTAGATAGAGTTATTAATTTCTTCTTAAAAAAAATAAATACCTATGATCCAATAAATTCGATAGTTGATAAAGATGATAATAAAATTAATCAAATTAAAAATATATTTAAAAAGTCAAATTTAGTTTTTCTTCAAGGCGGACCAGGCACAGGTAAAACGACTTTAATTATAAATTTAATATTAGAACAACTGAGAATTGATAACTTTTTAAATATAGGTATATCAGCACCAACAGGGAAAGCTACAGCTCGTCTAAAAGAATCTCTTAATAATCAAAAAAATATTTCTAATAGAAAATTTCTAGATCAAATAGAATTTCAAACTTTACACAGATGGATTTTTAATTCTCAAAATAAATCTTTTAAGTTGAAATTTAGACTAAAAGAACTAGATTTCTTCATCATTGATGAAATGTCAATGGTAAATATAGATTTGATTGAATCAGTTTTAAGTTTACTAGCTAGGGACTGCAAAATTATTTTAGTTGGAGATAAAAATCAATTATCTCCAGTTAATAACTGTTCTATCTGGAATTATTTATTTGAATATTCTGATAATAGTTTAATTAAATCTTGTGTAGTAAATTTGAATAAAACTTATAGAAATAGTGGAGATATAGAATTAATTAGTAGTTTAATATTTAATAATGATGATTCTTTATTAAATCAAAAGATTAAAGAATTAGAAAAAGATAATAAATCAAAAGAGGTTAAAATTATAAAAAGTAGAGAAAAAAATATCCCAGAAAATCTTTTTAATGAAATTAAGGCTTATCTAAATAAATTAAATCATTCAACTTCAAATTTAAGTAAAAAAAAATATATATTTGATAAGACCATTGGTAATTTAATGCTTAATGAAAAAGATTTAGTAAATGAGATATTACTAGATTTGCAAAGACATTTGATTTTATGTGAAAAAAACACAGGATTATGGAGCGTTGAATATTTAAATGAAGTTATTTTGGGTCAAAAGAAACCCTATGACCTCAAAACTCTAGAGGAGGGTGTTCCAATCATGTGCACAAAAAATAATAATGAACTTGGATTGTCAAATGGAGATATAGGTGTCCTTATAGGTTTACAAAATGAAAGAAAATATCTTTTTAGAAAATTTAATAATAATAACGAAGAAATTGTTGAATTAATTGATCCATCTAATTTAGAAAATATTGTGCCAGCAATAGCTCTTACCATTCATAAATCTCAAGGAAGTGAATCAAAAAAAGTAAGCATATTGTGGTCCCAGAAATTTAGAAGAAATGAATATAAAGGTAAATGGAAAAAAGAAGATGAAACTATCTTTTTCAGAGACAATTTTGAACGAAGATTGTTTTATACTGCAATTACAAGAGCTAAGAAATTTCTAGATATATATTATTTAAGTTAAAGCTTATTTTTGAAATATCAGTAAGATTTTAACCTCAAGATGTTAGATTAATAGTTCGGCTCTGTAAGGCTAGTCAACAATTCAAGTAAATTTAGATATTTGTTGAATGCCTGATCAGAAGATAATTGGGCATTTTAAATGACGTTAAAGAAAAATGGTCACTCAGTTGACAATATTAATATGGAATCACATAAAGATGCTGTTTCTATAATTGAGTCTAAGAACTTAGAAAAAAAAGAAATTGAATCTCAAACATTGCAAGAATCAAAAGAAAATAATAATGAGGATGGATTTATCAATTTTGGTTTTAATCAATCGATCTTAAATTCGTTAAGAAATAAAGGATACAAAAATCCAACTCCTATCCAAAAAGCTGCTATTCCGGAACTAATGTTAGGTAGAGATTTGTTAGGCCAAGCCCAAACTGGAACAGGTAAGACTGCTGCTTTCGCATTACCATTAATAGAAAAACTTTCAGATAATAAAGAATTAAATGCCAAGGTTTTAGTTATGACTCCTACAAGAGAGTTGGCAACCCAAGTGGCAGAATCTTTTAAAAGCTATAGTTCTGAATCTAGTAACTTTAAGACAGTTGCAATATATGGTGGCACGGACTATAGAAGTCAAATCTCTGCATTGAAAAGAAAAGTTGACGTTGTAGTTGGAACCCCTGGAAGAATAATGGATCACATAAGGCAAGGTACTTTTAAAATTAAAGACATAAGTTGTCTTGTTTTAGATGAAGCCGATGAAATGTTAAATATGGGTTTCCTTGAAGATATTGAATGGATAATAGATCAACTTCCTGAAAATAAACAGATGGTATTGTTCTCAGCAACAATGCCTAATGAGATTAGAAACATAGCAAAAAAATATCTAAATGATCCCGCCGAAATATTAATCAAAAGTGTAAAAAAAGAAACTCAATTAATTTCACAAAAATTTCTATATGTACAAAGACATCATAAGTTAGATGCTTTGAAAAGAATATTAGAACTTAATAACGAGGGAGTAATAATTTTTGTAAGGACAAAATTACTTACTACTTCAATAGCTGAGGCTCTAGAAAATTCAGGTCATACTGTCGCAGTTCTTAATGGAGATATTCCTCAAAATCAGAGAGAAAATACAGTAGATAGATTAAAAAAAGGGTTTATTGATATTCTTGTCGCAACAGATGTTGCAGCTAGAGGATTAGATGTTGAGAGGATAAAACTTGTTGTTAATTACGATTTTCCTTTTGATAAGGAAACATATACTCATAGAATTGGAAGAACTGGAAGAGCAGGTAGATCTGGAGAAGCAATTTTATTTGTTAATCAAAGAGAAAAACATTTTCTAAGAAACTTAGAAAACTCAACAAGAACTAAGATTGAAGAAATTAATATACCAAGTAATAAAATAATAAATGAAAAAAGGATGGAGAAACTTATAGATAATGTTAATGAGAGTTCTTTAGCTCAAGAAGAAAATGAAGACAATAAAGCTTTGATTATTGATGTATTAGATAATTTAAAAGCAAAATACTCTATGAACGAATCAAATATTGCAATGGCAGCGATTAATTTAGTTATTGGTAATAAAGCATTTTTTGTTAATGAAGATGATTCTTGGATAAATAAACAAAATAATAATGATCGAAGTAGAACAAATAGGAATGGTAATAATCGTTCGAGAAATTCAAATAGAAGAAATAATTATCAGAATGATTCTTTTGAAACCTATAAATTTAATTTTGGTAAGTTTGATGGGGTTAGAGTCGCAAATATTATATCCTCAATATGTAATGCAACTAATATAAATGGTAGATCAATAGGCAAGATCCAGATTTTTAATGATTATAGTTTGGTTGATTTACCTAGAGATCTACATAGAGAAACTAAAAATAAATTAAAAAAAATTAAAGTAAGAAACTAAGTATAGATAATGAAAGCCAGTAAATACGATTTACTTATTTTTGTGAATCTGATGATTCTAATCAACTCTTTAAATAGCAACTATTTAGCCCAAACGCAACAAAATTCAATCATAAAATTATTCTGTCTTCAGAGTGTCAAAGAGCAAATGATGAAAGCAGAAATGGAATATAGTGATGAAATTGCAAACCAAACTTGTGAATGTTATTTAGAAGAATTTATACAAACTGCAAGTCATCAAGATGCAAAAACAAAATGTAAATTACAAACTCAAGAAAGTTTTAACTTATAACTTAAAAATTTAATTGTTATTTTATGAGATCTAAGAATAATCAAAATCCAATAATTAGACTTTATTTGAATCTTATTGAAGAAAGAAGATTACTATTTTTTGCTTTTTTTAGTTCCATAATTAATAAAATATTAGATTTAGCTCCCCCTGTAATAATTGGTCTTGCCGTGGATATCGTTGTAAAACAACAGAATTCATGGATTGCTGGTTTTGGTATAAACGAAGTTCCAGCACAATTGATTTTCCTTGCATTTGCATCAGGAATAGTTTGGTCAGGAGAATCTTCATTTGAATATTTATATTCGGTTTTATGGAGAAATTTGGCTCAGCTATCGCAACATAAATTAAGAATAAAAGCTTATGAACATATTCAGGAATTAGATATGGACTTTTTTGAAAGCGATAATACTGGTAGGCTATTATCTATTTTGAATGATGATATAAATCAACTCGAGAGATTTCTAGACCAAGGGGCTAATCAGATTATTCAGTTATTTATAACTGTCTTAATAATTGGAGGCACTATGATTTTTGTTGCTCCAAAAATTGCTTTATTTGCTTTCTTCCCTATTCCTATCATATTTTTAGGATCAATTAACTTTCAAAGGAAGCTTGCCCCAAAATATAAAGATGTAAGAAATAAAGCTGGATTGCTGGCGTCAAGACTTAATAATAATTTAAGTGGAATTCTGACTATAAAAAGTTTTACTAAAGAAAAATGGGAACTTAATAAATTAAATAAAGAAAGTCTCGCTTATCAAAGAAGTAATAAGGCTGCAATAAAATTATCTTCAGCTTTTATTCCTCTTATAAGATTCGCAATATTATTTGCTTTTATAGCAATTCTATTAATCGGAGGGTTCCAAACTTGGAATAAGACACTTAATGTAGGTACTTATAGTTTTTTAGTATTTATTACACAAAGACTATTATGGCCTTTAACTACTTTGGGACATGTTTTAGATGATTTTCAGAGATCTATGGCATCAATAGATAGAGTAATTGATCTTATAGATACACCTATAAAAATAAAAGATGGAAAAATAAGAATTAAACCTAAGGATACCAAAGGAAAAATAATTTTTAATAATGTAAATTTTAATTATCCTGGTCGAGATTTAACTTTAAAAAACATAAATTTCAAAATTGAAAATAACTCAACATTAGGAATTGTTGGTTTAACAGGTTCCGGAAAAAGTACAATAATCAAACTTCTCCTAAGGATTTATGATAGTAATAATGGTTTAATAACCTTGGATGACATTTCTGTTAAAGAAATTAATTTGAGGGATTTAAGAAAGTGTATATCTTTAGTTAGTCAAGAAACTTATTTATTTCATGGCACCGTTCAAGAAAATATTGCTTATGGCTCAATTAACCCAAGTTTTAAAAACATCATTAAGGCCTCAAAGATTGCAGAAGCTCATAAATTTATTGAACAATTGCCAGATGGATATAAAACTATAGTGGGAGAAAGGGGGCAAAGGCTCTCAGGAGGTCAACGTCAAAGAATTGCATTGGCGAGGGCTGTTTTAAAGGATGCCCCAATTTTAATATTAGATGAAGCTACAGCCTCTGTTGACAATGAAACTGAGGCTTTAATTCAAAAATCATTATCTAAAATCACAAAAGAAAGAACCACTATAGTAATAGCTCATAGATTAAGCACTATAAAAAATGCCGACAATATTATTGTTATTGATAAAGGTAAAATAGTTGAAAGTGGAACTCATGAGAAGCTATTAGATCAGAACAAAATATATTCAGATTTGTGGAATGTTCAGGTAGGCATATAGTATAGATTTTCTAAAACTATATTAAGAAGTTAAACGATTCAATTACATTAATAAACATTCCATCAACTTTATTCCATCTCTCTTCATTTGTTCCTACAGCAAAAGTATAAAGTGTTCCTCTATCAATTACGACAGTAGCAAGTTCATGTCTATCCTGTTCATTCAAATTTAGTTCATACTCTAAATCATAGAAAATATGATTGGATCCCTCCCTCTTCTTGGCATTAATAAGTTTCACCTCTCTACCTGAACCTTCAGGCGCAATAACTTTATCAATTAATGTTTTGCCTACTTCACTTGGGCTTCCTAACTGCTCTAATTGCACCTCTTTATTTACTTCAGAAATTACTAAACTTAATGTCTCATTACTATTAATTAAATCATGATAAATAATTTCAGGTCCTCCATCAACTTTTACTCTAGTCCATCCTGTTGGATACAAAAAAGCATATCTTCCATCGGGGCTTTGATAAGCTTCTAATCCCGCATTTAGACCTCCACTGCAAGCACTAAGTGTTAAACACAGAAAAATCAAAAATAAATATTTGAATGGGTTAAATGGAATATTTTTCATTTTGTTTGAAATTACTAACTAAAAACATAATAAGACATTAAAAGCAAAGAATTATGGCAATTCAGAATTTTGCGTCTAAATTATTCCTAGATATAGTTTAATTTTGATTACCTATACCAAACCACTTTCGAAATTAATTGGCCATTTTGAGAAATTTCCAGGGATTGGTCCAAGAACAGCTCAACGATTAGCCCTGTTTATTTTAAAACAACCTGAGAGTACAATAAGGGATTTTTCGAAGGCCTTGTTAGAAGCTCATAGTAATGTTGGTCGTTGTAAGAAATGCTTCAATTTGACTTCAGAAGATGAATGTGAGATTTGTAGAAATAATGAAAGAAACCAAAAACTAATCTGTGTAGTAGCAGAAACCAAAGATTTGCTTGCTTTAGAACGTGCTAGAGAATTTAAAGGTGTCTACCATGTTATAGGTGGTTTAATCTCTCCAATGGATTCTGTTGGCCCTGAAATCTTAGAAATAAGAAGCCTAGTAGAACGAGTTAGTAAGTCTGAAATAGATGAGATCATATTGGCATTGACCCCAAGTATTGAAGGAGATACAACAAGTCTTTATATTGGAAAATTATTAGCCCCTTTTACTAAAGTTACGAGGATTGCATATGGCCTCCCAATGGGCAGTGAACTTGAATATGTAGATGAAGTTACACTTGCAAGAGCCTTAGAAGGAAGAACAAAACTAAATTAGAAATGAGACAAAATAATCTAATCAAGCAAGAAAAAATTTTAAGACTCCCCTCTTGGATAAAATTTCCTATTAGTAAAGCTTCAGAGTTTGAAAAAATACAAACAATTATCAAAAAATCAAATATTCATACTATTTGTGAAGAAGCAAGATGTCCAAATAGAGCAGAATGTTATGCATCAGGAACAGCCACTTTTTTACTGGGTGGATCGATATGCTCTCGTTCTTGTGCTTTCTGTCAGGTAAATAAAGGTAGACCTAGTGCAATCAATATTGATGAATGTATTCAAGTCGCTGATGCAGTAAAAGTACTAAATCTGAAATATGTTGTTTTAACATCCGTAGCTAGAGATGATCTCCCTGATCACGGTGCAAATTTATTTATATCTACAATAAATGAGATTAGAAAAATTGATTCAACTATAAAAGTAGAGGTTTTAACTCCTGATTTCTGGGGAGGAGGCAAAAATTATGATGAAACTAATAATCTTCAGACCGAAAGGTTGAAGATGATTTTAGAAAAAGATCCAACTTGTTTTAATCATAATCTTGAAACTGTTGAAAGACTTCAGAAAGAAGTTAGGAGAGGTGCTAATTACAAGAAATCACTAATTTTACTAAAAAAGTCAAAAGATATTGCTCCTCATATTCAAACTAAATCAGGAATTATGTTGGGTCTTGGGGAAACATTGGATGAAATAAAAAAAACAATTTATGACCTTAAAAAAATAGATTGTGATCAAATTACAATTGGCCAATATTTAAGACCCTCTTTAAATCATTTGGCAGTTAAGAAATATTGGGATCCATCAGAGTTTGAATATTTATATCGATTCTCCAAAGAATTAGGATTCAAGAAAGTATCTTCTGGTCCCTTAGTTAGAAGTAGTTATCATGCTGGTTAAATATCTTTAATTAAAGAGAGTTTCTTTTCAAGTTTTTTCAATATGGAAATACATTCTCCTGTCATAAGTGTCCCTGCACCTCCCCAAACTAATCTTAAAAAAAGATCTGCTGGGCTAGAACCAACTTCTTTTACAATTTTAAATCCTATTAATTTGAAGTATCTTACAAGTTTTTTGCTATATCCTTCACTATCGAAAATGGCTAAGAGTCTTGCTTTATTACTTGATTTTTTTTCAATTGCCCAAGCCATAGTTGTTGCCCATATTAATTCTGAAACAAATGGAGGGGCTTTACTTAGGATTCTTAGTGTATCAAGTTGGATGCCCTTCTTATTCAAATAAGTCCAACCTTTCATTTCTCCCCAAATCTTTATGATGTTATCTTTTTGTTCAGCTATTACGATTCTAAAAAAACATAATCCAAGAGTCTCCCTAACTTGAATTTTAATTAAGAGTCCAATCGAACGTGAAAATTTTTCTAATTCTTCAATCTTCATAATTATGGAAAACTAATCTTGATAAACTTTTTGATTTTCCCCTTTTAATCTGTCGATTTGTTTTTGTCTTTCTTCAAATCTTTTTCTATCATCGTCACTGAATTGATTTATGCAGAAATGACATTGGATACCCTCTCTATATTCTTTTCTTTTTTGATCTTGAACTGAGATTGGCATCCCACATGCATGACAAATGGAATAGGAACCTTTTTTTAATTCATGATCTAAAGCAACTCTTTTATCAAAAACAAAACATTCACCTTTAAATAAATTTTCTTCTTCTGATATATCATCAAGATATTGAAGTATACCCCCTTGTAGGTGATATATATTATAATAACCTTTATTTTTCAGTAAACTTGTAGCTTTTTCGCATCTGATCCCACCGGTACAGAACATTGCAATATTTGTAGACTCTCTATTCTCTATATAACTATCTAAATGATTATCTACCCAGCTGGGGAATTCACTGAAATTTCTTGTATTTGGGTTTATCGAATTTTGAAATGTCCCTATAGAAACCTCATAATGATTTCTAGTATCAATGATTATTGTATTTTTATTTTTAATTAACTTATTCCATGTTACTGAGTTAATATAATTCCCAGTATCTTGTGACGGGTTTATTTCAGGTACACCCATAGTAACTATTTCTTTTTTGATTTTTATTTTTAATTTTTTGAAGACTTTAGTTTTTGAAAAGGACACTTTAATATTTAATTTTCTTGTATCTGTATATTTCTTAAGTAAATTCATAACAATTTCAATTACATTTTCTTCACCACAAATAGTTCCATTAATACCTTCACTTGCAAAAATTAATAAGCCTGAAAGATCGAATTTATTTTCCAAGTTTAATAACTTATCTCTTAGCTCAAGAATTAAGTTTTCTTGAAATGGGAAGAAAAAGTAAAGTGAAACTATTTTATAAATTTTGTCTTTCATAACGAAGATAATGTTTTTTCAGAAGTTTCAAAATCTTTATTAAATTGAACGCCAACCTCTTTTAGAAGGTTTCTGTCTGATTGAAAAGATGGATTTGAAGTCGTGAGTAATTCATCTCCATAAAAAATTGAATTTGCACCACATTGAAAACATAAGATTTGAGCCTCTTTTGAAAGTTTCTCTCGCCCTGCACTTAATCTTATTTTGCTCTTAGGCATAAGAATTCTTGCCGTAGCTATCATCCTAATCATCTCAATCGAATCAATGTCTTGATTATTTTCTAAACCAGTACCTTCAATAGCTACTAATGAATTTATAGGAACACTTTCAGGATGAGGATTCATGTTTGAAAGGACTTCCAAAAGAGATGCTCTATCACCAGTTGTTTCCCCTAACCCTATTATTCCACCACAACATACATTTATTCCTGCATTTCTTACTCTCTTGATAGTATCTAATCTGTCTTGATAAGTTCTAGTAGTAATAATATTTTTGTAATACTCTGGACTAGTATCAAGGTTGTGATTATATGCGGTTAAACCTGCTTCAGCTAGTCTTGAGGCTTGTTCTTCGGTAAGCATTCCTGCGGTAACGCATGCTTCCATTCCTAGATCTCTAACACCTCTTACCATCTTCAACATTGCATTAAAAGATTTTCCGTCTCTAATCTCTCTCCATGCCCAACCCATGCAAAACCTATCTGCGCCCTCACTTTTTGCTTTTTGAGCTCTTGCTAAAACCTCTTCAACTTCAAATTGTGGGTTACTTTTTATTTCGCTAGCACTATATATTGACTGGCTACAATATGAACAATTTTCCTCACATCCTCCAGTCTTTACGCTAAATAATGATGCTAGTTGAACTTTGTAGTTGTTAAATTCCCTGTGAACTATTTGTGATTTCCACATCAAATCAATCAGAGGCATATTAAGTATTTCCAAAATCTCCTTTCTATCCCAATCGAATCTTATTTCGCTATATATCTGCTTATTCAAATTAACCATTTTTTGTTAGGAAGAACATTGAGAATCTTTAAAAGATTCATTTGGTAATGATTCTATACCGCCGAAACGTCTATTCCTTGATTGGTAATCAATTATTGCTTTAAGAAATTCGAATTCATTGAAGTCTGGCCATAGAACATCAGATATATAAATTTCTGAATAAGCTAATTGCCATAAAAGAAAATTACTTATCCTTTTTTCTCCACTAGTTCTTATTAGTAATTCTGGATCTTTACTCCCTTGGGTTAAGAGCTCGGAATTAAATAATTCTTCATCAACTTCACTTGGTTTTATTTCCCCTGAAGAAGATTTTAATGCTAGTTCTTTTGCAACTTTTACAATTTCTTGCCTACCGCCGTAATTTACACAAACATTTAATAAGAAATTTTTGTTGTTTTTAGTTAGAGATTCTGAATTGTAGATTATTTTTTTTAAAGTCTCTGGGAAAGGGGTTAAATCTCCGATAAATCTTATTTTAATTAATTCTTGATGAATCTCTTCAATTTCGTTTTTCAAAACTTCGCTAAAAAGATTTATAAGGAAATCAACTTCTTTTGTGGGCCTTGTCCAGTTTTCAGTTGAAAAAGCATAAACAGTAAGTATCTTGCAACCTAATTTTTTTGATACTTTAAGAATTTCTTTTAATACACTAACCCCCTTGTTGTGACCAAATGATCGAGGTAAGCCTTTTTTAGTTGCCCATCTCCCATTTCCGTCCATTATTATTGCTACATGTTCTGGAACTTTTTGCTTATCTATTCTTTTGGATAAGTCATTATTTTTCTTGTGAATTATATTTTCTAAATTCATTAGTTATTCATTTATTTTAGTAAGACTTTCTGATTTATTGGATTCTTTTTCATCAATTTCACTGACAATAATATCACTTGTATTTGTCTTTTGGGATAAAGCATTTTTACTTAATGATGTTTTACTTGTCCCCATAGAGTTTTGATTGCCAATCAAATTTATAAGAAGTTCTTGTAATCTACTGCTGGTAATTGGTCTTTCAAGTTTTCCTTGATTTGCTAATGACAACGTGCCTGTCTCCTCAGAGACAACAATACAAATACATCTGTCAAATCTTTCTGTAATTCCTAATGCCGCTAAATGTCTTGTACCGTATCTACTAATTCCTTGTCTCGAGAGAGGAAGTATTACACCAGCAGATATTATTTTATTGCCTTTAATAAGAACTGCTCCATCATGTAACGGTGTATCTGTCGCAAAAAGGTTTATTAAAAGTTCAGTTGACAATTGGGCATCAATATTAGTACCTGAATATAAAAAATCTTCAGGCCTTAAATCACTCCCCAAATCGACAACAATTAGAGCACCTCTTCTATTCTTTGACAGTTTACCTGCAGTATCAACTAACTGTGTAATAGTACTTGATGCCGCTCTAAATTCTTTTGGTGGATTTCCTAGTAACACAGCTAGCCTCCCAGTGCCTAATAATTCCATTAATCTTCTTAGTTCTCCTTGCCAAAGAATCGCTAAGGAAAGAGAGCAAGCTAGGACTACAGCATCAATTAATTTCGATGTTAATGGAAGGAATGCATATCTTTGGATAAACCATGCGGTTGAGACTAACAACAAATATCCTCTTAAAAGCCATAATGTCCTTTGTTCTTTTACTCTAGAAAATAATAAAAGTCCGAATCCAATAGCAAATAAGACATCTAATAAAAGTTTTAAATTTATAATCCCCCAGAAATTCACATTAAAAACAAAATTAATTTAAATGTACCTAATTTTGTTTAATAAAGCGATCAGGTAAGACATCATATTTTAAAAGATCAAGTGAACTTTCTCTTTTTTGAATAATATCTGCTTCACCATCAGAAACTATTAGAGCAGCAGGTCTTGGAATTCTGTTGTAGTTAGAACTCATTGAATTATTGTATGCACCAGTTCCAAAAACACATATAAGATCTCCTGTTTTGCAATCTGCCAGTTCTATTTCCTTAAATAGTACATCTCCTGATTCGCAGTGCTTACCTGCAATAGTATATTT
Organism: Prochlorococcus sp. scB241_528O2; assembly: GCA_000634115.1. Lineage (GTDB taxonomy): Bacteria > Cyanobacteriota > Cyanobacteriia > PCC-6307 > Cyanobiaceae > Prochlorococcus_A. The sequence goes on along the minus strand of JFLJ01000123.1, from coordinate 53,779 downwards.
TTTCTTGGAATTTTTATTAAAGGGATTATTTACCAAACATGCAGAATAATTTGATTGGTATGTTATCGGTCTTGGATTATCACTCATCCCGCCATCTACAGATAAATAAGTTCTGATTCCTGGAATTTTTTTAAACGCCCCAATTTTGTAAATTGTTATTCCTGCTGTTGATACAATCGACCTTCCAGGCTCACACATTAATGTAGGTAAATCTAAATTGTGTTTTTTGCAAGCTTTAACAACCGAAGTGGAAATTGTTTTTACCCATTCGTCAATGGAGGGGGGATCGTCATTTTCGGTATATTTAATACCTAAACCTCCACCAACATTCAATTTTCTAATATCATGGCCAAATTTTTTGGCGTCTACAATAACATTCACCATTATTTCTCCTAGATCTTTATGAGGGTCTAATTCGAAAATCTGGGAACCAATATGAGCATGTAATCCTTTTAATTTTAGGTGTTTTGTATTACTTATCCTGGCAAATAAAATACTTAAATATTCAATGCCGAAACCAAATTTGCTATCAAATGATCCGGTTCTTATGTATTCATGTGTATGGCATTCTATCCCAGGAGTAAAGCGAATCATAATTTCTATGTCATGATTATATGCATTTGAGAGTTCCTCTAATCTTGCTAAGTCATAATCATTATCCACAATAACTTTAATATTATTTCTAATTGCAAAATCTATTTCTTTGTCGGATTTATTATTTCCATGAAAAACAATTTTCTCATTTGGGACCCCACCTTTCAAAGCAGTTAATAGTTCTCCTTCTGAAACCGCATCAAGTCCTAAACCTTCTGATGCGATAAGGTTACTCATGAATATAGAGCTATTTGCTTTGGACGCGTATATGGGGAGTGATTTTCCTGGGTAATATTTTTCTAATGCTTTTTTATATGCTCTACAAGAGTTTCTTAAAGTGTTTTCATCCAAAATGTAAAGTGGAGAATCATATTTTTGAACTAATTCTTCAATAGAACATCCACCCACTGATAATTTCCCATCACTATCAATGGATGTAGTAATAGGCACGATATTCTTATTAGGACTCTTGATGTCAATCTTTTCTTTTAAAAAGGATTTTTTTTCTTCCATAGGGAAAAACTAAATTGGGTTATGTTACAACTGTCATATTTTATAATGACTTTAATTAAGACTTTTGAGTATTTGTCTACTATAAAATGATATCCATTAAACAAATAAATGAGAAAGATATTGATTTATGTTATGAATTAGATTCGAATACGATTTCGTTATGGAGTAAAAAGCAGTGGGCTAACGAATTCAAAAAAGAAGGTGTAAAAGTCTTTGGGTTATCACTCGCAAATTTAGTAATTGGAATATGTGTTCTTCACATGGTTCTTGATGAAGTTCAAATAAATTATTTTGCAGTTAATGAGAAATTTAGAAATAAAGGTTTAGGGTCTTATTTGATGAGCTATTTAATAAAAGTATGTGAAAGTCTAAATATAAATAAATTAGTATTGGAAGTCTCCAAGAGTAATACTAAGGCTGAAAAATTTTATAGTCGTTTTGATTTTTTCACTGTTGGAATTAGAAGAAATTACTATAAAGATGGTTCAGATGCACTTTTAAAAGAAAAAATTTTAACTACAAAATAATTTATAAATTTAATTGTGCGGATAACCAGAATGCTTGAAATTACTATAATTTGTTGCTATATCATCAAAAAAGTTAAATTTAATTGAATAAAAAATACTTTTGTGTCTTCATAAAAGCTCATTCTGAACACAAAATTGGCATATTACTGGTAGGTTATTAGTAAGAATTTAATCTTCTAATGTTTGAAAGATTTACAGAAAAAGCTATTAAAGTCATAATGCTTGCCCAAGAGGAAGCTAGAAGACTTGGTCATAATTTCGTTGGAACAGAACAAATTCTATTAGGCTTAATCGGAGAAGGAACGGGTGTAGCAGCTAAGGTTCTCAAGTCACTAGGTGTAAATTTAAAAGATTCAAGAATTGAAGTTGAAAAGATTATTGGTAGAGGTTCAGGTTTTGTTGCTGTAGAAATACCCTTCACCCCCAGGGCTAAAAGAGTTTTGGAATTGTCTCTTGAAGAGGCTCGTCAATTGGGCCATAATTATATAGGAACTGAACATTTATTGTTAGGATTAATAAGAGAAGGTGAGGGCGTAGCTGCGAGAGTTCTTGAAAATCTAAGTATTGACCTAACCAAGGTGAGAACTCAAGTTGTAAGGATGTTAGGTGAAACAGCAGAAGTTGGTAGTGGTGCAAATTCAAGTAAGAGTAATTTAAAAACTGCTACTCTAGATGAATTTGGAACAAATTTAACAAAGCTAGCTAGTGAATCAAAACTCGATCCAGTAGTTGGCCGTCATGAAGAAATAGATCGCGTGGTTCAAATATTGGGTAGGAGGACAAAAAATAATCCAGTTCTTATTGGAGAACCTGGCGTAGGTAAAACAGCTATTGCAGAAGGTTTAGCTCAAAGAATACAGACTGGAGATATTCCTGACATACTTGAAGATAAAAGAGTTTTAACTCTTGATATAGGTCTTTTGGTCGCCGGAACAAAATATAGAGGGGAATTTGAAGAAAGATTAAAAAAAATAATGGAAGAAATTAAATCTGCAGGTAACGTAATACTTGTTATAGACGAAGTGCATACTTTAATTGGTGCTGGAGCTGCTGAAGGAGCTATAGATGCTGCAAATATTCTGAAGCCAGCATTAGCTAGAGGTGAACTTCAGTGTATTGGAGCAACTACTCTAGATGAATATAGAAAACATATTGAAAGAGATGCTGCTCTTGAAAGAAGATTCCAACCTGTAATGGTTGGGGAGCCTTCTATTGAAGATACAATAGAAATCTTAAAAGGTCTTAGAGAACGTTATGAACAACATCATCGACTAAAAATTACTGATGACGCACTTGAGGCCGCAGCTCATCTAGGGGATCGTTATATATCTGATAGGTTTTTACCTGATAAGGCTATAGATCTTATCGATGAGGCTGGTAGTAGAGTTCGATTAATAAATTCTAAACTTCCACCTGAAGCCAAACAAATAGATAAAGAACTAAGACAAATACAAAAACAAAAGGAAGAATCTGTAAGAGATCAAAATTTTGATCAAGCAGGCCAATTAAGAGAAAAAGAGATTGAACTGTCTGCAAAAATTAAAGAGGTATTGGAAAATAAAAAAGAATCTAAATCTGAAGAGCAATCAGATGTTGATAAAAGCTCTGTTAAAAATGATTCAAAACCCTTGCAAAACCCTAAGGTTAGTGAAGAAGACGTAGCACATATTGTTGCTTCATGGACAGGTGTACCTGTTCAAAAATTAACAGAAACCGAGTCAGTTAAGCTCCTTAATATGGAGGAAACACTTCACCAAAGACTTATTGGACAAGATGAAGCTGTAAAGGCTGTTTCTAGAGCTATTAGAAGAGCAAGAGTTGGATTGAAAAATCCTAATAGGCCTATCGCAAGTTTTATCTTCTCAGGTCCTACTGGTGTTGGTAAAACTGAATTAACTAAATCACTAGCTTCATATTTCTTTGGAAGTGAAGAAGCAATGATTAGATTAGATATGTCAGAATTTATGGAAAGACATACAGTTAGTAAACTTATAGGCTCACCTCCTGGTTATGTTGGTTTTAACGAAGGTGGCCAGCTTACTGAGGCGGTCAGAAGACGTCCTTATACAGTGGTTTTATTTGATGAAGTTGAAAAGGCTCATCCAGATGTTTTCAATTTATTATTGCAATTACTTGAAGACGGCAGATTAACTGATTCCAAGGGTAGAACTGTAGATTTTAAAAATACTTTACTAATTATGACTTCTAATATTGGCTCTAAAGTCATAGAGAAAGGCGGAGGTGGTTTAGGCTTTGAATTTTCAGGAGATTCTGTTGAAGATAGCCAATACAATAGAATAAAATCTTTAGTTAATGAAGAATTAAAGCAATACTTTAGACCTGAATTTCTAAATAGACTTGATGAAATAATTGTATTCAGGCAACTAACTAAAAATGAAGTTAAAGAAATTGCTGAGATAATGTTGCAAGAGGTTTTTGCACGATTACAAGATAAAGGCATTAAATTAAATGTAACTGAAGCTTTTAAAGAAAGACTTGTTGAAGAAGGTTATAACCCTTCCTATGGAGCAAGACCTTTAAGAAGAGCTGTTATGCGTTTATTAGAAGATAGCTTGGCTGAAGAAGTTCTTTCGGGGAGGATAAAAGATGGAGATAAAGCTTTAGTTGATATAGATGATAATAAAAAAGTTACAATTAATATTTCATCTGAAGAATCACCTCAGGAATTAGCAAGTGCTAACTTCTAGCAATTAACTTAAATATGCAGTCTATCTCTCCTGAAATCATATTTAGAGGGAATGATGCTTGGGAAAAAGCCTTACCTCAAATTATTAAATTAACTAAAAGTCCATTAATTTTAGGCAGAAGCACTTATACGCATAATCTGAGAAGTAAAATTTTTAAAGATTTAAAAAATCTAAACCTTAATGTTACTTCTGTTAATTTACAATTTGATTGTTGTTATGAAGATATTTCAAAAGTTAAGAAGATAATCTTAAATAATAATAATGATTCTGTTATCGCAGCTGGAGGAGGTAAAGTTCTTGATTCAGGAAAATATTTAGCAGAATGTCTTAATATCCCTTGTATTACCATACCTCTTAGCGCATCTACATGTGCGGGTTGGACTGCTTTATCAAATATTTATACTAAAAATGGACAATTTATAAAGGATGTTGCATTAAGAACTTGTCCAAAAGTTCTAGTATATGATCATAAATTTATTCAAACAGCTCCATCAAGGACTCTTGCAAGTGGAATAGCAGATGCTTTAGCAAAATGGTATGAATCCTCAATAACAAGTTCAACAATTGATGATGGTCTTGTTCAGCAAGCTATTCAGATATCAAGAGTTTTAAGGGATCAACTACTAATAGATGGGAAAAAAGCCTTTATGGCTCAGTTTGAAAATAATTCTTCTTGGCGAAATACGATAGAAGCATGTGGAATTACAGCTGGATTAGTGGGTGGTATTGGTGGAGAAAGGTGCAGGACAGCGGCAGCACATGCCATTCACAATGCAATTACTCAGATAATTACCCCAAATAAATTCCTTCATGGTGAGATTGTTGGAGTTGGCTTGTTATTGCAATTAAGACTTGAAGAAATGAAAAATAATAATAAATTAGCTGATCAATCTATAAAACAATTGTTGGCATTCATGAAAGAATTGGATTTGCCAACTACTATTGCAGAATTAGGAATAAATGTTTTTGAAAATCAAAATATAAATAAAATTGCTGATTTTACTTTTAGAGATAAATCTGAAATTCACTTCTTACCTTTTGAAATTAGTAAGCAAGATATAGTTGAGGTTATTGGAAATTTTGAACAAACAAAAATCAAAATATAATAATTTTTTGACTAAAACCCATTTCGAACAATTAAGCGATTTAAATGTTGCATTTTTTGAGAGTGCAAAAATATCTATATTAGATCCATTAGGTCTTTATTTGGCAAATGACGTTAAATGGATAAAACTCAATGAGAAATGGAACTCTTTAAAATTCCCAGTAGTTATTGGAGGAAAAGGTCAACCTATACTTCTATTACATGGTTTTGATAGTAGTTTTTTAGAGTTCAGAAGAATATATCAATCATTAAAAATAAACTTCCAAGTTATAATTCCCGACTTATTTGGTTTTGGTTTTAGTCCTAGGTGCGCATCAATAGAATCCGATCCCTCGAAAATAATTTTACATTTAATTGATATCCTTAAAACCTTAAAAATAAAAGATAATCTGAAAATTATTGGAGCCTCTATGGGAGGATCTACAGCTTTAAAACTTGCCTTTGAAATCCCAAATTCAATAGATAAAATTATCCTTTTATCTCCTGCAGGATTGTTCGGAGAACCTAAAACTATTCCTTTCCCTCTTAACCAAATTGGGGCTTCATTTTTAGGATTGCCTCAAGTCAGAAAAAGTCTATGTAGGCAAGCATTTGCTTATCCAGATAAATGTGTTGGTGAGATGGAAGAGCAAATTGCTTCAATTCATTTAGGTTGTAAAGGATGGAGGAATTCACTCGCTTCATTTGCAAAAAGTGGAGGTTTTGCTGGAACTCATAAATATATTCAAAATATCCCAATAAAAACAATATGTGGAGAAAATGATCGCATTCTTGGAAAAAAAGAGATTAAAAATATAAAAAAAATTGAAAAATTAAATTTTGTAGGTTTGCAAAATTGTGGTCATCTACCTCATATTGATTTACCATCATTGTCTGACAAAATTATTCAGGATTATTTTTTGGAATAAAAAACTTTTTTAAGTTAACTAAAATACTTGAGAATTACAAAGATGTAATATAAAACAGATGGAGTAAAGATATAGCTGTCAATTCGGTCAAGAATTCCTCCATGACCTGGCAAAAAGGTACCTGAATCTTTTATTTTTGCATCCCTCTTCATCATTGATTCAATTAAATCTCCAACTAATGCCATAAGAGAAATTAAAATTCCATATAAAATTCCGACGAAAAATGGATTTTCCCAATTAAGCAAAAATGCGAAAAATATTGCTATTACAATTGAGCAGGATATTCCTCCAATTAAACCTTCTACTGTTTTGCTCGGAGATATTGGAGAAAGAGATGTTTTACCAAATGACTTCCCAATAAAATAAGAACCAATATCGCTAGCTACGATTAAAAAACAAGAAGTTAAAGTTAAATGTAGACCTGAAGTATTTGATAAGTTTTCAAACGAAATAAAACCTTGATTTGAATTTATTACTACTGACTCTAATCCCCTTAATTTAATCCAATAACTTGGTAGAAAACCTAAATAGAATAAGCCAAAAATAGAAGCTGCAATATCTGAAATTGTTCCAGATTTTGGTTGTAAAAGTAACCATGTACATATTCCAACTGAGCATATAGGCAAAAATGAATTTGATATTTCTCCTTCAATCAAACCTATGGTTTCAAGATAGGTAGAAATAATAATAACGAAACATGAAAATAATGTAGTTTTTGTAGCTGGTTTTATTCCTTTAAATTCAGCCATTCTAAAAAATTCTAATAATGCTAAATAAGTAAGTAACGCAGTAGCGATTGTAAAAAACCATCCCCCTAAAAAAACAACAATTAAACCAAAAATTCCTATCAGTAATCCGCTTCTAAATCTCATATCAAATTTCTAATTTTATAGAACTCTTATATTAAAATTTAACAGATCTTTGTTGTATAAACTTTGATTTTTTATCCAATTAAACCTATCTTTGTCTATCCTTTCTCCAGGGACTAGTAGAGGTGTCCCTGGAGGATAGGGACAAATAATATCTCCAGAAATTCTACTTAATGATTGTGAGAAAGGAATACTATGAGTCTTACTTCTCCAAGCAATTCCAATTTCGATTTCTGGCGCTTGAACTAATTTAAAGGGTGATTGAAGTACTTTAAGATTTTGTGATTTTTTAGAATTTAATAGTAATTTATTCCATACCTTTTCAAATAAATTAACGAAATCTTTTTGATTTGCAAATCCTAAGCAAAAAGTTAGAGTCATAATTTCTGGTAATTCAGCAATCAGACCATTACTATAAAAAAAACTGTCAGCTGTAAAACCATCAATTCCAAACTTTGAAGTATTTAATATTATTTTTAAAGGATCTTGGGTTTCAATAAGAGGAATTTTCTTTTGTAATAATTTTTTGTAGATAGTTTTTGCCTCTAAAATTCTTTTTTGATATCTTGATAAACTTTTTTTATTAAGCCAGTCTTTAAGAGATTCTTCACAAGAAGAAAGTAATAAGGAACTTGGACTAGTAGTTTGCAACAAATTAATACTTTTAATTAAATTATGTTCATCTACTAGATCTCCCTTATGCCAGAGCACCGCCGTTTGAGTTAATCCATTCAGGGACTTATGCAATGAATGAACAACTAAATCAGCATTAGATAATAAAGAGGATTTTGGTAAATCAAGGTTTTCACAAAAAAGAAAATAACAACCATGAGCTTCATCAACTAAAACAGGTAAATTTTTTTGATGACAAAGATCTATTAAAGGCTTTATATCTTGGAAATAACCATGATAAGTTGGACTTACAAGAATAACACCTACAACTTTTTTCTTATTTAAATTTATTTTATTAAATACATTTTTCAACCAGTTTTTTGTTATTGGTTTGTAATGACCAGTTTCAGAGGAAAATTCTAGGTCAAAAAATATTGGAGTTATGTTTTGACTCGCACAGATTTTTATAACACTTATGTGGACATTCCTAGGCATAAGAATAGATTCGCCCGGATTTGCCATGGTAATTACCGCTGATTGTATTAACCCGGAGGCTCCATTAACACCAAAAAAACATCTTTTCACCATGAATTTTTCAGAGAATTCTCTTTGTGATTTTGCAATCAATCCTCTATTGGATAATGGTGTTCCTATTTCTGGTAGTTCTGGTAAGTCCCAAAAGCCAGGAGGTTTTTTTAGTAATTTTATTAATTTCTTTGGTAATGCTGCACCCCTGTTATGAGCGGGGAAGAAAAGTGGCTTTAAAAACTTTTTAGTTAGAAAAGATGAAATGCTCATAAAGTATTAATGACGCATATAGAATAGGTTTAACAAGAATTTTCTTTGATTTTTTTTAAAAATTAATGACACAACCTTATTCGAAATATTCAGCAAAAGGTGACTTGATTTGGTTGACTTTAAGACCATGGATTTTTATACCAAGAGTTTTATATATCCTTTTAACTTTTATTTTTCTTTTTATAAGACTACTTTTTCAAGGTAACAGTAAAAATAAAAATGTACAGAAAAACCTCTCAAAATATCTGTTCGATGTAATAACTGATTTGGGACCATGTTTTATAAAATTAGGACAGGCGCTTTCAACTAGACCTGATCTTGTTAGACAAGATTGGCTTACAGAACTAACAAACTTACAGGACAATCTCCCACCATTTGATCACAAAATAGCTTTAAAAATAATTAAAGACGAACTTGGTGCGCCTGCGAATGAAATATTTGATGAGTTCCCAGATAGACCTATTGCTTCAGCAAGCTTAGGACAAGTTTACAAAGCAAAAACAAAAAATAATACTTATGTGGCTGTGAAAGTGCAGAGACCTAATTTGTATTTCTTTATAAGGAGAGATGTTGTAATTTTAAGGTTTTTAGCAACGATTTTTTCACCTTTTTTACCCTTGAATATTGGAGTTGGAATCGGAGAAATAATAGATGAATTTGGAAAAGCTCTTTTTGATGAAATTGACTATGAAAAAGAGGGGGGAAATGCTTTAAAGTTTGCAGATCTATTCAAAAATAATCCCAACGTTTTTATCCCTAAATTTGAAAAAAGTTTCTCCTCTAAAAGAATTATCACAACCTCTTGGATTGATGGAGTTAAGTTAAGAGATAGGGCTTTATTGGAGCAAAATAACTTAATACCTTCTTCTTTTATAAAAACTTGCGTAATAAGTGGTTTACAACAATTGTTTGAATATGGATATTTTCATGCAGACCCCCACCCTGGTAATATGTTTGCTCTAAAAGGAGGAAATTCAGATTCTGGCAACTTAGCTTATGTAGATTTTGGAATGATGGATACAATAACAAATTCGGATAGAATTACTCTCATTAAGGCAATTGTTCACATAATAAATGAAGAATATTATCTTCTTGCAAAAGATTTCCAGAAATTAGGTTTTTTAACCAAGGATCAAGAACTCCAAACAATTGTTGCGCCATTAAAAGAAGTTCTAGGAGGATCTCTTACTGCTGAGGTTGGGAATTTTAATCTTAAAAATGTAACTGATAAATTTTCAGAACTAATGTATTCTTATCCATTTAGAGTGCCAAGTAGATTTGCATTAATAATAAGAGCAGTTGTTAGTCAAGAAGGTTTAGCATTAAGACTAGATCCTGAATTTAAAATTTTAAAAATAGCATATCCTTACATAGCTAAAAAACTACTTACTGATAATTCAGAAGAGATTTTAGAAATTCTTTTAGAAGTTGTTTTTGATAACGAAGGTAGAATTCAAATAGATAAAGTTGAGAGTTTATTGAATATTTTATTTAAAGATTCTGAAAATATTAATCCAGACCTCATACCAGTTGCTAATGCTGGCTTGAAATTATTTGTCAGTAAAAAGGGATCTGAAGTTCGGAAAAATCTTCTATTAAGTCTTATAAAAGATGACAAGTTAGAATTTACTGATGCAAAAAAACTCTTAGTTTTAATTAGAGATACTTTTAGTCCTTTGAATATTGCAAAAAGTGCAGTTCAAAATATTATTTCTACAGTTTAGTTTTTATATTTTTATTTAATAAATTTACTTATGATTTTTAATTGATAAAATTATATAAATTACTTATTTATATAATTGACTAGTCAAAGAATTAATAAATTTTAGAAAATGCAATGAATATTTTGAAAAATCATTTTGTATTTAATAAAAAAAATGAAAGTAATAAAGATTTCAATTACGAAGTAGTTGATAAGTATATAGAAATTGCGAAGTTAGTAAAAGAAGCAAGAATCCAACAAAACCTAACTATCCAAGAATTGGCATTTATTTCAAAAATTCCTCAACGAACAATAAAATCTATTGAAAATAATAATGCAACTATTAGGCCGAAGTATCCTTTTATAAGGTCCATATTAATTAAATTAGAGGAATGCTTAGTTTTAAAGAAAAATACATTAGTAGAATTAGCGAATAGAGATAGAGAAAATTTTAAGAGAGAAAAAAAAGACCTCCTTTTGAGCAAATTCGATCTTTTAAATACTTGGCAGGGAAGTCTTTTGTATTTTCTTATATTAGTTCTGACTATATTTATATTGAAAAGATACTTTATTTTAAATGTAAATGTTATTGAGATTCAAAATATTGAGAATAAAATCATTGATAAATAATCATCAATTAATACCTATTTTCTAGTTCTCCCAAAATTATTTCCTAGCTTACTAAAAAGTTTAATATTTTCTTCTATTTCTTCTAAAGGTATATTTAACTTCCATTTCCAGTTATTTTTTGTAGTACCAGGTTTATTTAATCTACTTGAGTCATCTAGGGATAAAATATCTTGTATTGGTGCGATAAAGAGATTCGCATTTGTGTTCATCCCAATTTCTATTAAACTCAACGAAGGATTTTCTGAAAATTTATACTCATCTTTTACTTTCTTTTTTGTATTATTTTCCAAACACTCCCACCATGATAGGGCAGTAGAGTTGTCATGAGTACCAGTATAAACAACCCAATTTTCTCCTTCAATATTCTTAGGCAAATATGGGTTATCTTCGTTGCCATCAAAAGCGAATTGTAATATCTTCATGCCAGGGAGTTCAAATTTTTTTCTTAATTTTTCTACATCTGGGGTTATTACTCCCAGATCCTCCGCAATAATTGGTAGATAGTCAGTCCCTAAATCTTGTTTTATTTTATTTAATAGTTGTCTCCCAGGAGAGTTTATCCATTTGCCATGAATTGCCGATTTTGACTTGCCATTAACTCTCCAATACCCTCCTAAACCTCTGAAATGATCAAATCTCAATAAATCAACTAGTTCAAATTGCCTTTTAAATCTTTTTCTCCACCAATTGAAATTAGTCCTTTTATGTTTTGCCCAAAAGTATGTTGGGGTCCCCCACAGTTGTCCTGTTGATGAAAAATAATCAGGTGGTACACCACTTTGAAATATTAAATCTCCATTCTTTAAAATTGAAAATAGTGATTTATTACTCCACACTTCAGCACTGTCCCTAGAGACATAAAAGGGCAAATCTCCTATTAGCTTAATATTACATGATTTTGCAAAGTTTTTAATTCCATTCCATTGCTCATCTAAATGCCATTGTATTAATTTTTTAATAAGGATCTCTTCGTTCTTTTTCTTAATCCATGATTTTAAAAACTTATCATTTTTTGTTTTAAATTCATGAGGCCATTGCCACCAAGGCAACATATTGAACTCCTCTCTTATAACAACAAAAGTTGCATAATCTTCAACCCATGAATTATTACTAATCCATTTATAAAAATTAAGTTTTCTCTCTTCAGATTGGGAGCTCCAATCTTTCAAAAGGAGTTGACCTAATTTTTTTGTTAAAGCATCCGCAACATCAAAATCAAAATAATTCTTGTTCTGACTTACGAGGCCTAATTCTTCTTTATTAGATGTAAGTATAAAACCTTTTTCAATTAAATCATCTAAATCAAGAAACCATGGGTTAAGCGCAAAACTAGATGGTGAACTATATGGTGAACCGAAAGAATCAGTAGGCGTAAGAGGTAAAAATTGCCAGTATTCAATGCCATGTTTATGGAGTTTTTTTAACCACTCTTTAGCCACTTTGCCAAATGTTCCACATTCGTTCCCACCTGGCAAACATGTGGGATGCATAAGTATACCTAATGACTTTTTTGGAAGAACTTTTTTTATAGGCATTGTTTATAAGAATATTTTGATTCTTTCAATTAAATTTTTATTTATTCTCTAAATTCAACGATATACAAAATTTTTTCAATTGACAAAAAACTCAAATTACTTTTGACGTAATTAAAAAACACTATGAATTTTAATCAACTATTTTGAATCTTTTCTTAAGAGATGTGAATTTTGAAAAGATCTATTCATTATCTTGTGCGAAATTCACATAAACGACTACGATAAAGATATAGTTTTATATTGCTAATTTCGTGACTAGTTTTATCACGGCAGTGCAGAATAAAGAATCGAATTTTAATCTAACTAACAGTAGATTAAGATTGGTGAGTGGAACAACAAATCCTAAATTAGCCCAAGAAATTGCATCATACTTAGGGATTCAAAATGTACCTTTAATATCTAAGAAATTTGCGGATGGAGAACTTTATGTTCAGATTCAACAATCTATAAGAGGTTGTGATGTATTTTTAATACAACCTACATGCGCTCCAGTAAACGATAGTTTAATGGAACTAATGATTATGGTTGATGCTTGTAAGAGGGCATCCGCTAGGCAAATAACAGCCGTAATACCTTATTTTGGATACGCAAGAGCAGATAGAAAGACTTCAGGGAGAGAGTCCATAACCGCAAAACTCACTGCTAATTTACTTGAGAAGTCAGGAGTCGATAGAGTTCTTGCGATGGATTTACATTCGGCTCAAATACAAGGTTATTTTGATATACCATGCGACCATATTTATGGTTCACCCGTTTTGATTGATTATTTAGAATCTTTAAAGTTAGAAGAAGTTGTTGTTGTCTCTCCTGATGTGGGGGGAGTTGCTAGAGCAAGAGCATTTGCAAAACAAATGAAGGATGCTCCTTTGGCGATAATTGACAAAAGAAGAGCCGCTCATAATGTTGCCGAAAGTTTAACTGTCATTGGAGAAGTTAAAGGTAAGACTGCTATTTTAATAGACGATATGATAGATACTGGAGGTACAATTTGTTCTGGAGCGAATCTATTAAAACAAGAAGGTGCTAAAAGAATATTCGCTTGCGCTTCACATGCTGTATTTTCTCCACCATCTTATGAAAGATTAAGTACTAAAGATTTGTTTGAGCAAGTAATAGTAACTAATAGCATACCTGTTGTAATTAAAGATAGTTTTCCTCAGCTAAAGGTTTTATCAGTTGCAAATATGTTAGGTGAAGCTATTTGGAGAATTCATGAAGAAAGTTCAGTTAGCTCAATGTTTAGATAATTATCTGATATTACTTCTTTCTATTTGTTTGCTTTTTTAATTTTTTGAGAGTCTCTTCAAACCTTTTCTTAACATCATTAGGTATTTGTTTAGGGCAAATTTTAATTGCGCTGTTAAGAATTTCAATCTCACCTATGAAAAGTACTCTTTCTGGAGTTAATTTTTCTTTGCCTGCTTCTTTAATTAAATTGCCATGTTTAGAAAAAATAACTTCCGCAAATGTATATGTTGAAACTGCAAAAGCTTTTTTGAAGTCAAAATCAATTTTGTCATTAATTGATTTACAGAGGTAAGAAGCCCCCATTTGTTTATACAAAAAGATATCTTGCTGAGTAGCTTGAGGTTTTGTATTAGCGTATAGCCTTTTGTTTGAAATATTTATTTCACAAATAATTAGGTAAAAAATTAAGGGAATATTTAATAAATTTAAAAACCTTTTTGATCGGAAATTAGTACCCATAAATACAAAAATTTACTAATTAAGATAACATTGTTATTTTAAGTTTTTAATTATTAATTTTAATTTCATGATGATTCTCTACTATTTTGAGTTTATCTTTGTTCCATGAATATATAACCCTGAATCTATAATTATCCAAATCTACTAGTCTTGTATGCTCAATAACATACCAATCTCTATAAGAAGATTCAAATATCATTTCATGTTCATCGACTTGCTTAATATTTGAAATTCCTTCATCATTACTTAAATAAAAATTTTCCCTCATGAGTTGGTGCCCCTTTAAGAATGCACGCATTTCTCCTTTTTCTTTATATTGGGGATTTTCCACAAAAAAATTATAATTTTTTTCTGGGTACCAGGTGAATTTATAGTGCGACTCCCATTCAGATTTATTTTCAAGAGCTTGTATATTTAAATTCATACATAAATTATAAGTTTTTTGTGTTTCATCAAGAAAATAAGTTCTATTAGATTTCCACAATCCAATATTTCTTGAAAACCATCTTTTTAAATTACTATTTAAACTAATTTCTGGAGGATTATTTTCTCCATAATTTAGATTTTTCTTTTGATTAATAACAACCATATATAAATAAGTCCTATATTATTTCATAGCTTATAAGTAGAATAAAAAAAAATATCTTAATGTGATCATAAGGATTAACAGCTTTTCAACACTTCAGGGGTAATTATTTGAATGATAAAAAAGAGCTAAAATTAATACTTGTAGCAGCTAGAAATCAACTTTCTAGTAGTGATATTAAGTCTGTGATAGCTTTTTTAGAATCAGTGGATTGTGATTTTGAGATATCTCTTCAGATTTCTGAGCCTACAGAACAGCCAGAATTACTTGAATTACATAGATTAGTTGCTATCCCCGCTCTAATAAAGGTCTCTCCATCTCCAAAGCAAATATTTGCTGGAAGTAATATTTTCTCTCAGTTGCAGAAATGGTTGCCAAGGTGGACACAGGAAGGTTTAACAAAAAACCTAGGGATTAATTTGCAACCATCCAAAATTGATTCAATAAGAACTCAAAAAGAATTTCTTCTAGAAGACGAACTTCTTGTTTTAAGACAAGAAAATGAGACATTAACAAAAAGAATAGAATCTCAGGAAAGATTGCTAAGAATGGTTGCGCATGAATTAAGGACTCCCTTAACTGCAGCCACTTTGGCTGTTCAAAGTCAAAAACTTGGACAAATAGATATTTCAAAATTGCAAGAGGTGATAAAAAGACGATTAGAAGAGATTGAACTTTTATCTCAGGATCTATTAGAAGTCGGAACAACCAAATGGGAAGCGTTATTTAATCCTCAGAAAATTGATTTAGGTAATATTAGTGCTGAAGTAATACTCGAATTAGAAAAATTCTGGAGATTAAGGAATATTGAAATTGATACTGATATCCCATCAGATTTGCCAAGTGTATTTGCAGATCAAAGAAGAATGAGGCAAGTATTTTTAAATTTAATTGAAAATGCTGTTAAATTTTCTAAAGACTCTGGATCTATAAAAATTACAATGATGCATAAGACCAATCAATGGGTAGAAATAACAATTTGTGACAAAGGTGCTGGTATTCCTTTGAGCGAACAAAAAAGAATTTTTCTTGATAGAGTCAGGCTCCCACAGACTTCTGAAGGAACTTCAGGATTTGGGATCGGGTTATCTGTATGCAGGAGAATAGTGCAGGTCCATGGAGGAAGAATATGGGTTGTGTCTGAAATTGGTGAAGGTTCATGCTTCCATTTCACCGTTCCTGTGTGGCAAGGACAAAACAAAGAGCAACAATACTTGACGAAAGGCTAGCCTTACTCTTAATTTTTAATAAGCTGTTATGCTAATTTCCTGGCCCCATCGTCTAGAGGCCTAGGACACCTCCCTTTCACGGAGGCGACAGGGGTTCGAATCCCCTTGGGGCTATTTAAAAAAAATTAAACTATCTTATTGATGACTTTGCTTGTCTATCAACAGCTATTAAATTTTCTGAAAGATCTTTTTTTAGTCTCTTCTCTATCATGCCTATAGGCATCCATTGACAACCCTGAACGGTAAGATCGTAGATTAATGAATTTTTTGAAGTATCTTTAATTTTTTGAATTTTCCAACTACCTTCAAATTTCCTGAAATCACCTTTAATTAAATTGAATTTTAAAAGACCAAGTTCTTTATCCTCAAATAAATCGATAGTTACTTCAGCTGAAAATTTCATGCCAAGGAAATCTTGAGCTCCAACTTGTTTTAAATGGACGTTATTGTCCTTTTGATATATTTTTTTGCTTGACAATAGATTGGGGATGTAGAGATTCAGTCGATCATAATCTGTTAAAACATTCCATAAAGAATCAAAACTTGCAGAAGTTGTAAGTTGAGCTGCAAGTCGTCTTGTTCCGCCAGAAAGCTTTTCCATAGTTTGCTCAATTGTCCTGTAATCATTGTTTTTAGAATGATTTACTGATTCTTGAGGATTATTCATAAATGAATTTTTTAATTAGATAAAAAATTATTTCTGTGTAACTATACAGATAAAAACAAGAAATATCGAAAAATAAAAATAATTTCATTTATTTATTCCGATCTCAAAACGTAACCATTTTTGTATAATCACTACAAATTAAACTACAAATTGATAATCTTTTATAAAAGAAATCTAAAAAATGTATTCACAAGCAAAAGTAATCGCAGGCGGATTAGTTCATATACCATTAGTAATTGCAGTTTTTTATTTTATACTCACAACTTTTAATAAAAGAGCTTTGAAATTTGTTGAAGAAACAAAAACAAAAAAAACTGGGACAAAAGTTGTTGAACCTAAAAAGTCTGCTGTTTCGAAAGCAGAGACTTCAAAAACAGAACAGCCGAAAACAGAAACTCCAAAAGTGGTAAAGAAAAAACATGCAGACGTTCCGGTTAATATTTATAGGCCTAAAACACCATATGAAGGAACAGTAATTGAAAACTATAGTCTTCTTAAAGAGGGGGCAATTGGTAGAGTGAATCACATTACCTTCGATTTAAAAGATAGTGATCCATTTTTAAATTATGTGGAAGGCCAAAGTATTGGTATCATGCCTGCCGGAGAAGATGCCAATGGAAAACCTCATAAATTAAGACTTTATTCAATAGCCAGCACCAGACATGGAGATGATTTTCAAGGAAATACTGTTTCTCTTTGTGTAAGACAACTTCAATACGAAAAAGATGGCGAAACTATCAACGGCGTTTGCTCCACTTACTTATGCGATATTAAGCCTGGAGATAAAGTAAAAATAACAGGTCCTGTAGGTAAAGAGATGCTTCTTCCAGATGAAGAGGACTCCAACATCGTTATGTTAGCTACTGGAACTGGAATAGCACCTATGAGAGCTTATTTAAGAAGAATGTTTGAATCAACTGAAAAAGAAAAAAATAATTGGAACTTTAAGGGTAAAGCTTGGTTATTTATGGGAGCCCCAAAATCAGCTAATTTGTTATACGAGGAAGATCTTCAGAGATATCTTAATGATTATCCAGATAATTTTAAATATACTAAAGCCATTAGTCGTGAGCAGCAAAATACAAACGGTGGAAGAATGTATATTCAAGACAGAGTTTTAGAATCAGCCAACGAGCTTTTCAATATGATTGAAGATGAGAAGACACATATATATCTTTGTGGTTTAAAGGGCATGGAGCCTGGAATAGATGAGGCCATGACTAAGGCGGCAGAAGAAAAAGGCTTGAACTGGTCTGAATTAAGACCTCAACTAAAAAAAGCAGGAAGATGGCACGTAGAAACTTACTAAATCTTTGAGATTTAAATTTGAGTCTATACTGTGATACTTTTTGGTTTAGACACAATATGTAGCTAATCTTGGAAAAAAAGAGGATTTTAAAAATAAGAATATTAAAAATATGCCTTCAACTTTAAGTAATCCTCTTAGATTAGGCTTACGTCAGGAAAGAGTTATATCTCCACAATGCTTAGTAATCTTTGGTGCTAGTGGAGACCTTACTCATAGAAAATTAATACCAGCCTTATTTGAACTCTATTTGCAAAGAAGAATTCCTAGTGAATTTGCAATAGTAGGTTGTGCGAGAAGACCTTGGACTGATAATGAGTTTAGAAAAAATATGAAAGCAAAGCTCTCTAATCAAATATCAGGTAAAGAAAAAGAATGGGAGCAATTTTCTAATTATCTATTCTATGAACCAGTTGATTTACAAGAAAGCCAACATGTTGTAAGGCTTTCGCAAAGGTTAAATGAAATTGATAAAACACAAGCTACTCATGGGAATAGAACATTTTATTTATCAGTATCACCTAATTTCTATGCAAGTGGATGTTTAGCGCTTAAAAAGGCAGGCCTTTTAGATGACCCTAAGAAAAGTCGTTTGGTGATTGAAAAACCTTTTGGAAGAGATTATTCAAGTGCAAAAAAACTGAACAAAATTGTTCAAAGTTGTGCTGAAGAAAGTCAGATTTATAGGATTGACCATTATTTAGGTAAAGAGACAGTACAAAATATTCTTGTTTTGAGGTTTGCTAACACTATTTTTGAACCAATCTGGAATAGAAATTATATATCAAGTGTTCAAATTACTTCATCTGAAACAGTAGGTGTTGAAGATAGAGCAGGTTATTACGAAAGCTCTGGTGCTTTAAGAGATATGCTTCAAAATCATTTGACTCAAATGCTAGCTGTTACAGCAATGGAACCTCCTGGGAAATTTGAACCAGAAGCAATAAGAAATGAAAAAGCTAAGGTTCTTCAGGCGTCAAAACTTGCTGATGAAAATGCACCTTGGAATTGTTGCATAAGAGGTCAATACGGAGAGGGAGGAAATATTTCAAATCGACTCAAAGGATATAGGCAGGAAGATGGTGTGCACTGTAATAGCACTACAGAAACTTATGTTGCAGCAAAAGTTTTCGTTGATAACTGGCGCTGGCAAGGGGTTCCTTTTTATTTGAGAACAGGGAAAAGACTGCCCAAAAGACTTGGTGAAATAGTCTTAACATTCAAAGACGTACCTGTTCATTTATTTGAATCAACAATAATAAATCCTTCATCAAATCAACTTATTCTTAGAATTCAACCAAATGAGGGCGCTACTTTTAAATTCGAGGTAAAGTCTCCTGGTTCTGGAATGAAATCCAGACCTGTTGAAATGGAATTTTCTTATGATGAATCATTCGGAGAACCCTCTGATGAAGGCTATGTAAGATTATTAGCTGACGCAATGCTTTCAGATCCAACTTTATTTACAAGAAGTGATGAAGTAGAGGCTGCTTGGAAACTTTATACGCCATTAATAGAATTGATGGATAATTCTCCTTGGAAGTTACCTACTTATAATTATGAATCTATGACCTGGGGCCCTCCTGAGTCTGATCAATTACTTTCAAAAGATAATATTTTCTGGCGCAGACCTTAAAAATGAAACCTCAATTAACACTTCAAACCCCATTAGAGCTTCCTCATGAGGAAGTTTCTAATTACCTTAATAAGTTATGGATTTCAGAAGATACAGATAATTCTGGAGCCAATACTTTTACATTAATAATTTGGCAGCCTGCCTGGCTAGAACAATGTTTAGTTCAGAAAGGATTAGTAAAAGGACCAATTACTGGAAATTTAAGTCCAGAAATAATTGAAGTAGTAAAAAAATTTATACTAGATGAAGGACTTCCTCTTACTACTTCCTTTAATAGTGAAGAGTTATTGGATTTGTTAAAGCAAAATTTATCTAATAACGATTTTGAAGACTTTAGAGGCCAATTTTTTGAATCATCAATAAGTACATTAAATCCAAGGAGATTAATAACTTTAGCTCCTACATTAAATAATTCAGACATCAAAACTTTTGTATCTGCTTACTGTCCATTAAGTGATAGTACATCTATACAACCTATATGTGGGGATTTAGTTGTTGTTAGGGGGGACTCTGCTGCAATAAGTCATAAAGGTTTAAAAATAATTGATGAATTATCTATTGATGAATTACCTTCTTGGTTGTGGTGGAATGGAAGTTTGGATGAATCGCCTGAAATTTTTGAATACTTTACTAATCATGGTCAAAGATTAATAATTGATACTGCTCTCGGATCGCCGAATAGATGTTTAAAAGTTTTAGATCAATTAAAGAAATCAAATAAAGCTATTAATGATTTAAATTGGGTCAGGTTGAAAAACTGGAGAGAATCATTGGCGATGATTTTTGATCCGCCATCTAGGAGACCAATTTTAGATCATATTACTGATATTGATATTGATATCGCAGGAGATCATATGATTCAAGCATTGTTTTTGATCTCATGGATTAGCGATAAACTTGGTTGGTCTTTTCTAAGAATTGAAATGGATAGTGAATTAACAAGAATAGAATTTGAGAGAATTGATGGCGAAAAAATTTCTACATCTATTAATCCTTTACCTTTGGGTAATCCAAGTTTTCATTTAGGACAAGTTATTGGATTGAGGTTGATTTCAAAAGTTAGTGATGTTCAAAAAAATAATACTTGTATAATACTTGGATGTGAGTCAGTTGAATGTATGAGACTTGAAGCAGGGGGAATGGCTAATATGGAATTAATAGAGCAAGTTGTTCCAAATTCTTTCTCATCATCCGAGTATGATGTTAGTAAACTATTGGGAAGTAGTAGAGGTAATACAAGTCCTCTTTTTGAAAATACTATTAAAATAGCGCTTCAAATATTTAATGGTTTTTTAAACTAATAAATGCCTTGTGTAATATCCTCTCCTTCAACTGATAGTGGTAAAACTACCCTATCGCTTTTGATATCTTGTTGGGCTTTTTCAAAAGGTATAAAGATACAAACTTTCAAGGTTGGTCCAGATTATCTTGATCAACAACAACTTAGTTCAATTGGCCAACCTATTTGTAGAAATTTAGATATTTTTTTAAGTGGTGAAGAATGGGTTTTAGAAAGCTTTTTTAAGCATTCTTTAAAATATGAATTTTCCTTAATTGAGGGAGCAATGGGCCTTTTTGATGGATTGGGGGCAACAACTTATTCAAGCACGGCAAATGTTGCTAAACTTCTTAATGCTCCAATAATTTTTATTGTTAATGCTACAGGACAAGTAGCTTCTCTTTTGGCAACTGTTCGAGGTTTTAGAAATTTCGATAGTGATTTGTCTATAGCAGGTATTATATTTAATAACGTTAATTCAGATAGACATAAAAATTTAATCGAAGAAGTTTTTAAAAATGAAGATATCGAAGTTCTTGGTTTTTTACCTTCTGATTCAAAAATAAATTTAAACAAAGCTAATTTAGGATTGATATCTCCATTAGATAAGGGCAAAGAAATTGATGTTGAATATTTTGCAAGTTTTGCCGAAAAAAATCTAGACGTATTTTCTCTAAGTAAATTTCTTATATCTCCTCAAAAGAAAATATTTAATTCTGTCAGTTTTGATGATTTTAAAATAGACAAAACTAAACCTATTGCAATTGTAGAAGATAAAATCTTTCATTTTCAATACCCTGAAACTAAAGAGTTTTTGAGTGAAATAGGAATACCTTTAATTTCATGGAGTATTTATGATGATGAGGAAATACCTCATGAGGCTTCTTCTTTAATTATTCCAGGTGGATTCCCTGAAAAATATGCTGATCATATAAGTAACTCTAGAAAAAGTTTAAATTCGTTAAGGGAATTCCGCAAAAATGGATTTATATATGCTGAATGTGGTGGGATGATGATTTTAGGAGACTGGATAAAAGATGAAAATGGTAAAACACATAAAATGAGTGGTATTTTACCTTTTAGTTCAAAAAAAAGTAAACTAACAGTAGGTTATAGGTACATTGAAGGTTTAAAAGAAACTCCGATAATTAAACGAAATCAATTAATTAGAGGACATGAATTTCATTATTGGGAAATTGAAAATAATTTATCTGAATTTAATTTAAGAAAAGCTGAGCATCATAATAAACTTGATTACCCATGGAAAATTAAATCTTGGGAAGCTGAATACAAAAATGAAGGCATGTTTGATAAGAAATTACATGCAAGTTGGATTCACTTACATTTGCCAAGTTCTCCAGAAGTTGCAAAAAACTTTATTGATGCTACTCAAATTGATTATTGACAGGATTCTTAATTTATTATCAAATCGAATATTTTAAGAGGGGAACCTAAAAAAAACATTCCTGGCAAAGTAATTAATGGTCCTAAAAAACTCCCCACCATCACCTCAATTTTCGTATGCCCCAGGGTTTCTTTTAAAATTACCTCAGATTTAGGGTTTAGTTTCTTTGATAGCTTATTGATTTCTGCAGCTTGAATTCCAGCTGATTTTCTCACCCCACTAGCGTCATACATAACTATAAGTGCTATGGCAACTGCTAATGCGAATATTGAACTATCAAATCCTATCTCATAACCTATTCCAGATGCTGCACCAGTTATTAAGGCCGAATGACTTGAAGGCATACCACCTGTCTCGAAAATAATTCCAAATCTTATCTCTCCAGTAGAATATAAATTAAATAGAATTTTAAGAAATTGAGCTATTAAACAGGATAACAAACTCCAGAAAAGAACTGAATTATTTAAAAAGTCAAAAAAGTCAGACATAGATTTAAACTATATTATCGATCTCTATTTGTAATAAAGTCAGCTAGCGATATTAAATACTTTGCATCTGAACCCCATGGTTCTATTGCTTTCTTTGCTTTTTCTACTAAATCAAATGCTCTTTTCTTTGACTCCTCCATTCCAAGTAATTTAGGGTATGTAGTTTTGTCAGCCAAAAGATCTTTGCCGGCAGTTTTACCGAGCTTTTCACTGCTTGAAGTTAAATCAAGAATATCATCTATAATTTGGAATGCTAATCCAATTCCCTCTGCATATGTTGTCAGAGCTTGTAACAGTTCTTCGTTAGCTCCTGCTATCATCGCACCTGTTCTTACGCAAGCTTTTAATAAAGCCCCAGTCTTGTGAAGATGAATATACTCAAGCGTTTCAAGGTCAACTTCTTTACCTTCGCATTCTAGATCTACAACTTGTCCACCCACTAAACCTGGCGCACCTGCTACCAAGGAAAGTTCACCAATTACATTTAATAATCTTGTTGGATCTACTCCAGGACTTCTTAGAGAGACCATTTCAAAAGCTCTTGTTAATAAAGCATCGCCAGCAAGAATAGCTATTGCATCTCCATACACTTTATGGTTTGTAGGTCTACCTCTCCTTAAGTCATCATTGTCCATAGCGGGCAAATCATCATGAATTAAGGACATTGTATGAATCATTTCTATCGCAACCGCTGTAGGAACAGCTAGAGAGGGCTCTCCTCCAGCTAGTGAACAAGATGCTAAACATAAAATTGGACGTATTCTTTTCCCTCCAGCTAATAGAGAATATCTCATTGATTCTCTAAGAATTTCTGGATTTTCGGGACCTAGTGAGAAATCAAGTGCCTCTTCAACAACCTTTTTTGTGTGTTTAAGATATTCTTCAAAATCTGAAATATTATTTATAAACTCAGTCATTTTATACCTTTAAAAATAAATTTTTTCATCTTAGAATTCAAGGCAGAAGGTCATTTAGGGTTGATGATAAACTAAATTGTTTTTGCCAGCTAAAAATAGTATTTACCAGTAACATTGTTACGGTCATTGGTCCAACACCTCCAGGAACAGGCGTATAAGCAAATACTTTAGGAATGACATCTTCTAATAATACATCGCCACATAATCTGGTTTCATTTTTATCAGAACTTTTTAATCTATGAATTCCAACATCAATAATCACTGCTCCTTCTTTAACAAAACTAGAATCAACAAGATTAGGTTTTCCTGCAGCAGCAATTAGTATGTCAGCTTCCTTACAGACTTTATTTAAATTCAATGTTTTTGAATGAGTCATTGTTACTGTCCCATCAAGGTTTAACAACATAAGCGATAGGGGTTTGCCAACTAGTAAACTTCTTCCTATTACAACAATTTTCTTTCCTTCAATTGTTATATTTTGGGATCTTAATAAATTAATAATTCCTGCTGGTGTACAAGATCTCATTGCAGGCTCGTTTTTTATTAATTTACCGATGTTTATCTCATTTAATCCATCTACATCTTTACCTGGATTAATATAACTTATGAGTCTTTGCTCATCAAATTTCTCTGGAATAGGTAGTTGCAACAACATTCCATCAATATCCTTGTCATTGTTTAGTTTGTTTATTAATTGTTCAACTTCTTCTTGCTCTGTATTATCTTTTAGATGAAAGATAAAGCTGTTTATTCCCACTCTTGAACATGCTTTTTCCTTGTTTTTAACGTAAACTCCACTAGCGGGATCCTCCCCTATTCTTATTACAGCTAAACCAGGAGTTCTTTTGGCAATTTTTTTATTACTAGTAATATAGTTTTTTAATCTTTCCTCAATTTCAAGAGATAATTTTTTACCGTCTAATTTTAATGACATTTAGAAAAACATCTCCTTTTTACACCAAGCATGCCTATAATTTTAAATTATTCAAATAGATTTATTCATAATTCTGTGCAAAACATCACAACTACCTTGAAAAAATTGTTTTATCTGTGGAGGAGGAGTCAAGTTCCAATAAAACTTCCAATTAAAATTTCAAAAATTGATAATCTTATAATTTTTTTAATATGCATTTTGATTTCAATAATTTCTTCTTATAAATTACTTCTTATTTCGCCTTTAAATATCTCAGATATTTCTTCATGGCTTTTAACCTTTTCTGAAGCACTTGTTAGTTCTGGAGTTTTGATATTAGTTTCTAAGAGAGAGAATCCTACAATTACTTCAAGGCAGATTATATTGCTCATAACTCTTCTTTTATCAGTACAGGCTTCGAAATTGGCCTTAGGTTCAACTATTAGTCCATTATCTATAATAATCCCGCCGGCTTTAATAATATCTCAAGGAATGGGAAGCATAACGGCCTTGACTTGGGTATCTATAGCGAGCCTTAGTTGGCCTGAATCAGCAATTACTATTAATAACAATTTATTTTTTATTTTATTAATTTGCGCTTCAATAGTCTCTCTACTCGGAGGAAGAATAAGAAGTAGAGCTCAGTTATTACAACTATCAATTTTTGTTCCCATTGGATCGTTCTTAAGTCAATGGATATTTATAGGTGAAAATAAAATATCTCTTATTGATAAACAAGAATTTATTTTTGCTAACGACAATATATTTTCAGATTCCTTTTTATTG
This sequence comes from Prochlorococcus sp. scB241_528O2, assembly GCA_000634115.1. Classification (GTDB taxonomy): domain Bacteria; phylum Cyanobacteriota; class Cyanobacteriia; order PCC-6307; family Cyanobiaceae; genus Prochlorococcus_A. The sequence goes on along the minus strand of JFLJ01000123.1, from coordinate 28,359 downwards.
GCAATAGTAATGCTTTTTACTATTTTATTTATTCCTATTTTTGAATCGATATTTGGACTATTAACTAAAGCTAGATTACTCGAATTGGCTGATAAAGAGAAACCTCTCATTAGAAGATTGTCTATTGAAGCTCCTGGTACTTTTGAACATACCTTACTTATATGTGGTTTAGCAGAGGAAGCAACAAGAATTATCGGCGGTGATATTGATCTAATTAAAACTGGAGCGTTGTATCATGATGTTGGTAAATTACATGCCCCTAATTGGTTTATTGAAAATCAGGATGGTCCAAAAAATCCTCATGATGAAATAGATGATCCTATTAGAAGTGCAGAGATATTACAGGCGCATGTTGATGAAGGATTAAAGTATGCAAGAAAAAATAGACTACCTAAGCCAATAGCCAACTTTATTCCAGAACATCAAGGCACTCTAAAAATGGGATATTTTCTTCACAAAGCTAAAGAAAAAAATATCAAGATTAATGAAAATGATTTTAGATACAAAGGTCCTATTCCTCAGTCAAAAGAAACAGCTATTTTAATGCTTGCTGATGGGTGTGAAGCAGCACTAAGAGCTATGAATATCAATGCATCTGATCAAGAAGCTTTGGAAACTATATCTAAAATTATCTACTCCCGTCAAAAAGATGGCCAATTAGATGATAGTAATTTATCGAAGGGAGAAATTTATTTAATTAAAAGGGCGTTCTTGAATGTATGGAAGAGAATTAGACATAGAAGGATTCAGTACCCAACTGCTAAGAATAATACATTTTCTTAGATAAGGATTTTATAATCTAATAGTTCTTCGATGTTTTGGGTTGCACCAATACAAAAGTGCTAACACGCTAACTAAAGCAGTTAAAAGAGTAAAACTTCCTATTCCATAAATACCTTCTTTTAGTGTTGCTAATCTAACAATAGAATATGGCCCCGTACCAGCAATTACCATTGAAAGTGATACAAGTGTCAAAGTAACTCCCCATTTTTTTTCAGCTAAAAGAGCTGAAGAAGAAACTATCCCAACTATCGCGGCAGGCCAGCCAAGGCTTATAGCTAAAGTATAGTTGGCAACTTTAAGTGGAGGTACAAAAATTATTATCAAAGTACTTATTGGTATAGCAATTATGTTAGATATCAGGCCTAACCATGCCATAGACCAATATCCTTTTACCCTTTCTCTCATTATTTACTGCTTTAAACTATTTGATCAATCTACAGTATTAAGAGAATATTTTTAATGCTACTTAATAATCCTAAGAAATAATTTAATTTTTAGGATTAGATAGAAATTTTGTTCTCAGGTTTTTCTAAATTATCAAATTGTGGGTGTATTGAATTTCTTTTCTCGGAGAAAACAAGCCTATTTAGAGCATTAACGTAAGCGTTTGCCGCTGCAACAACTACATCCGTGTCCGCAGAATGACCAGAATATATTTTACTATCCCTTCTTATTCTTATTGTTACTTCGCCTAAGGCATCAATACCCTCTGTTACCGACTTTACAGAAAATTCAATTAATTCATTTGGAACTTTAGCTAATTTATTTAACGCTTCACATACTGCATCAACAGGCCCAGTCCCTATTGCTACGGCAGTATCCTCAGTATTATCCTCTGTATTTAAAAGCGTAATGGTAGCTGTAGGTTTAGATGCGTTACCGCAACTAACTTGTACAAGACTTAATTGAAATTTAGCTTCTGGTAGCTGTACTTGTTCACTTACAATTGCTTCTAAATCTCTATCGGTAATTTCTCTTTTCCTATCAGCTAAATCCTTGAAACGAGCAAAAGCATCATTTAAATCTTCTCTGCTTAAGTCATATCCCAACTCTTCTAGTCTTGCTCTTACCGCACTCCTTCCACTAAGTTTCCCCAAAGATATTTTGTTGTCACTTAAGCCAACTGTTTTTGCATCGATAATTTCGTAAGTTAGTCTATTTTTTAATACCCCATCCTGATGAATCCCTGACTCATGGGCAAAAGCGTTAGCTCCAACAATTGCTTTATTGGGTTGTACGTTCATTCCTGTTAGATTTGAAACTAATCTAGAAGTTTTTGTTATCTCTTCTGTTCTTATTGCTGTAAGAGGAGTTGGTGAATCGGGGTTTCTTTTAAAAAAACTATTAAAAAAACTTTTCCTGACATGTAGTGCCATTACTAGTTCTTCCAAAGAGGCATTCCCGGCTCTTTCCCCAATTCCATTAATTGTGCATTCTAATTGTCTTGCTCCATTTTTTACTGCCTCTAGAAAATTAGCAACTGCTAAGCCTAAATCATTATGACCATGAACAGATATAACTGCCTCATCAATATTTGGGACATTTTTATTTATTTCAGCAACTAATTTACCGAATTCACTAGGAGTTGTAAATCCTACAGTATCGGGGATATTTATTGTTGTTGCTCCTGAAGAAATTGCAAGTTGAATAACTTCGTATAAAAAATCAGGATCACTCCTTGAGGCATCTTCACAAGAAAACTCAACGTCATCTACAAATGATTTTGCATAATTAACCATCTCAGGAACAATGGAAAGAACATCTTTTCTAGATTTTCTAAGTTTGTGTTTAAGGTGTATATCACTTGTCGCAATGAAAGTATGTATTCTTTTCTTAGGGGCTGGACTTACTGCCTCGTAACATGCTTTTATATCTTCTTTGGAGGCTCTGGAGAGGCCGCAGATTATAGGTCCATTTTCTTTTCCTACAGATTTGGCAATTTTATTAACAGCTTTAAAATCTCCAGGACTTGCAAAAGGGAATCCAGCTTCAATAACATCTACCCCTAATCTTGCTAATTGATGCGCAATAGCAAGCTTTTCTTCAAGATTTAAACTGGCACCGGGAGATTGCTCTCCATCTCGAAGTGTTGTATCAAAGATCAAAATTCTGCCTGGATCTTTAGACATTATTTAGAAACATTTAAACTTATATTAGGCTAATTAAAAAAAATTGACTAGATTATTATTAAAAAACTTTCTACAGGATCATTACTTAAATAATATTGGTTAAAGTTTTTTAGAAAAAAATAAAATACTTTATTTATTAAAGTATTGTTTTAAGATTAAAGTTTTCTTTAAAAGATTAATTTTGATGTTTTTATAAAATTTCAGACATAAATATAAAAAATATGAATGGGCAGTACCCAAAAAAAAATGTTTTAGGTCAGCTAGCGATAGTTTTACATGCTCATCTTCCTTATGTCAGAAAAAATGAAAAAAACTCTTTAGAAGAGGATTGGTTATTTCAGGCGATTTTGGAATGTTATATACCACTACTTCAAGCAATAGAATCTTCCAAAAAAGAAAATCCTCTAAATACAAAGCTTACTATTAGTTTGTCTCCAACTTTATTATCACTTCTAGATAATAAACAAATTCAAGAAACTTTCCCATGTTGGATTAAAACAAGAAATGCTTTCTTAAACGAATTACCACAAAAAGAAAAAAATGCCTCTGCATTTTTAATGAGAAATCTCAATAACAAATATTTATATTGGCAAGAATGTTCTGGAAATTTAATTGAGAAGTTTAGAGTATTAAATAAATCTGGAAATTTAGACATTCTTACTTGTGCTGCCACACACGGATATTTACCAATTCTAAGGGAGAATCCTGAAACTGTTAAAGGACAAGTTAGTACAGCTATTAGGAGCCATGAAAATATTTTTGGTACTAAGCCTTTAGGTATTTGGTTACCTGAATGCGCATATTATGAAAATTTAGATGAAATACTTTTTAATTCTGGAATTAGATATGCAATTTTAGACGGTCATGGGATCCTAAATGCCACACCAAGGCCTAGGTATGGTGTTTACGCACCAATCTGCTCGAAAAAAGGAGTTGCATTCTTTGGAAGAGATAGTGAGTCAACTTTGCCCGTTTGGTCTGCTAAGGATGGATTTCCTGGAGACAAAGTATATAGAGAATTTCATAAAGATTTAGGTTGGGAATTACCTGCCTCTGAGCTTGAGAAAAAAGGTATTTCAACTAAACGACCTTTGGGATTGAAATTTCATAAGATTACAGATGAAAATGTACCATTAGGTGAAAAAGAGTTTTACTTAGAAAATGAAGCCAAAAAGAAGGCTTCTGAGCATGCTGATTCTTATCTTCTAGAGAGATCCAAACAATTAGAAAAATTAACTTTAACCTCTTCCTTTAAGCCCTTATTAGTCGCTCCATTTGATGCCGAGTTATTCGGACATTGGTGGTATGAGGGACCATTTTTTATTGAAAATATTTTAAAGAACTCCAGTAAATACTTAATTAAGCTTACAAATTTAAAAGAATTTTTAATTCAAAAGCCAAATCTTCAGATTTGCGATCCGTCGCCATCAAGCTGGGGGCAAGGTGGTTACCATAACTACTGGATTAATGATGCAAATTCATGGATCGTTCCGGAAATAACAAAAGCAGGCACAACTTTTGTTGATTTATGCTCAAAAAAATTCAATAATGAGTTATCTACAAGACTTTTCAAGCAGGCAGCAAGAGAATTACTTCTTTCTCAGTCCTCTGATTGGAGTTTTATTTTGCGAGCTGGAACTACCACTGAGCTTGCAAAAGAGAGGATAGAAAGACACTTGTTTAGGTTTTGGGAGTTAGTAGATATGATTAAAAATCATTCCAATATTAATTTAAAATTTCTTGAAGATATTGAGGGAGAAGACAAAGTTTTCCCAGATATTCTTATTGATGATTGGCAAAAATAAGAATACTAATTTAAATTAAGCATCCCAAGTTTTACTTTTAAAGGTGAATTAATAAACATCTTACTCATTACATAAATTAGTTTTGGAAGAGGAAGTGTATTTGTTAGAAAACCAACCCATTCATTGGTCGATAATCTGAAGAAATTTGAGAAAAAGCTTCTTAATCTACTCTCGTCAAAAGTCATTAATCTTTTGAGACCATATTGGTAAAGCTTGTGTCTTTGAGTTAATTCGTAAGGCCATAGGACGTCCCACCCTTTTGTTGCTAGTTCTAGAGAACTTAGATGAGGTTCTTTTAAAAAGATTGCTAATTTTTCTGCAAGGAGTGGAGCTCTTCTTAATAAAGATCCGATCATATATCCTGAGGCAGGATGTACCATACTTGCGGCCCCTCCAAAACCAAGTACAAATTGATTTTTGAATGGTAGAGGTAAATTCATTGGAAAAAGGCAATTCTCTTCATGAAAAATCTCAGTTACCTTAATACCCTTTCTATTGAGTCTCTTCAACAGTCTTTTTTTTAGATTTTCTTGAGATAATGCTGGATAACTAGCTAATGAGGTTTCTTCAACAAAAAATGTTTCATCTCCTAGATCCATTGCATAAAGGAAGGAAGGAGAGTATAACTTTTCTTCTTTGTTTAAATGATTTGGACGGAAATCCATTAAAACAAACTGTTCTTTATTAACAGGTGGTGAAGAGAATTTCCCAACGATTCCATACGCAGATTGCTGAGCAATTTCATCTTGAACAGGTCTTTTTACAAATTTACTATTATGCCCACTTGCATCAATAACTAACCTTGCCTTTATTTTTAGACCTGATAAACAAATAACTTCAGATAGTTTGTTTTTCTCTGAAATATCTTTAGCAGTTTCATTCAACCATTCAATCCCTTTGCATTTTTTTAAAAGTTCATTTTGAAAGGCTTCTTGATTTATTAAACCGTAATCATAGTTATGTTTTGTTGGAACATCCCCCTTCTTATTTTCCCCACTTCCGAAAAAACTAACTGTTTTACACCATCGGTGAGATAACAAAGACTCTAACCCTAATTCTTCTAATTCAGATGCCCATATGCCATAAGTATTCTCCCACTTTTCATTTGGCGATTTTGTTGATATCCCCTTTATGTTTAGATCTTGCTGGGCTAATTCAGAAGCTAAACATAATGCTGCAGGCCCGGAGCCTAAAATTAAAATATCAAGTACTTCCATATTATTTAATTAACCATTCGTATTTTATTTTCCTTCCCCTGAACTTAGTTCATCTATTTTCTCTATTTGTTCACGAGGAACTAATACCACTTCTGATAAATGATCACCTTCATCCAATTTTTGTAATTTTACTCCAGTAGCTGCTCTAGATTGCTGAGAAATTTTATCTGCGTTTGTTCTAACTATTACACCTTTTTCGGTCACAAAAAGTAATTCTTCTCCTTGACCAAGGACCTTTAAACAAACTAGTACATCATCTTTAATTCTGAACTTTATAGCTCTTAAGCCCATACCTGCTCTCTTTTGTAATCTAAATTGAGTTACCGGTACTCTCTTTCCTAGTCCAAATGCACTTGCTATTAATACCCAGGGACCATCTGAAGCATTAACTTCAAGATTCTCATCAATTTCTTTATTATTATCCTCGATTTTAGCTATCTGATCAACCAAATCAGAAGTTAAAACATCCATGGATACTAGATTGTCTCCTTCTCTCAGGTTCATTGATTTCACCCCCCTGGCTGTCCTGCCAAGTGGCCTTAATTCGTTAATATCTAATCTGAAATGAATAGCCATTCCTGTCCTTGATCCAATTAAGACACTATCTCCTTCTCTTGATAATCTTACCCATGTCAGGGCGTCACCATCCTCAAGATTAATTGCAATTAAACCATTTGAGCGAATTTTTGAGAAAGCAGAAAGTGCGGTTCTTTTTATAAACCCAGCCTTTGTTAGCATTAATAAATAGCTATCGTTATCAAAAGAATCTACTGCAACTAGTGAAGTTATTTTTTCTTCTCTCGGTATTGGGAGTAGTTGAACGGATGGAGTACCTTTTGCCGTTCTGCTACTCATAGGAACTCTATATGTTGGCAGAGCATAAACTACCCCTCTATCACTGAAAAGCAAAAGAGTATCATGATCATTACAGCTTATAAATAATTTCACCTCATCATCTTCTTGGGTCTTTGTGCCAGCTTTACCCCTTGACCCACGACTGGTAGATTCAAATTCATTAACGGGCATCCTTTTTAAATAACCCGCTTCAGTTAATAAAACTACTGATCTGTCATTAGCTATTAGATCAATATCATCTAAACCTCCACCTAGATCAAGTATTTCTGTTTTCCTTGGAGAAGAAAATCTTTCATCGATTTTATTAAGTTCTTCAAGAATAATTTCAAAAATTCTTTCCTTACTGTTCAATATTTGCTGATATTGATTTATTTTTTGAGTTAATTCATCATGTTCTGCTTTAATTTTATCTGCCTCTAAGGCTGTCAATCTTCTTAACTGCATTTGTAAAATTGCTTCTGCCTGTGTTGAAGATAGCTCATGATCAGTTTGTAATTTTTCTCGAGCTGAAATTGTATCTTTTGCTGATCTTATTAGATTGATGATGTTATCCAAAACTCCTAAGGCTAGTAAAAGTCCCTTTACAATGTGATCTCTTTCTTCCGCTTTTTTTAATAAAAAACCTGTTCTTCTCCTTATTGTTTCTACCCTGAAATCTAGAAATACATCTAACATTTTACGAAGTGAAAGAGTTGTCGGTTCTCCTTTAACTAAAGCAAGAATATTGGCACTAAAGTTATTTTGTAGAGGTGTTAACTTAAATAAATTATTTAAAACTACTTGTGGATAAGCATCTCTTTTTAGCTCGATAACAATCCTCATACCATCTCGATCACTTTCATCTCTAATATCAGAAATACCCTCTAATTTTTTCTCATTAACCAAGTCTGCAATTCTCTCTATTAAAGCTGCTTTATTAGTTTGAAAAGGAAGTTCTGTAATTATTACGGCATCTTTTTCTGTCCTACCAGCTGATTTAATTTGCTCGATATTTGCTACACCTCTCATAGTTATTGAACCTCTTCCTGTTTTGAAAGTTTCTCTAATACCATCTCTTCCTAAGATTTGACCGCCAGTGGGAAAATCAGGACCCTTAATTAGTTCAAACAGTTCTCTATCTTCAATCGAAGGGTCTTTGATTATTGATTTTAGGCCATTAATTAATTCTCCTAAGTTATGAGGTGGAATATTAGTTGCCATTCCTACAGCTATACCAGATGATCCATTTAAAAGTAGTTGGGGGATTCTTGCCGGTAAAACTGTTGGTTCTTGTTGAGAACCGTCAAAGTTATCAGCGAAATCTACGGTTTCAGATTCAATATCCTCTAGTAAACTTTCATCTGTAAGAGACTGTAGACGAGATTCTGTATATCTCATCGCTGCTGGAGGGTCGTTATCTACAGAACCAAAGTTTCCATGACCATCTATAAGTGGCATTCTCATAGAAAAGTCTTGAGCCATCCTCACCAATGCATCATAGACAGCAGTATCGCCATGGGGATGGTATTTACCAAGAACTTCTCCTACAACCCTTGCACATTTTCTGTAAGGTCTACCGCTAGTCAAACCAAGTTCATACATTGCATAAAGAATTCTTCTATGAACAGGCTTTAATCCATCTCTTGCATCTGGAAGCGCGCGACCAACTATAACGCTCATTGCATACTCAAGATAAGAACGAGACATCTCATTTCTTAAGTCGGTCTGAATAATTCGATCGTTATCTTCGCTTAATCCAGAGTTACCGGAATCTACAATATCAGACATACAAAAAACCTTTCTTTAATAATAATCGCTGATTGTCATAATGAATAAAAAAAATTATATATTTAATTCCCAAATACTCACATTTACACACAAATAAAAAAAAAACCTGTTGTTTTTGAATAAACCTTGGCTTATTACCCCGTTAGTTGTTAATTTAATCAGAATAAATGAAAAATTCCGTGAATATTGAACTTGGTTTAAACAAAAAAGTCAGAAGAGCTTATGGCATCGACGAAATAGCCTTAGTACCTGGGAAAAGAACGCTTGATTACGATTTGACAGATCCTTCATGGTTAATTGGTGATTTAAAGAGAGAAGTCCCAATTGTAGCTAGCGCTATGGACAGCGTTGTTGATGTTAATACTGCTGTAGAACTTACCAAATTAGGTGCCCTAGGGGTCATCAATATGGAGGGCATACAAACACGATATGAAAATCCTGATGAAATATTAAATCAAATAGCATCAGTCGGGAAAAATGATTTTGTTCCATTAATGCAGAAGATATACAGTGAACCTGTTAAGGAGGAATTAATTTTACAGAGAATAAATGAGGTTAAAGAAAGAGGCGGTATTGCTGCGTTTAGTGGAACGCCTCAAGCTGCCATCAAATTTAAAGAGACACTCAATAATTCCAAAATAGATTTATTTTTCCTTCAAGGAACAGTCGTATCAACTGTGCATTTCGGTATGGAAGGTAAGGAAACCTTAAATATTAAAGACCTTTGTCAATCTATGAAAGTACCAGTTGTTGCTGGTAACTGCGTTACTTATGAAGTCGCCAAACTTCTTATGAATGCAGGAGTTGCAGGATTAATGGTTGGTATAGGGCCTGGAGCGGCATGTACTTCAAGAGGAGTATTGGGAATCGGAATCCCTCAAGCAACCGCAATTGCTGATTGTAGTTCAGCAAGAGATGATTATTTTAGAGAAAGTGGTCGTTATATTCCCATTATTGGTGATGGAGGAATTGTGACAGGCGGAGATATTTGTAAATGTTTAGCATGTGGAGCAGATGCTGTAATGATTGGCTCGCCGATAGCTAAATCATCGAATGCTCCAGGTAAAGGATTTCACTGGGGTATGGCTACACCTAGCCCTATTTTGCCACGGGGTACAAGAATTGAAGTTGGGTCTACAGGATCTTTAGAAAGGATAATTAAAGGCCCTGCCTTACTTGATGATGGTACACACAATTTATTAGGGGCCATTAGAACATCAATGAGTACTCTTGGAGCTAAAAATATCAAAGAAATGCAAAAGGTTGAAATTGTTATTGCTCCATCTCTTCTTACAGAGGGTAAGGTTTATCAAAAAGCGCAACAGCTAGGGATGGGTAAATAGTTTTTATTTAGATTAAAATTATAAAACCTTAGTAAATTAAGCATTAAATTGAAAAAATTTAGCATTAGGAGTTATTATTGAAAGATGGGGGAAACCCCATACTCCTCACACACTAAATCGCCCGATTAATCGGGCTTTTTTAGATATTTTGTTACTTATATCATTTTATCTGTAATGAAATCATCACTTAAAAGATTTGCCTGCTAAATTTTCTAAAAGGAATACTTAAATTATGTCATCAGCTCCAGCCGTAACTGATTCTTCATTTGACAAGGATGTACTTCAAAGTGATCTACCAGTATTGGTTGATTTTTGGGCACCATGGTGTGGTCCATGCAGAATGGTTGCACCAGTTGTAGAAGAAATTTCAAAAGACTTTGAAGGGAAAATTAAAGTTTTTAAATTAAATACAGATGAGAACCCAAATGTTGCGAGTCAATATGGAATTAGAAGTATTCCAACATTAATGATCTTTAAAGGAGGTCAAAAGGTTGATACTGTGGTTGGAGCCGTACCAAAAGCAACTCTTTCGAGCACTTTGTCTAAGCATTTATAAAATAAAGAGCTTTGCATAAAATTGGACTTATAGACTATGGAATGGGCAACATTCATTCCGTAACAAAATCGCTAGAAAGTCTTGGAGAAGAAATACTATTAATTAAAAACTTTAATGAATCAAATGTTTGTAAGGCGATAATACTCCCTGGGGTTGGAGCTTTTGATCCTGCGATGATTAATCTAATGAATACGGATTTGATAACTGATTTGAAAAATTGGATTAATAGTGGGAAGTCTTTCTTAGGGATTTGTTTAGGTCTTCAACTCCTTTTTGAATCTAGTGATGAAGGGAAAGTTCAAGGTCTTGGCATTTTAAAGGGGAAAATACAAAAAATACCTAATATAGTTAATCAAAGAATCCCTCATATGGGTTGGTGCCAACTTTTACCAACAAAACCAAATACTTTATTAAAGTTAGACGAATTAAATAATTGGGTCTATTTTGTCCATTCCTATCATGCAATCCCAGATGACTTTAATATTATTGCAGCTCAGGTTAATTATGGTTCTGAAAAATTAACAGCGATCATTGAAAATGATAATTTGTTGGCCTGTCAATTTCATCCAGAAAAGTCTGGTAAAACTGGAGAAAAACTTTTGAGAAGATGGCTTAGTAATATTCAATAACTAATAATTAGGGATGAAGACAAATTTAAGATTAATAGGTGGTAAAAGACTTCAAAGTCCAAACAATATTTATACTAGACCTACAACTTTGAGAGTTAGAGAGGCAATATTTAATATATTGAATAATAGGGTTGAAAATAGTAACTGGTTAGATTTATTTAGTGGAACAGGGGCCATATCTTGTGAAGCATATAATCATGGGGCGAGAAAAATAATTGCAATTGAAAAAAACAAAAATAACTCAAAAATTTGTTTAAAAAATCTACGTTCGCTGCAATATATAGATAACAGAAAAAATGATATTGATGTTATTTGTAAAGATGTTTTAAACTGGACAAAACCAAATTACGAGAGAAACTTATCTTCTAAAATTGTAGATTTAAACAAATTAAAATTCGATTTTGTTTATCTTGACCCTCCATATGATGCTAATTATCATGAATTAGTTTTAAATCAAATATTTAATTGTAATTTTTTAAAAAAAGATTCAATAGTTATTTTTGAACATTCTCCAAAATTATTTATTAAAAAAAGTAATTTATGGGAAACTATAGATATCAGAAACTATGGACAATCAAGATTAACTTTTTTAATCGATATCCAACATCCCTGAACCTCTTCTGTATTGATTCCATGCACTTACGAATAATCCAAGAAGAGTTATTGGAACTAATCCTAAAACAATTCCACATAGAAGAGGCTCGATCATTTTTTTGCCTTTTTTGAATTTCTTATTCACAATTGTTACATAGAGACTATTTTTTGTGTCAACATCTTCATCATCTGCAGCAGAAAGAGATCGTAAAAGAGAACTCTTGCAAAAGTTTTTTATTGTTTTAATCCTTTCATTGATATGTTTTTCATTATTTTTCTTGAATTATCATGAAAAAAACAAATATATTATTAAAACTCTTGAGATTAATGGGTCTGCTAAGGAAGGATATGCTCTTTTTAAAGTAAATTGTGTCGGATGTCATGGAATTACAGCAAGAGGATTAGTGGGGCCAGACTTACACTCAATTACTCAACGTTTGAATGATAAAGAGATAATAAAACAAGTTACTGGCGGACTTACTCCTCCCATGCCAAGTTTTGAAATTGATCCTGTAAATATGTCTAATTTATTAAAATATTTACATAGCCTTGAATGATTTTGGAGAAAATTTTTTCTAATTTAAAGATCATATTAGTTGAACCAAATGGCCCCTTAAATGTTGGGAGTGTTGCAAGATTATGCTCTAATTTTGAAGTTGAAGAATTAAGAATCGTTTCTCCAAAATGCAATATATACTCTTTAGAAGCAAAAAAGATGGCTCTTAAAGGTCAAAAATATCTTGATCATTGCAAAATTTTTGATAATCTTGAAAATGCAATTTTTGATTGTGATTTAGTTATCGCATCTTGTGGAAGGATTGATTTAAGTAAAGATTCTTTTTATGAATCTTGTGAAAATATATTTGATTGGATTTTATCTTTTAAAAAGATAAATAATTTAGCAATTATATTTGGCAGAGAAGATAGAGGTTTAAGTAATAGTGAATTACTTATGGCAAATAAGACTTTTAATATTCCTACTTCTAAGAAGAATCCTTCTTTAAATCTTTCTCACGCAGTTTCAATAGTTCTTTATGAATTAAATAAGTCCTCTAAACGAAATCTTAATAAGAAATTAGAAGCTTTTAATCTCGCATCATCAAAACAAATACATGATTCATTCTTGGAGATAGAGGAAATGCTTCTAAAAGTTGGTTATCTCTTAAAGCATACCTCTAGGGCCAAAATTGGTAAATTTAAGAGTTTTGTTTTAAGGGCAAATACATCTAAGCACGAAATAAATGTTTTAAGGGGCATTATCCATCAAATAAACTGGTTTTTGAACAATTCAAAAAAAAATTAGGAAGATACAAATTAAATTAGATTTTGTTTCTCTGTAGCTTTAATTTGACAGGGATATTTACTAAAAACATTTTCTGAAGTAGCATCTATGGATTATTTGAATATTAAAGAAAACTAAAACTGTGACTACAACAAAGAAAAGAAGAGTTTTTCCTTTTACAGCTGTAATTGGTCAAGAAGAAATGAAATTAGCTCTCTTGTTAAATGTTATTGATCCAAGGATTGGAGGTGTAATGATAATGGGAGATAGAGGGACTGGAAAGTCAACTACAATAAGAGCTTTAGCTGATTTGTTGCCTGCAATAGAAGTTGTTAAGGATGATCCATATAATAGTTCTCTAATTGATCCTGATTTGCAGAGTAAAGAAGTGTTGGAAAGAATTGTTCAAGGAGAAAATCTAGAAAGTATTCAAAAACAAGTACCAATGGTTGATTTACCTTTAGGAGCTACTGAAGACAGGCTTTGTGGAACCATTGATATAGAAAAGGCTTTGAGTGAAGGTGTAAAGGCATTTGAGCCTGGTTTATTGGCAAAAGCTAATAGGGGTTTATTATATGTTGATGAAGTGAATTTGCTTGATGATCATTTAGTTGATGTGCTTTTAGATTCAGCTGCTTCTGGATGGAATACAGTTGAAAGGGAGGGAGTCTCAGTTCGACATCCTGCGAGATTTGTACTTATTGGTTCAGGTAATCCAGAAGAAGGTGAATTAAGGCCTCAGCTATTGGATAGGTTTGGAATGAGCGTTGAGGTTAAGACAGTTAGAGATGCTGAATTAAGAGTTCAGGTAGTTGATCAAAGGACTTCTTTTGACGATAATCCTGATGGCTTTTCATTGAGTGTTGAGAATCAACAGAATGAACTTCAACAAAAGGTAATTAAAGCTCAAGAAATTTTAAATTCTGTTCAAATGGATGATGACCTGAGATTAAACATTTCTGCAATCTGCGGAGAACTTGACGTTGATGGTTTACGTGGAGATATTGTTACAAATCGATCCGCAAGGGCAATTGCAGCCTTTGAGGGTAGAACTGAAGTACAAGAAGATGACATAGCCAGGGTTATTTCTTGTTCGTTGAGACATAGACTAAGAAAAGATCCATTAGAACAAGTTGATTCAGGTGAAAGAGTTATTCAAGCTTTTTGTAAAGTATTTGATTTAGATGAAAAAGATAATTTTTCCAAATTTCAATTGACTGCAGAAGATTAATTATAGTGAGAATAATAGGCATTGATCCTGGATTAGCCAGAGTTGGATATGGAATCATTGAGGTGCAAAATGAAAAAAAAATATTGTTAGATTGTGGTGTAATTGAGACTAATAAAGAAAAACAAGAAGAACATAGACTTCATGAGATATTCAATGATCTTAATGAATTGATAAATCATTGGAATCCAAATCTAGCCGCGGTAGAAAAATTTTTCTTTTATAGATCTAGTACTACTATTAGTGTGGTGCAGGCTAGAGGAGTGATTATGATGGTATTGGCTTCAAAAAAAATTAAAATTAGTGAATATTCCCCTGCCCAGATAAAGTTAACTATTGCAGGATCAGGAAAAGCATCTAAGAAAGAAGTTCTTGACGCTGTTATGTATAACTTAAAACTTAAAAAAGCTCCAAAACCTGATGATTCAGCAGATGCATTAGCAATAGCTCTTACAAAACTAAACGAAGAAGGCTTTAACTGAATATTCAGCATGATTATCTTTGAAAAAAAGAAATTGGAGAGGGAGATGTTTAGAAAACTTAGATATGAGAACTCCTATTATCAATGGAAAAATGTAGAAAAGAATGTGAAGCTATATGTTGAGTTATTTATTAAAGAATTTAAAAATATAAGTTATATAGCAATATATTGGCCTTTAAAAAATGAAGTTGATATAAGAAGCCTTAAGGAAAATTTTTCTTTGGCATTGCCTAGATGTAAAGATAACAAAGAGTTGTTGTTTTATCCGTGGGATGAAAAACCTCTTAAGAAAGACTCTGAGGGGATACTCAGTCCAGATAATTCTATTTCATTAAGTCATAAGGAGATCAGTATTATATTTGTCCCATGTCTTTCTGTAGACAAAAATTTAATAAGATTAGGGTATGGGGGAGGTTATTTTGATAAATTAAGAGGAGATAGCAATTGGAGGGACATACCATGCATAGGAGTGTTAACTTCTAATTGTGTAAGTAAGATTCCATTAACTAGAGCTGAATGGGACATACCTTTATCAGGCTTTATCACAGAAAAAGAAATATTTGTATAATTAGAAGTTTACAAGTGAATTATTAATAGACCTCTAAAAGAATGGAAAACCAAGCAAAATACAATAACTTGTCAAAATTAGTTGAAAAGTTGAGGAAATCAGAAGATCCAAAAAAAAAGTATGAATATATTTTGTGGCTAGGCAAAAAATTGAAAGAACCAGATAGTAAAATCCTTGTTGAAAAAAATAAAGTTAAAGGATGCGTTTCAGAAGTTTTTGTGAAAGCAGATATTAAAGGTGGGAAATTATATTGGGAAGGATATTCTGATGCGCTAATAACAAAGGGTTTATTAGCATTCCTAATTAGTGGATTAAATGAATTAACACCGAATGAAGTTGTTAAAATAAATAAGAAATTTATAGAAGATACTGGTTTAAAAGCAAGCCTAACTCCTTCAAGATCAAATGGGTTCTTAAACATACTCCTGAAAATGCAGTCCCAAGCCAATGAATTTTTGTAGGTCTAGTAATATAAAATTAAATTCAAAATAAATAAGAAATAAAAAATGAGAAAATGCAAGATTGGTATCGTAGGTTTTGGCACTGTAGGTTCAGGAATTTATAAGATTTTAAGATCAGAGGTTGATTCACATCCAATTTTAAAAGAAATAGAAATTGTAAAAATAGCAGTTAAAGATCTTAATAAAAAAAGGGGTATTGAGATAGATACTAATTTATTAATTGATGATCCATTTAAATTAATTAATGATCCATCCATAGATGTAATTGTAGAAGTAATGGGTGGTGTTGATTTAGCTAGAGATATCATTCTGAAATCTTTAAAATCTGGTAAATCTGTCGTAACAGCAAATAAAGCAGTTATCGCAAGATATGGAGCAGAAATATATGAAACTGCTGCTAGAGAAGGAGTTTATATTTTGTCAGAGGCTGCTGTTTGTGGGGGGATTCCTATAATTGAGCCTTTAAAAAGGTCATTAAAAAGTAACAGTATTAAAAAAATGGTAGGGATAATAAATGGCACAACAAATTTTATTCTTTCAAAGATGACAAACGAAAAAGCAGATTATAAGGAGACTTTAAAATTGGCTCAAAGCCTTGGGTATGCAGAATTTGATCCAACTGCAGATGTTGAAGGACATGATGCTGCTGATAAGATTTCAATTCTTAGTGAACTTGCATTTGGAGGTAAAATTAAAAGAGATCAGATAAATACTGAAGGTATCAGTAAAATTAATCTTAAGGATATCGAATATGCAAATAAATTAGGGTTTGAAATAAAACTTTTAGCTCTCTCCGAAAGGCGAGAAATTAATAATAATGATTCTCTTGCTTTGAATATTTGGGTAGGCCCCTCTTTGATTCCTAAGTCTCATCCTCTAGCAAAAGTTGAAGGGGTTAACAATGCCTTATTGATAGAGGCCGATCCACTTGGAGAAATAATGTTATATGGTCCAGGGGCAGGTAGTGGCCCAACTGCTGCATCAGTAGTTTCAGATATATTAAATCTTCATGCTAATTCAGTAAAAAATTATGAGTCAATCGATCCTTTGTTATCTTTTGATTTCTGGAGAAACTCTCATATCATAGATTCTTCTAAAATAACAAAAAAAAATTATCTTAGAATTATCTGTCTTGATAGTCCAGGAGTAATAGGCAAGATTGGAGATATTTTTGGAAACAATAATGTATCAATTGAATCAATTGTTCAATTAGACGCAACTGTGGACAAAGCAGAAATTGTTGTAATAACTCATGAGGTAAATACTGGAAATTTTGAGAAATCAAAAGATGAAATAAATTCACTTAACGAAGTCAAAATTATTGCGAGTCAATTAAGTTGTATTTAAAAAAATAATTTGCAAATTTCTTTATGGCTTGTTAAACCGTAGAAAGTAAGTGTTTAATTTTTAACGCTGTAATGATTCATTCAAAAATATTAGAAAATAATAATTTAATTTGTTCTGAAAACCTTTATAAGGGTGCTTGTGTAAAAATTAAAAATAATAATAAAACTTTTCAAGTAATTGGTATCAATCTAGATAAAGAAATTTGTTGGGTAAGGGAGTGGCCTTTTGATTGTGATTCTAAAAAAACATTTGCTTTAGAAATAAGTCAAATAACCTTACAAACTTTTTGTTGTAATCAATTTTAAAAAAACATTTGCCATTAAAAAAAAATGAAAAAAAAAGTTCTTTTATCAATATTTATTATTTTAATTTCTTTATTACAGAATTCTTGTACTTCAAAAAAAATATCAAAAAAAATCATAGTAGCAAGTTCTGGGAAAATCGAATCTTTAGATCCAGCTAGAGCTAATACTCTTAAGGCAATTCAGTTGATAAGTGCTCTGGGAGACACGTTATATGAATTAAATTCTAATGGAGATTTAATACCTGAATTGGCATCAGAAATGCCAATTATTTCAAAGGATAGACTTCAAATAATTATCAATTTAAGAAAAAATGTTTTTTTTCATGATGGAACACCATTCAACTCAAATGCAATTAAGTTTACTTTTGATAGATTCAAAAAAATTGGAACGACGAATTATATTTTAGGAAATAAGATTAAATCAATAGAAACACCAAGTGAATATTCAGTAATAATCAATTTAAATAAACCATCAAGTTCTTTAAATGGTTTACTTACCGCAGTAAATTTAACACCAATATCTCCAACTTTTTATAAAGAATATTCTGATAAGTTTATAAATGAAAAATTTGTAGGTACTGGCAAGTATGTTCTAACAAGTTTTTCTAATGAAGTTCAATTGATTGATCCAAATTCTAATTATTGGGGGGACAAGCCCTTAAATAAGGGTATTAATTTTGTGGGATATTCTAATTCATCTTCTCTTTTTGGCGCTTTAAAAAGTAAACAAATTGACGTGCTTTTATCAAATTCAATTGATGATAGTCAGAGAAATAGTTTAAAGAATTTAAGTAAAAATAAAAAGTTTAAGGAAGGTAATAGTCCTTTCACCGAATTAAGTTTTATAAGCCTTAGAACTAATGCTTATCCATTTAATAATCTTAATTTAAGAATGGCTTTAGCAAAAAGTCTTAATAGAAAATTAATTAGTGAAAAAGTAAGTTATGGATTAAGAAAGCCATCTAGATCAATAATACCTCCTATATTAAAAAAAGATAATAATGATTTGTGGCCTAAATATGATTATTTAGAAGCTAGAAATTTATTACAAAAAGAAAATTATTGTGATGGAAATATTCTAAAAATACCTCTTACCTATAGATCAAATGTACCAGCTGATAAACTTATTGCTCTCACATGGCAAGAAGAGATAAAAAATTCTTTGAAAGATTGTATTGATATCGAACTCAATGGTGTTGAATCTACAACCGTTTATAAGAATCTAAGTTTAGGAATTTATACAGCAGTTATTCTCGATTGGACAGGAGCTTATTCAGATCCAGAAGCCTATCTCACTCCACTTTTAAGTTGTAATAAAATAGTTGATGGCATATGTGAAGAAGGAGAGTCAGTTTCAAGTGGTAGTTTTTGGGGATCAAAGAAAGTAGAAAGTTTATTTCTTGAGAGCGAAAATATAAGTGGAAATAAAAGACTAGATAAACTTGTTGAAATTGAAAAAATAGCAGCAAATTCAATCCCTTATATTCCTATTTGGATATCCTCTCAAAAAGCATGGTCTCAAAATAAAATATCAAAACCTACTTTTAATGGTGCAGGAATAATTTCTTTAAGCGATCTTGAGTTAATTAATGAGTAGGAATTTAAATAAACTTTTTAATTATTCCTTATTAAAAATTTCATTAATACCATTAATGTTATGGATAATTTCTTCATTAGTGTTTATTTTATTGCGAGTTGCTCCTGGCGATCCAGTTGATGCCATACTTGGATCTGGTGCTAATGAGGTTTCAAGGGAAATTCTAAGAAATAAATTAGGCCTAAATGAATCTTTAATTAATCAATATTTTTCATATATTAATGATATTTTGCACTTTAATTTTGGCCTATCTCTTAGTACTCAAGAACCAGTTATAAATATTATTCTTAAGTCATTGCCTGCAAGTATTGAGCTTGGTTTCTTTTCTATATTAACTGCAATGTTAATTGGATTTTTATTAGGATCTATTGGCTTAAGAAATAGAGGTAAAAAGACTGATTATATTGTGAGAATAATTGGTGTCGCAACATATGCGATTCCACCTTTTTGGGGAGCAATGTTAGCTCAATTATTATTTTCTGTATATTTTAATATTTCTCCAATTGGTGGTAGATTCCCAATCTTTGAGCAACAACCTCATTTAACAGGGTTTCTAGTTTTAGATAGTATTCTTTCTAATAATTTTGTCGCTTTAAAAGGTAGCCTTTATCATCTCGCACTTCCTTCTATTACCCTTGGCTTTCTATTAAGTGGTATATTCAGCAGGTCATTAAGAGTAAATTTAGATAAGACATTAAAAAGTGATTATGTAAATGCCGCTATTTGTAGAGGAATATCAAGTAGAAAAATTTTTTTAAATCATGCTTTACCTAATGCTCTATTGCCAATTGTCACTATTTCAGGTTTGACTATGGCTTCATTAGCGGGAGGAGCCCTATTGTTTGAAGTAACCTTTTCATGGCCAGGTATTGCTTTAAGATTGCATGAAGCAATTTCTCAGAGAGACTATACGTTGGTTCAAGGCATTGTGATTTTTACCTCTATGATAATAGTTTCTTTGAATCTCTTTGTGGATATTTTAGTTGCGTATTTAGATCCAAGAATAGAGTACTAATTCTCTGAAACTTCTTTTATAGTATCTAGATCTAGAACATGGAAATCAAGTTCCATTTCTTTTTGGTTTTTAATAACACTAAGTATCTCTTGGTTTTTAACTTTTTTTATAAATTCAATTATAAATTTCGATGATAAATCTTGTACTGAAATTGGATTTGAACCAATAAAAGATTCATTTATTTTGAAGACATCATTATTTTCTAAATATCTATTGTTTATTCTAACTGGAGAGAAATGGCTTGCTCCTTCAATAATTAGAAATCTATTTGATGGATTATTTAAAGCAGAAAAAACTCTAAATTGTTCATTCATAAGAGGTGTAATAAGGTCATATGTACCGCCTATAAGAAGAGTTGGTATTTTAATACCAGAACTTTTTTCTTTTGGCCATAATAAACTACCAAACGAATTAAAGCCTATTATGGCACTTGCCTTATTAACGTTATTTTTCTCAGAGAAAGATAATTCGCCTAATTGACATTGCAGTAATTTTGATAAATTTGTGACTGCAAAGTCTTTTAATGCCAAAGCACATCTTTCCTCAAGTTGATCAGTTGGTTTATTCCCTTCATATAAAAGCGCTATTAGAGCCCCAAGCGAATGCCCCATTAAGATATAAGAATCATTAGCTAAACCAAATTCCCCATTTTTATAAGCTTTCAATACAGCATCTAAATCTTTAATTCTGTATAAGAAAAAATCTACACTCCCTGGTATTGATTCCCTTCCCTCTAGTACTTCTGTAAATGCCTTTAAATTGGTCCCTCTATGGTCTATAAATACTATTGGCCAACCTCTTTTAGTTAATTCGTTCCCTATCCATTTGAAATTATTAATTTCGCCTCCTAGCCCTGGCATAAAAATTATCAGTTCTTTATTATCATTTGCTTTATCGCTCTTCCATAATTCAATTTCAAAAGGCTTTACTCGATGAGGAGCATAAATTTTTTTATTTATCTTTATAACATCTGAAGCAAATTTATTTTTATTTTTATTTTTATTAAAGGGTTTTGACTTTGTTTTCTCTAGATTATTTAATTTAGATATTAGATCTTGTTGCATTGCTAATTCATTTTTCCAAGATGAAATTATTAAAATTAATTTGTCAATATCTAAAGAGATTTCTTCTGAAGGTAATGCTTTTATAATGTCTAGAGTTGAAACTTGTTTTTTCTCTTCTAATAAATTTTCTATTGTATTATAAATTTCTATTCCATTATTGTTATTTGATATTTTAATGATTTCGCTTAATTCTGTAAGAAATTTGCGCCCTATCCAACTTCTTAATACTTCTCTGTTTAAACCTTCTTCCTTGAAAACTGGAAATTGTAAAAATTTTGGTAATTCAAAAACTTTTAGTAATCCATTTTTTTTTAACCAATCTATTAATTCTGTTGAATCATCTTTGTATTTTTCTAATTTTGATAATTGTTCTATAGTAAGAGGGATTTTCATACCTTCAAACTTAATATTTACCTTTTCAGCAGCTTTTGCACCATTACTGAAGAATAAACTACATAAACTTAAAAAAATTATAAAAATGTATTTCACTTGTGATTAGCCCAAATAGTTTTCAAATTAGCAAAAATTGGTGGATTCAATTTCCATATCCTTTGAGGTTAATAACCAAAATAAGATTTTATGCTGCATTTGGAGCGGGAGGTGTAATTTATTTAACATCACTCATTTTTAATGATATTGGATTATCGGCAACAGATATCGGATTGGGTTTTACGATTTCAGCAATAATAGGTACCTTAACGAGATTATTTACAGGTAATTATTTAAATAAAATAGGGAAAATACAAGTCCCATTAATTGCTTCTTCAATTCTAAGTATTGCTGCTAGCATATTCCTTATTTTTTCAAGAGATACTCTTTTTTATATAATTGGCCAATCATTTGTTGGAGCCTCCGCAGGGATATATTGGCCTGCAGCTGAGTTTGGAGTTCCTTATTTTTGCAATACTATCGATACAAGAAAAGCATATGCTCTTGTTAGGAGTTCGGAGGCTTTAGGAATATTTTTAGGAGTATTCTTTGGTGGATGTATGACTAATTTTTTGTACTCTAAATCAATTTTTGTAAATGATATTTTTTGTATGTTTGTTATTATTTATTTAATTTCAAGAAATAATTCTTCTATCAAAATAAACCTAGAAAACTTTGATAAATTGGTAGATCCAATTAAAAAAGGCCAATTCAAATGGAATAGGAATTCAGGAATATTAATTCTATCTATCTTATTGATAACTACTTCCTTAGCTTTGATTCAAGTAACTTTGCCTTTGGACCTTGTTAAAGGTGGAGTATACAGGGATCCATTAAGTAATGAAATTACTAGCCTAATAATATCGATTCAGTTAATTTTGTTGTTGTTTTTACAATGGCCTGTTGGGTCTTGGATATCAAATAAAGGAAGATTATTTGGATTGAAATTTAGTTTAATAAACTTTTCTTTTGCTTCATTGTTGTTATTTATTTCTAGTTATTTAAATATCCCACCTTTTTATTTGATTTCTTTTTCATTGATATTAATTAGTTTAGGTACTGCTTCATTTCTTCCAACTTCCACAGATGTTGTTTTCAGAATAGCTCCTTCCAACAAAAAAGGTTTTGCTCTTGCTCTATTATCACAATGTTTTGCTATGGGTTATTTTTTAGGACCATTTATTTCAGGTCGAATATTAGATGTTTTTGGTTATGCATCAATAATCTGGCTATCTATTTCATTTTGTTGTTTTATAATTTTTGGCATTTTATTTAATAAATTATTTTAATTAATCTTTTCTAACTCAATAATTCTTCTCTCTCTTAGGAATAAAAAAAAAGGTGCAGAAAATGCAAATGCTATAACAAAAGTCCCTATGTAAACAATCCACATGTTCTTCATATTCAATTTTTTTGATTCATTTGTAATCCATATAAAAATAGCGCTAGCTCCCACTAATAAGTCTCTAGAAATTGATTGAGCTGCAGGGTTCGCATTTGCTAAAGCTATGAAGTTATTTATATCAAAAGTGTTTCCATATTCCTTAGCAAATTCAAAATTAGCCATCATTGGAAGAACAGCTCCTAAAATAGATAGAAAAAGGTAAAGATAAGAAAGGATCTGTTTATTATCTTTTAAAATGTTAAATGAATTCACTTGTTAAAAATATTTTTTTAATAATAGTATTAAAAGCTTATGGTTGTTGAAAAGAACAATAAATTTGAAGACTTTAAATTTAATAAAGGAAATTTAAATTTTGCTGTAATTGGTCATATTGAGTGGATAAATTTTTTAAAGGTCGATCAATTGCCAAAACCAGGAGTTATTTCTCATTCTAAAAAATCCCTTGAATATCCAGCAGGTGGAGGATCTATTATTGCGAAAACACTTTCTGAATTAACTTTAAACCAAATTCATTTTTTTACTGCACTAGGCAATGATAATTATGGAGAAAGATGCTTTAAAATTCTTTCAAATATGGGAATAAAGTTACATGTGGCTTGGCGTGAAAAACCTACCAGAAGAGGGTTTAGTTTGACTGACTTTAAAGGTGAGAGAGCAATTACAGTTATTGGAGAAAGGTTATCTCCAAGACATAAAGATGACTTAGACTGGAACATTTTAAAAAAAATGGATGGTATTTTTATTACCGCATCAGATTCAGAGATTTTCAAAATGTCTAGATCAGCTCCAATACTTTGTTCAACTCCAAGGGTGGGATTAAATACAATTAATAAATCAAATGTTTTTTTAGATGGATTAATAGGAAGTAATCTTGATCCTGGGGAGGTTTTTTCTTTTTCAGAATTATCGGTAAAGCCAAAATATATTATTAAAACTGAGGGAGAAAAGGGGGGCATAATATATCCAGGCGGAAGATATAAGGCTCTTAAAAACAAAAAAATTAAGGTTGATTCTTATGGATGTGGCGACTCTTTCGCTGCTGGGATTCTTTATGGAATGGCATCTAAATGGAATATAGATAAAAGTTTAAATCTTGCTAAAGTAATAGGAAGAGATTCTAGTGAATTTTTTGGCCCATATTCAAAAAATGATTAAAAATAAGTGATTTTAAACTTTTATGAGTAAATTAGAAAATAAAAATAAAAATATTCTCGTAGAAAACATTATTATTTTCTTTTTATTTACTGTCTTTTTAGTTTTTAAAGCCTTGAGAAATTTGTCTGAAATTTTTACTTATGGAATCTTAAAAAAAGAAATATTAACTACTAAAAGTAACTTAGGGGTTGATATAAAAATAAAATTAAAAAGGTAATGAATAAATTTTTATTTTTTTTTATTTTTGTAATTATTAT
Source organism: Prochlorococcus sp. scB241_528O2 (assembly GCA_000634115.1). GTDB lineage: Bacteria > Cyanobacteriota > Cyanobacteriia > PCC-6307 > Cyanobiaceae > Prochlorococcus_A. Next base: position 4,088 of record JFLJ01000123.1, on the reverse strand, counting down.
TCTGGTCTACAAACAATTTAATTCTAATAAACCAAAAAACATAAAATTAAATAAATTTAAAAATAAGCTTCAGAGTACACAATCAAATATTGAGAGAATATTTTTAAGAGAAGAAGAAAAGACCCTTTCTACCCCCAATATAAATATCTCTATTGGAACTTTTGATAAAGAAGATAATATCAATAGAAAATCTAACATACATAGAGCAAGACTCTCAAAATTTAAAAAATCTAAATTAAATGGCGAAATGATATTTCAAGACGATCAAGAAAGAATTTATAAATTCAAGAACGGGAAGAAAGTTTACTTATGATTTTATTTTTCTAATTACACTCAAGACTTTCTCTTGTTGAAACACCTGTGGTTGGATTAATACCATCTGCGATTTGACAAAGATTTCTTTGGTCTTCGCTATCAAGAATCGCAAAAGTAAAGTCGGCTCCCTCTATTTGAGCACCTGCAAAACTACTGCCTGAAGCAATCATATTTACCAAAACAGCATTTCTAAGGTCTGTTTTCTGAAAATTAACTCGATCAGAAAGAGTATCTGTCAGGTTGATTCCATTTAAATTAGAACCTTTTAAATCAGATAGAGTTAATGTAGTCCCATGTAAATCAACGTCACTAAAATCTGCGTCTCTGGCAACTGCTCCAGCTATAGAGGATAAATGAAGATCCTCGCCATGGAAATTATATCCCGTAATATCAGATCTTACATAACTTGGAACTTCATCTCCCTCACCTTTAACAGCAACATTCGCTCCAGCAAAAACTGGAGAAGATAAAACTAAAAAAGAAAAAGTTATGCATAAAAAATATTTTAAAAAACTAAAAAATTTCATATCTAAAAATTTAAATATTTTTATTTTATAACAATTAGATAATTATTTAAATTGATATATAAAAATGAAAGACGTTTTTAAGATTATTTAACACTATAAATTTTAAATCTAGGTTCTAAATTGCTTATACAATCCAGAAGTTTTTTATTATCTTTGCTATTCGTAACCTTGAATTCAGATTCAACTGAACCGCCTTTATCTCTTATGGCTTGATTTAAAACTATGGACCCTTTTTCGTCAGATATCGATCTATGAAAAGTTCCTCTAGGTATTTTGAGAATATATCCGCAAGATTCTAATCTGACTTTATAAAAAGGATAATCCCACCCAAAATTAACAAGAAAAAATGTTCTTCCCCCAGAAATAGCTAATAGATTATCTTCTTGATTGTGATGTATGTAAAATTGCCAATTATTAAATTCGTTCTCATTTGGCGGGCTAACCGCAGGACCATTATGAATAACTAGATCTCTATAATTAGACTTATTAATACTAATATCAAAAAATCTGACATCTTTTGTATCACGAAATTTTTCATATTTTATCAACTCAAACATTTTTGATTTTTTTGATTTGATAACTGGAATTTCTAAACTTGAGTTCAATTTTCTTTGAAGATTTATCAAATGAAAACAGATATATAAATCAAAGAACGTAGCAGTTTACACTAAACAAGAAACATATTTTTATTTAGCTTTTATTATTATTTTAAAAGCTTAAAAAATTTATTGTTTATTTAATTTGAAGAGCTTTTATTTTCCAGGATAAAGTATTTTCTAAATTATTTTTTCCTATAAAGTTTCCTGTAATTACAGAAGTTAAGTTGGATTTGGAAGAGGATACCAATGTTAAATATCTTTCGTCTATTAATCCTTTGCCGCTTGGATCAAAACCTCTCCATCCAGCCCCTGGAATATATAACTCAGCCCAAGCATGTAAATCCAACTCAGAAGGTAAAGGATCTTCGAAATGATAACCACTTACAAACCTACTTGGGATACCAATAGACCTACAAGCTTCAACCATTAGCATTGCTAAATCTCTACATGAACCTATACGTTCTCTAAGTGTTCTGCTAGCTGGCCATGCTGGACCTGTATGTCTTTTAGTATATTTAACCCTATCTTGAATTATCTCTATTAGTTGGTAGGTGAATGATAATGCGTTATTAATACTTCCTGCCAAAGCCTCTTGGGCAAGTTCAACAGCAGAGGGATCGTGTTGTCCATTTGGCATCCACCCTTCTAGTGCCCCCTGTAGATCTCTGTTAATAATGCTTCTACAAAATGGTAATGTTAAATCTCTATTTTTAACCCCATCGATAATGTTTGGATGTTTAATAGTCTCAACTTCGCTTATTGATTCAATAATTAAATTATCTGTTAATCCATTGAATCTAATTCTATTAATCTCTTCGCCACTTGCAGCAAGTAATGGATAAATAATTTCTGGTTCTGGAGTTATATTTAATTCAAAATTCTTCAACATTTGGAATCCATTTGATCTTGGCTTTATACACAATCTATGCTCACCTAATTGAACAGGTTCTTGATATTTATATTCAAGTTTGTGAATGTATTTAATTCTCATTAATAAACTTATTAATTAATAAAATATTTTTCTTGAATGAGATCATTTAATTTATTTAAATCAATTTGCAATGAGTCGATTGCCTCATGTAAACCATCATTGATTATATCTTCAATTCTGATATAACTCCACTTTGCTTTGAGCAAACCTCTCATGCATTCCAAATCTGAAAGATTTTCAGGAGGTGGAGAGGTATCTATCATCTTAAGAGTATTGCTTATCCCATCAAGACAGTATCTGACTGATCTCGGAAAAATTGGATCAAGTAAAAGAAATCTTGCAACTGAATTAGGCTTTATAGAATTTTGCTCTGCTTTCCTAAACATTTGATAAGCTCCAGCTGAACGTAAAAGTGCAATCCATTGCAACTCATCAATAACCCCTCCAAGTTCATTTAAGCTGGGTAGAAGTAAATAATATTTAACATCTAAAATTCTTGATGTTTTGTCAGCTCTCTCAATTAATCTTCCAAGAATGCTAAATCTCCAAGCAAGGTCTTTGCTTAGAGTCGCATCTGTAATTCCATAAAAAAGCTGGCATTCTCTCCTTATCTCACTTAATTGTTCTTGTCTTGGTTTATTCCATATTGTCTCTCCTTCTTGCATATTCCAATATAAGATATTAATTTGTTCCCACATTTCTGTGGTCATGACGTCTCTAATTTGTCTTGCATTTTCTCTTGCCATTTGTATGCAAGAAATTATGCTGTTTGGATTTAAACGATCCCTTATTAAAAAATTAATTACATCATCAGGTTTTTTCTCTGGGAATCTTTTATCAAAGGATTCTCTGTCGCTCGAAGCATCAATTAATGGGAGCCAAGGTTCTGCGCTTCCTGGGGGACAATCTAATGACATTGCTTCACTTACTTCCACGAAACGAGATATATTTTCAGCACGTTCTAAATAACGATTGATCCAATAAAGAGATTCTGCTACACGACTTAAAAGCATTTTATTTCCCTACAACCCAAGTATCTTTGCATCCTCCACCTTGAGAAGAGTTTACGACTAATGATCCTTTTTTTAATGCTACCCTAGTTAGACCTCCTGGGCTTACCCATGAATCTTTTCCTCTTAATATGTATGGTCTTAAATCAACATGACATGGATATAGCGACCCATCACATAAAGATGGCACAGTAGATAATTCTAACGTTGGTTGGGCAATAAAATTTCTAGGATTTTTTCTGATTTTATTAGCGAATGCATCTATTTCATTTCTGGTTGAATGAGGTCCAATTAACATTCCATATCCACCAGCTTCAGAAACAGATTTAACAACAAGTTTTGATAAATTTTCTAGAACAAATTCTCGATCTTTTTGGTAATGACAAATATATGTTTCAACATTTTTAATAATTATTTCTTCATCAAGATAATATTTAATCATTTTTGGAACAAAAGAATAAATCATTTTGTCATCTGCTATTCCAGTCCCAGGTGCATTTGCTAAAGCAACATGACCTGCCCTGAAAACATCAAGTAATCCCCGAACACCAAGGCATGAATCTTTTCTAAAATTAAGAGGATCTAAAAAATCATCATCAATTCGCCTGTAAATTACATCTACTCTTTTTAATCCAGAGGTAGTTTTTAAATACACATAATCATCATTACATACTAAGTCATGACCCTGAACTAGTTGGATGCCCAT
>JFLJ01000122.1 GCA_000634115.1 Prochlorococcus sp. scB241_528O2 | reverse complement strand
CTGAACTAGTTGGATGCCCATTTCTTGAGCTAAATAACTATGTTCGAAATACGCACTATTAAAAATTCCTGGAGTTAGTAGAACTATCTTGGGTGTATCTGTCCAAACAGCTAGTTCTTGAAGAGTTTTTAATAGATATGATGGATATTCATCAACTGGTTTTACGATCCTTCCAGAGAAAAGATTAGGAAAAATATTTTTCATTACTAATCTATTTTCTAAAAAATAAGCCACACCAGATGGGCACCTTAAATTATCTTCTAAAACATGCCAATCTCCCTTTTTATCCCTTATTAAATCAAGTCCTGAAATTTGACACCATTTATTTAATGGAGGTTTAAAACCTATCATTTGAGGTCTCCAACCTTCTGAACTCTCTATTAACTCTCTTGGAATTATTCCTTCATTAATTATATTTTGAGAATTATATATATCATCTAGAAATAGATCAATTGCCTCAAGCCTTTGTTTTAGACCTTTTTCTAATGTTATCCAATCATCTTTACTAATTATTCTTGGAAGTGGATCAAAAGGTAATATTCTCTCCGTACCTATTAAACCTGTATCGTTTAATCTAAAAGTTGCGCCATGTCTGAGTAATAATTTTTTTGCTGCAGAATGATTCCTATTTAATTCTTCAAGACCCATATTATCTAGAGAGGATAGAAGAGGTATTAATATTTCTCTAGCAGAGTTAACATTATCCTTAAAATATTCATCAAAATTATTTTTAGGCCGATAACTTGAAAACATATATTTATTCTTTTAGTAATTTTTACTTGAGCTTCAGATCTTTATTCGTATTTATAACTACCAAAATAAATATCGATTAACTCGAACTATTTCATTATTTTGATCATTGGAGTATATTTCTTAAAAATCTAAAAAGTATGAGTTCTAGTAATTGGCAATTTGTTTTTTTTAGATATTTAGCAAGCTTTCTTTTTATTCTCTCTCACGGTTTGCTGGTTCTTGATCATTTACCCGTAGGTGCGGCACTTCACGGGCTTGGTGAAGTTTTTATTGCACCTTGGGCTTTTAGGGAAAGAGCTTGGGATCTTATGGTTATTGCAGTTTTATTTTTCTTCTTCGACATTTGGGGACTGATAAATACTCCTTGGAATTAACTTATATTATTTATTATTTAGAAAAATGATATTAAAAATAAAATTTAATCTTTATCAAATTTTAAAATTAATTTCTTTTTTATTTCTTATAAATATTTATAGTTTGTATGCACATAATTTATTTAATGGTGGTTGTGAGGGCCATTGTGTACAAAATTTTAAAGCATTTAAAAAAGACAACAGATTAAATAATATTAATGATCAAATAGATTTTGAAATTGAAAATTCATGTTTAAATAAATCTCTTTGTAGAGGTTGATATCTTAAAAATCTTTCAACTTGTTTTATGAAATAGGGTTTTTGATGATTATTTTAGAGTTATTATTTGCCTGATAATTTTTATTAGGAGGATTTATTTGATTTTTAATTAAATAAATAAAAGTATATATTAACGGTAGA
>JFLJ01000121.1 GCA_000634115.1 Prochlorococcus sp. scB241_528O2 | reverse complement strand
TATATTAACGGTAGAAGTAATGATGCCGCAGCAATTAAAGCAATTATTTGGTTTAACCTAATAAATGGTTTTTTTACGAGATCCTCTCCGCATAAACCACATATAAAAACACCTTTTTGAGATCGTTTTTGAAATTGATATTTAGGATTGCAATAGGGACAATAATATCTAACCATCTTTATTTATTTTATTGTTTTAATCATTATCTATAAAAACAGAAGAATGTCATCTTATTTTATTAAATAAAAAAAAGAGGACTTATTAAAGCCCTCTTTTATCTCTTACTTATATTTTTTACTGAAGTTAATAAC
>JFLJ01000120.1 GCA_000634115.1 Prochlorococcus sp. scB241_528O2 | reverse complement strand
ATACGCATTGCTTTTTAACTAAAAATGTACGAAAGTAGTAATAAATCGCGTTTTTTCTGAGATTTTTTTAGTAAGTTTTGCTTATTTCTTTTGATATTTAATTCGTCTATCTTAATTTTAAATATTTGAGGAAATTTTTGATGAGGCATTCAAAAGAAGATAGTAAAACTGAAAAATCTAATCCTATAGATGAATATTTTCAATGTCTTTCATATTGTGATATTCACCCAAAAGGTATAGATAATGACTGTGAGATCATTTGCATGGAAAGACACTTAAAAGCAAACTATTGGTAATTTAATAAATTTCTATTTTTTACTTAAATTACTTTAAAAAGAATTAGTACGAACTTTAAATTCCCATACATTTACCTCACCTTTTGCGTTTACTGCCGCTAGTGCGCAATCATCAGGCCTCCACGAAATTGCCGCCACTAAATCGCCTGAGAATGCAGCACCCACAGGGTCTCCATTTCCATCTTTTTTTAGAAAACTTGCGACAACAGAACCATCTCTAGATCCGGAAGCTACAAGCATGCCTTTATTTGAAAAGGCTAGGCTAGAAATAGGTTCGGTATGGTGCCATAGTTCTCCCGGCATAGTTCCCTCAGGACCATCACCTATAAAGCTCCATACTGTTATTCTCTCGCTACCACTAGTTGCTAATAATTTTCCACTATCATCAAATGAAAGATGACTAGGCTTTCCTGGGTATCCTGTCATTTCAGCATCCATTCCTGTTGATCTTCTCCAAAAATGAACTGAATTGTCTTGACTCCCGCAGGCGACTATATCTCCATCAGGACTTAATTCCATTGATACCAATGATCCTTGCCACTCGAGTTTTTGGCTGGTTTTATTATTAACTATGTCAAAGAATGTCACTCTTCCGTAGCAAGCAGTTGCTAGCTCATTTTTA
>JFLJ01000119.1 GCA_000634115.1 Prochlorococcus sp. scB241_528O2 | reverse complement strand
TTTTTTTGAGGAAGCTATCGCTAGAAATAAACCGTCATTAGACCACTTGAGGTGTTCTACCCAACCTTTGCCAAGATCAAGAGTTTTAATTACATTACCTTCGTGGCAATTACATATTTGTATATTCCCATCCTGACCTGATGTCGCAAAAATCTCTCCCTCTGGATGAATTTCCATTGCTAGTAGACCACCAGAGTGAGTATTTTCTTTTTTCCAAACAATT
>JFLJ01000118.1 GCA_000634115.1 Prochlorococcus sp. scB241_528O2 | reverse complement strand
GATTTTACTTCTGGCTCTATTGTTTCCTTTTTAACTTTACTTTTTTTTGGTTCCTCTGATTTTACTTCTGGCTCTATTGTTTCCTTTTTAACTTTACTTTTTTTTGGTTCCTCTGATTTTACTTGGAATAAGGATTGATTTGGAGGCAGTATTATTTGGTGATTTGTTGACAGCAAATTTTGGAGATTTACTCAGAACAATAATTGCATTTTTAGTATTTATACTTTTAATGACTTATGGATATGAAAAGTTTGTTTATGTGGGATTAGATCCAGAAGGTGCATCTGCAAGTGGTATAAACGTTTCTTTATTAAATCTTGCT
>JFLJ01000117.1 GCA_000634115.1 Prochlorococcus sp. scB241_528O2 | reverse complement strand
TTTCTTTATTAAATCTTGCTTTGAGTTTTACCACTGCATTAGTGATCGTTAGTTCAATGTCAGCAGTGGGAGTAATTCTTGTAATTGCTCTCCTTTCTTCCCCAACTTTGTTAGGGCTAAATAAGGCTCATAGTTTAAGAATTGCAATGATGAGGTCTTCATTTTTTGGATTATGCATCTCACTCCTGGGCTTTATTCTATCTATAGTATTTAATCTGTCGCCTGGCCCTGCGATTAGTGTGATTTGTGTTGCATCTCTTTTGATTCCTAAACTGCATAAATAATTAAATCTTAAATGTCCAGTCAGAGTTTAATGCTTGTGCTTCAGGATTGTTTTTTAAAGCTACTTGCATAGCCTCTTTTTTATTATTGGCTATAACAACCTCATCAAATTCCTTTCCGTTTTTTTTGAGACTTACTTTAAAACGCATAAAATTTTTTTTAATCAATCAAACCTTAACCCTTAGGTAATTAGATTTAAATGCTCATAACAGTTAATTGATAAAATAGAAACTTTAGTTTCTTTGAAGTTTTTCTAATACAGATTCTTTTTCAATCTTTGCTACATCCTGTAATCCATTGGCATCAAACCAAGGAGCGTTTTCCCAGTTAAAACCTTCCCCAAAGGTATTATCGGGAGCAGCAACATACCAGTGACATGATGAATCAGGAATATCTACGGCACATTTTGACCAGTCAGCTTTCCATTGAGGTACTTGCACCCACATTACAGAAGCTAATAAAAAAGAAAAAATAACATTCATGATCATCAGTCAGCAAAATTTTGAGAGATTTTTTTCACATTCTTTTTTTCTTTTTTTCCAGTATTCCTCTAGGATTTGATATTTATGTTTACTTTCTAATTGTTTAAAAGGATTATTACTTTGATTTAAAACTGAGGAGTTTTTGATTTTCATGGCTCAATTTATTCCTTTAGAACATATTTAAAATAGTTTTAATATTTTTTGAAGTGAATTTATACTTAATTCCCCATTATTTTTGTGAAGGTAAGTATTTATCAGGATTATTTTCAATATAATTAACCGAATATATTACAACCCTTACTATTACTGAGAAAAGTGTTACTACCGAAATGATATAAATGATTTTTGTATAAAAATTTTTCATAAATTATTTAATTAATCTTTTATCAGCTAATGAAATTTTTGAATGATGCTAATAATTAGTAATTTATACTGTAGCGTTTTAAATTACTTAAGTATTAGATTAAATAAATCAGAAACTCCTCACACACTTTTTTCTGATACTTTAAAAGTACTCAATTTCAAAGTTTGGGTACTTTTTTGTATTTTAAGCTATGTGACAGTTAATATAGAGTCCTAAAACATATTACATTTATATAATTAGATGCAATAGTTATATTGTGTGTAGGAGGAACTGATCTAAATCAGTGGAAACAAGGAAACACTTGTTTAGATTAGTTTTAAAAAGATCTCTCATTGAGGGGTCTTTTTTTTTTCTTAAAAAATATGAAAAATTCATTTTTAATATCTATTAATTAAACAATTAAATAATTGCTTTAAACAATTTAAAAATTATTTTATCCGCATTAATGATTACATTCGTTAGGCTATGCAATGACGATTACTTCTCTTAATGAAAATATTTTTTCTAGCGATTTTAATTTTTTCAAGCTTTTTATTCCCTTCTTCATCATTTGCTTCCCACGTGGATTTAAATCCTTGTATACAAGTTTCTCATTGTGTAAGAGAAGAATGGGATGTTAACAATATTGAAAAACCTTTTGAAGAGATCAAGACAATTATTGTAAATACTCCAAGAACAAAGATTGTAGAAATTAATGGGGATTATCTTCATGCTGAGGCAACAACAAAATGGATGAAGTACATAGACGACTTAGAAGTATCCTTTTTACCTGAATCAAAGATCTTATTAATAAGATCAGAATCAAGAGTTGGAGAAAGTGACTTAGGAGTAAATCAAAAAAGAATTAATTTATTAAAATCAAAAATGTTTTAGGATAAAAAAGTTAAAAAATTAAATTGTGATTTTATTTTTTTTTGTATAACTTTTATATATTTAAAAAAAATATCGGTTAAAAAAGCGATAATTGTGATTATGCCATTAAATCGCAAATTTATTAGATTTTCTATAAAAAGATGATCATAAAACTTGTATTTTTTTTGTTATTTAGTCTTGTTTTTTATTGGTTCTATAAAAACATTAAAAAAAATGGACTTATATGGATAATCAAAGGCCTGTTGCAAATAGGAATATTAGTATTATTTATTGGAGGTTTTTTCAAAATATTATTTACCTTACCCCCTAATTTAAATATAAGAATAATTTTTCTTATTACGTATATCTGGTGCACTGTTGGAATAAATGTTAATTTAATGATTCCTTTGATTAGTTTGATTGAGCAAAAGATAGTGAAAAAATAATTTGAAATAATCCTTTGATTCTAAGAATAAAAATGAATCTAATTGTCTAATATTCATGTAAAGAATTTAAAATGATTCCTTCTTTTTTGAAATTCTTTTTCTCTTATATTTCTTATATCTAGTCTTTAATACTAAATCATTAATTATATATACTCCTAAAAACAGAATTATTATTCCAAAAAAAAATTTTTTATTAGTCTTTATGCAATTATTTTTTTGTTGATTTATTATGCCAACTAATTTTAATATCTATTTCTTTAGATAAATTTCTTGTAACTGGACAATCTTCGGAAGCTTTTTTCAAGAAATTAATAGTTTCATTACTCATGGTCTTTGGAATAAAAATATCTATTATTAATTGCTTTATCTTTCGTGCGTTATTTTGGGTCATTAACTTTTCAATATTTAAATATATACCTCCCAAATCATATCCTTTTGCTTTAGCTTTAATTGCCATAATCGTTAGTAGGCAAGTTCCTAGAGATGTTGCTAATAAATCAGTTGGAGAAAAACTTTTACCTTTGCCAAAGTGATCTAAAGGTGCGTCCGTTTTGATAAGACTTCCTGACTGTAGATGAATAGCCTCACAGTTTAAATTACCTAAATAAGAACATCTGACTTTAGTCATTTAAGAAAAACACTAAATTAGGAAACATTATTGATAACTTAAAATTATTGAACATATCAAGCTCACTGATCAAAAATAATTGAATACTTTTGCATCTTAATTGAGTATTCAATAAATTTATCATTAAAATCTTGAAATCAGTTTTTATATCCATATTCCTCTAAGCAATATTCAATTAATTCAATTGAATTATTAAGAGTCCTTTTATTTTTATTTTCTAGATCAAAGCATTCATTTAAAACTCGAATAGATTCAATTAAGTTGGATTTTTCTTTATTTTTTAAATCTTTAGCTTGATTTAAATAAATTAATTTTTTAATTCCTAAAAAGGATAAAATTATTATAGATATTGTAAAAATTGGAATCTTTAAATTACTCATATAATAAGTTTATACAAATATCTTAAATTATTTAGTATCTAAGACTCTTTAAGAATTTAAATATCAGTTAGAAATAAGTAATTACTGAAGTAAATGCTGATATACCAATAGCAGTAATTGAAATAATGATTTAAGGAATAAATTTTAAAGGAATATATAATTTATTTTAGACATATAGGTACCTTTTTTATAGATTTTTAAATTACTTTTTAAATTTAAAAGTCTTGATAAATAAGAATTAATTTTCTTAGAAAAATTCTATCTTTTTAAATATTTATAGATAAATATTGTATTTATTGTATTTTCATTAAATAAAGTATCTCTAAATCCTGTCTTGAGTCTGATATTTTTCTTTTCAAGAAGTTCAATTTTTCTTGACTAATTTTTGATTCTTTTATCAACATTTCCGCTTGTTCAATAGCATATTCTATATTTCTAATCTTAATTTTTCTTAATGAGGGACTCTCTTTACATGCTTTTTTGGTATTCGTATCTAACATATGTAATTAAGAAAACTTACCATAATCTAATATAAACCTCTAGAATTTTATTACCACAAATTTTATTAAAATAAATTATTGTTTTAATTAAGAACTTTAACCTTAGCTAACCTTCTCTTCAATTGATCGAGGGGGTTTTTTTTATGGTGTAATATACTTCTAGCATTTAATACTAATTTGGAAGATTCAAAACTTAATCCCGAGGAAAATAATTCAATCGAATCATCCCCTAATCTTAAGGAGGAGAATAAAAAAGAAGAGAATGTTAAAGCCTTTACAGAATTTCTAGAGAAAGCAAGTTATCAAGATTCTTCAGAAGAAAATGCCAATCTTGATTCCGATCAACAAAAACTAAAAATTGATAAATCACTTTTTAAAAGATTTCTTAATAAAGGATTTGATGGCATCTCAACTAATCCAAACTATAAAATGTTGGCATTATTAATAATCCTTTTAATTAATTTGTCTGCATTTTTTGTGATTGGCAATATTGGTAAAGCGTTTCTAAGAAATGCAGGAATGATGAATTAGAAATTTTTTATTTTTTTTGGATATTCATCTTTACAATTTTGATTCTTCTATTGAAACTGTGATATTTTTTTCTCAAATTAATATTTAAATAAAATTTGGATAATAAAGAGCCTGAAAATCCAGTTGTTTATCTATCTAATTTAGTTAAGAAGTTAGATGTAAAGAACAGAAATGGTTTAGTAGCCTTAGCAATAGTTAATGTTTTAGTAATTATTTTATTTAAATTTTATTTGAAAGGTACTGGATTATTATCTTGAATATATATATAGGTAGTATTATTCAGCATTTTCAAATTGTTTTGCTAATCTAAATGCCTTTTTAATTATTAGAAAGCCACCATATGCTCCAGCAAGTAAAGGTAATACTACTAAAGGATTAGGAGAATATTCTGAATAATTTTTTACTTCATCAACATATTCATATCCTGAACATTTAAGAAAGCATAAGCTAAAAAATATAATACTCCAACCTATGATTGATAAAAAACCGCCTTTTTTATCTCCTTCATAGAATCTGTCTAAACCTAAACCCCATCCAACTATTAAAAATATTCCTCTAACAATTGAGTTTTTTTCTTGACTCCTAAGCATAATAAAAAATTGTTCACTACGAACATAACCTATTCGTATTCGCCAGGAGAGATGTATTTATTAATAAATCTTTAAAATAATTTTTTAATAGATTTCTTCTTATAAGAACTAAGAATATTAGTCCATCTTTCAACTAATTTTTAGATAGTGTATTTGGACTCAATAAAGAAATTGAAGGCCT
>JFLJ01000116.1 GCA_000634115.1 Prochlorococcus sp. scB241_528O2 | reverse complement strand
AATAAAGAAATTGAAGGCCTTATATAAATAAAAATAGAGCCATACATATCCTGCATAACCCTCATTCCTTCGTCTAAATATATGATTTTAATCTGGCAATTAGGTGATTCTTTATTCCAAGGTAATTTATTCCATACCTCTTTAACTGGATACCATCTATCCATAAGTAATTCACTAAAGAATGGAATCTTATTAAGTCCATCAACTTTGGAAACTTTTGTCTTTTGTAAGTTCATATCAAGTAAATTATTATTTAAAACTAAATCACTTGCTAGGGTTATTACTCTTCCACCAAAAGTAGGTAAAAGTTTGAACCAACCTAAAATGGGAATTGTTGTGAGCCCAAATATTGTAGTGTCAAAGGTAGATATAAATTCTTTTTTATCAAAATCAATTTTCTGAGCAACTCTCCCAACAGTTGATATTCCAAAGGATCCCACTTGTAATTGATGCAATTTAAAAAAAAGATTACTTTTAAATTCATCATTTAATGCCTTTTCAATAGCAAGGAAGAAAGGAGAACTTCGGAATAATTCAACATTAGAAAAAATTAATTCCCACTCTCCGGACAATGATTTTTTTGATATTTCGAAATTAAAACTTTTAAGCGCTTCAATCAAATCCGATATTTCATTTTCTTTTTCCTCATACATAGGAGCAACTAATTTATTTAATCTTTGCCCCCTATCTGTTACAGCAGCTATTTTATATATATTTTTCTTTATCTCTTCAATTTCTCTCATAACTCTAATACAAGTGATACTAATTAATCTTAGGAATTTAATTTGGAGTTGATGTTAATTTTAATAATGTTGGTAATAAAATTAATTAATATTCTCCCCACCTTTTGCCAATATCAAAACCCCATGCAGTGGTTAATCTAATTACTTCATCATGATTCTTGCATTTTGAAAGGGACAACTTTTTACTAGGATTATTTTTAATAAGCGCAGCAATTTGATTAAGTTGCTCTATTTTTTTTAGGAAATTACTTAGATCTTTATCTGACATTTATCTAGGCACTATATTTTTGATCATAAGTGAATATGTAGTAAAGAACGCAAGCAACACCAATAATTAGAATTGCAATCATTATATTTACTGACCAAACAACTTCAATCATCTTTTTTTTTATAAATATATCCAAAATATATACTAAATTAAACTTTAATGATTCAAATCTCGGATAATACATTACTATTTCAAAATGTATAAAATAGATTTTAAATACTTTTGAAAATTATGGGAGAAGCTAAGAGAAGGGAGGAGTTAGGCTTGCCGCCCAGAGAAACGAAAAAAGAAAAGAAAGCATCGAAAAATCAATTTAATGAAATCCTTAATAAATATCCATATCTTCCATTAATTTTAGGTTTTTCACTATTAACTATATTAATTATTGACTTAGTTAACTACTACAAATAGTCAAAAAATGGGAAGGTTTTTTAAAAGATTTAAACATGTCCAGGATAATTTATAAGTTAAAAAAAGAAATTATTTATTAGAAAAAAGATAATAATAAAGAAGAACTTAAACTTAAGAATAAAGTTTGTTTTAAATAGTTAAATTTACTAGAATTATATTTTGATATCTTTTATACAAAAAATATTTTTAATTTTTATATAATTATTTTAATTATTTTTAAAAATGAGCCAAAGGGAAATCACAAAAAAATATAGTGAATTACTTAATAAAGTTGAATTTGCAACCGGTCGTAAAGAAGTTGTAGGACTGCTAAAAAAAGCAGCAAAATTGAAATCTCAGATTGAAATTAATTAATAGAGTGAGAAATTTGTATAATTCTAAATGTAAAAAATTCTTTTAAATATCTTTTTACATGAGATAATCTCCATAAATTATTTTTCTTATGAATAAAAAAGGTTATACCACCGAAAGTGGTGGTAGGCAAAATGGTTTTGCAATTGAACCAGAAATAAACCCTATATCGGAAGGAGAATCAAAAAAATCATTATTTTTATTCGTTGGAATATTATTACCAGTCTTAATAGGTGGTTTTTATTATTTAAAGACTCTTGATATCTTCTGATTTTTATAAATCATTTTTATTAATATATTCTTCTGAACTAATGATATCTTGCATTAAGCTCTTTGAGGATGAATTAAATCCGTTTTGTTCTAAAAATGACTTTACCTTTTCGAATTTTTGCTGAATCTTTTTTGTATACGGGGTTGTCATCAAATAATCATCTTTTTCTGTTGAATAGTTCATTTGAGTAAAGAATTATTTACATTCCAATTTTGCAAAATATTTAATTGACAGTGAAGTTATAAATATTACATAAACTATTTAATAGTAATAAATACTTATATCATCTTTCGTTCGTGATTATTATTTTTAATATTTTCAAAGAGTACTAATAGTAACAAGTTCCATCAAATCCCTAGACTGTAGATATTTTTGAAAAACTTCTGAATAAAAAGCTTTTTTAGCAGCAAATTTTGATTCAAATTCTATTACCAATCCTAGCTGCCCTCCATCCCATTCATTTGAGGTAGATTCTTGTATTAAATCTCTTTTTACTATCACTCCTCCCACAGATTTGATCCATGGCAACACTGTTCTTATATATTCCAGAAATAAATCAACATTTGGGATTGAAATTTTCTTTAGCCAATAGCTCTTTGTCATCAAATCAACATATTCTCGGTAGAATATAGCATATTGACGTGAGTATTTTACCTTAGCTTTTTATTAAACTGTTATTAGATTGAATTAGGAGATGAATTATTAAATCTGCTTCTATTATCTCCAAATTCAGAGAGGATTCACGCTGTTGCAGAAAAACTTGAGTTGGATTATGACTTTGACTTTAACAAAAATAGAAATGATTTCAGAATTTCTGGGAGCTTAGGTTAATTATTTCTAATAGTTCTTTATCCTTTTAATTTAAATGGTCTTAGTAAGTTTAAACCTAGAGGATTAAAATCGATTATTGGTACTGGTATTTTAATTAAACTTATTTGCTTAAATTAGAACAGAATTGCTGTCTTATTTAAACATAATGGTCTTATAGGTTCAAAACTTGGAAGAAAAAATATAAATGCTATGAATTAGAAGAGTAATCAACAAAAAAGATTGTTAAAGTTAGCTTATTTAAGTAATAAACTAAGAATTTGCAGAGGTGATAAAGGTATATTCATTATTTCTTTTGAGAAAAATAAATCACCAAATTTATTTGAATAATATTAAAAAATTTATTAAAAACTTTAAACATTCAAGTCAATTTCTTATCCAAATAGACTTTAAAACAAAATAAATTGGAATATATTTAAAAGATTCTTTAGGTATTTCATAACTTATGAAGTCTAGTGATAAATCTAACCAGTATCCAATATCAAATCCAAAAAGAATTTTTTCTACAACAAACCAAAATTCTTTATCAAATATTACTCTAAAGTTTAAGTAAATATATTCCCAGTGAAAGGTATTCCAATATTGCGTTAAATAGGAAGATAAAATAAGCCAAAATGATATGAATAGAAAACTTTTGAGAAAGTTAGAAAATTTTTTCATATATCAGCGGCTACCATATAGAAATTTTCAATATTTCTTTTATTATTATTAGGATCATATTTTATTTCCATAGAATATATTCAAAAATATATAAAAATTTTTTAGAAAAAATTGAAAATTTTGGTTCTATATGGCAGTTATTCGTTTTTGTTTAGATTCTGTGCGTTTATATTTTTATTCTTAAGAAAAAATCCAAAAAACAGAAAAGCAGAATATATTAGGAAACTTAGGCCAAAAATTAAGAAAAGCTTTGTAACATCCATAAAATGATATTTTTTAATATAATTTAAATCATTTTTTTCGAATTTTATCTAAATAATGATTTTTTTATTTATCGCGATAATAATCAGTAATTATTAAGCTAATAATATTATTTTATTTAAATGCAAGTAGTTTTTGCCTGGAGCCTTTGTTTGTCAGTTGGTGTTGTTTTGATATCTATTATTCCATTAACTATTGGGAGAGTTAAAGCAGGCTATTCTGTTGAAAACATGTCAGCCCCGAGAGCTTTGTTTGATGAACTACCTGCTTTTGGTAAAAGATCAGTTTGGTGCCATCAAAATTGTTGGGAAAGTATTTCCTTACATGCTCCTGCATGTCTTCTTTGCTTGTTTACCTTAACAGATTCAAATATTGCAATCATTGCAGCGTGGATTCATCCTCTTTTACGTTTTTTATATATTGGTGCCTATGTATTTAACATTCCAACCGCAAGGGGTTTAATGTGGGCTTCAGGAATTATTACCACACTATTATTGTACAAAGAGGGCTTAACCCAATTGATATAAATTATTTAAATAATAAATTTTTCTAAGTCTTTTAACTGCAATTCATTAATTAGTCTTACTTTATTTGATTTTGCTAGTTTTTGAGCAGACTTTGTAAAGCCAGATCTTGATACTAATATTGCATGCGTACCTTTCCAAAATAACTTACCAGCTGAAATTTCCTGAACGGCTTTATTCCCTATAGATTTTTCATGATCTTTGCATTGAATACATATTCTCAAATCATTTATTGATGCAATTAAGTCAACCCCTTGATCTCCTGTATTAGGGGTCTCTTTCACTTCCCAACCATTTTGTTTGAGAATTTCCATACAATGATTTTCAAATCTAATCCCTTTTTTGTAGCTTTCTGTTATTTTTTTTGAGTAATTTTTTTCTATTAGGTATAAACATGATTTCTCTATTTTACTTGCTATAAATACAAACCAATCTTCAATTTCTAGATTTCTTGTTGTTCCGAGGATCTCATCCTCAATAGTAGGATTTAGAGAACAATAAGATCTCCACTTCTCGAAAAATAATTCTATGCTTCCAAATTTTGTTAATATTACTTTTTCCCAAAAGTATGGGATGCCTTCTTTAAATCGTTTTGAGCCATTCAATATATTTTTTTCTATAGCTTTTTCATCAAGAGGTGGATTGCCAATCCATTTTTCATAATCCTCATTACCATACGCATCAACATTTCTTAATCTAATCCTTTCTTCTAACAAATTGTATTTATTTTCTTCAATTAAATTATTAATTACCTGAATAAAGAAATTTGAATTTAAGGCATTATTTAATTTAATTCTTTTTCTTTTAATTTGATAATCTCTTAAAATTACAAAAATTAAAAAAGTGATCAAAATTATTAAAATATTAAAAATATTTTTCATTAAAGGTTTTTATTTTTGGTCTAAAAAGTTTTTGTTTTTCTAATAACAAAATTATTTTTTGTTATTACCTCAGATTCTGTTACTTCAAACCCGTTAATTGCTGATATTTCTCCTTTAATTCCTTCTAATGTTAATTGTTCGATAATACCTTTTATTACTTCATCCTCGACCAATTTCCTATCAATCCTTTCAGGAGTAATATCTGTAAGCCATTTTGATGTCTTTTTTTTTACAACCTCTGAAGGGTTAGTTATTTTTAGGTAGATAGCCATTGTTGAAATCATTCAATTGAATTATAAGCAATAAATTTTCCTATCTTTTATTATTGTCATTACTTTCCCACTCAAGAAATTGAAAAACGAAAATTTCAAAGATGGGGAAAAAAATCATAAACAGTCCTAACCACCCTATAAATTTTTGGTCTGTAAAAAGGTTTGTAAGCATTGATGATTCTTGATATCTTGATTCCATTTCATTTTGATAATAGTCAATAACTTGCAATATATTCATAATTAAAAATTAAATAAATGGGTTAATTAAAGAATAAAAAGTTCATCCATTTAATTTAATAAAAGCTTTCGATAAGAACTCTGGTCTTTTTCTTATTATAGAAAAATTTAGTTTATGTATTAAAACTAAATTGACCTCAGCAATAGTTAAGGTTTGATTTTTCTGGTTAATAAATTTTGAAATTACATTAATCTTGGGACTTTTTCCAATATTAAATTCACTCTCAATTATTATTTTTTCACCTAGAAATAAAGGCGATTTATATTTTATTGAAGTATTTATTAAAGGTAAATCTAGACCTTTTTTAGTTAGTTCAAAATAACTTATACCAACTTCTAAAAGTGCATTTATTCGGCTTTCTTCAAGCCAATTAAAATATGTACCATGCCACATTACTCCGGCGTGGTCTGCATGTTGAGGTAAAACAATTTTTTCTATTTTCCAAACAGGCTTTGAGTTCATTTGTTAATTAAAAAAATATATTTTATTTAAAGAGAAAAAGGTTGATTTTGTTATTGTAGATTAATATTCTTTATTAAGATAAGAATCATCAAAACTTTATTTATAAGTTTATGTTTAAGCGTAGTAATAATGGCAGAAAAATGAAGAAGATTTTTCAATGGGAAGAATATTTAAATTGGAGAAAAATGTCAAAGGAACAGAAATTAAATTTCAAGAGGGCATGCTTATTCCCATTTCTTGTATATGTAGTTTATGTTTTTCTTAATCAATACTCCATAGCAATTCTTTTATTGATTGGTCTTTATTTTTTAATTAGATTCAAAAATAGAAATAAGTTGGGAAGATGAATATTATTTTTATTTATTTAGATTTGTTTTAAAATAATTAGTTTTTTCTAAATAACTTTATTGATGTATGAGAATATAATTAAATAACTTATGTTTATGAAAAGAATTATTTTATGTTTATTTGTATTAGTTTTTTCAATATTTTCTAATACGAATAATTCATTAGCAAATGAAATTGGAAATAAAATTAAAGATAATATTTCTAATGAAATTGAAGAAATAAAACCAGATAATAATAAAAATATTAATCTTTCTAATTCCTCTCTTGAAGAAGATATATTCGGTGATGAACAAACATTTCCATTCGTAGCAGGTTTAGGAAAGAATGCTGCTCATTGATTTTAAATTTCTTGATAATGTAGAAAAAGATTTTTATTATAACTAATGAAAGGTCTAAGAGTGCTAGAGCTTTCTGAAGCACTTAATGTTGATAGCTCTGATTTATTAGCAGTTTGTACAATACTAAAACTTAAAGCATGTTCTAGATTAAGTATGCTTTCATTTGAAGAATGTAAAATGATTACTGATTATTATGAAAATAATAATTAAATTTTTTCTTATATAAATTATTTATTTTTATTTAATCTCTTTAATCATTGATACTAAGGTTGAATGAATTTCTTCTTCAGATATTTCATTTTTAAAATTTATAATTGCTGATCGGCCATCGTAATTGATTTTTATATAATTGTTATTTATTTCTTCCATATGTGCATTTTCAAAGCTTGATATCTTCCCATAATGAATAAGATATTTATGAACTGAATCAAGATGATCATTGTTCATATGATCACAAACTCTTTTACTTGTTTCTTTACTAATTATTTTCATTTAGAGATAAAATTTATTTCAAGTTAGTATATTTTTTTCATTATTCAAAGTTTTTATCATTTTATTTATTAAATTTTTAACTTCATTTTTATCAACAGCTCTAACCAAGTTGTTTCGTAAATTTGCTGCACCTTTAAAATCTTTACACGTCCATGAAATATGTTTTCTAGCTATTAACAATCCATGATCCCCTTTTTCTTTTATTAATTCATCAAGTTGCTCAATAATTAAATATAGTTTTTGCTCTACGTTTGGTTCTTTGAAATTTTTAATTTCTCTAATGGCATAATCTATTTCTCCCAATCTCCATGGGGATCCTAATATCCCTCGTCCAATCATTACCCCATCAGCATTTGTTTTTTTTAAACATTTAAGAGCATCTTCTGGATTTTTGATATCTCCATTAGCAATTACTGGAATTTCCAATAACTTTTTAAGTCTACCGATCATTCCCCAATCTGACTTACCTGAGAACCCCTGTTTTCTAGTTCTCCCATGAAGGGTAATCATTGTTGCTCCCGCATCTTGCAGCCTAAATAAAAAATCATCTATATTTTCGTCTTTACTATCCCATCCAAGCCTTGTTTTTACAGTAACTGGAACTTTAACGGCTTTTACGACTTTTTCTACTAATTCTATAGCAAGTTTACGGTCTTTAATTAAAGCACTGCCTCCACCTTTCTTCGCAATTTTTTTTACTGGACAGCCCATATTTATATCAATTAAAAAAGCTCCAAAGTCCTCAGCTTGTTTGGCAGCTTCAGAAACAGCATATGGTCTATTGTCAAATATTTGTACTCCAACTGGACCTTCTTCTAAATCTATTTGATTGATTTTTTGAGTGCCAAATCCTTTTTTAAGACTTGTGGCATTTATCATTTCTGTAAAAAGTAAAGAGTTAGGAGCCCATTTACGAACTAGTCTTCTAAAAACGATATCTGTAACTCCTGCTAATGGTGATAGCATTACCTTACTTTTAATTATCCTGGTAAAACCTTTTCCTTTTAGCTTTATATTTGAAGACATATAATTTTGAAATTTATTTATTCTTAAATTTATTATAAATTCTGAAAAGGATTAGACTTTACCTTTTTTATTCTATTTCTTTAAATTTTTACTAAGCGCTTTTAATTAAACAGGCCTAATTAAGTACTTTTTTTGCTAGTTTATATTGAATTCAAATTTCAAAAAGGAAATTATTTCTTGTTTATTTTAATATCTATTATTCTTCCAATTATTATTTTTATTGCTCCAATAAATGTAAAAGCGATCCAAGGTAATTTAGATTTATCAAGTGCTCAGACCTCTGTAGGTAAAAGATTTGCTAAGGTTTTTTGTGATGCTAAAAGGGAAGGATTAGATTCTGAATTTGCAAGTGAATATGCTTTAAATAATACATATTTGAAATTTGTAGCTTTCCCAGACGATGATGAATATTTAGACAATTTGTGGGAATTTACTCACAAAAATATATTAGATAACTGTGGAGAATTTGTAGATATAAATGATTTAAAAGAACTAGAAGTATTTTTTAAAGAAGAAGGCGTAATTGCATCAAATAGGGATCTTTATTTACCAACTTTTGTGAATAATTAGATTAAATATTAAGCATGTACTAAAATAAAATTAGAATTTAAGAATTTATGAAACTATTAGGTTTAAATTCACCTGAGCTATTCATAATTTTGGTTGTTTTGCTCTCGATTATAGGTCCAAAAAGAATTGAAAAAGGTTTATTATTATTCAAAAAATTATTAAAATTCCTTTTAAGTAAAGAAGAAAATCAAACTTTAAAAAATTTAGAATCATTAGATAATAAAAAATTTAAATCAGAAGACCCAGGAGAAAGTAATGTTAAAAAGGAAACAATAGAGCCAGAAGTAAAATCAGAGGAACCAAAAAAAAGTAAAGTTAAAAAGGAAACAATAGAGCCAGAAGTAAAATCAGAGGAACCTAAAAAAAGTAAAGTTAAAAA
>JFLJ01000115.1 GCA_000634115.1 Prochlorococcus sp. scB241_528O2 | reverse complement strand
GGAAACAATAGAGCCAGAAGTAAAATCAGAGGAACCAAAAAAAAGTAAAGTTAAAAAGGAAACAATAGAGCCAGAAGTAAAATCAGAGGAACCTAAAAAAAGTAAAGTTAAAAAGGAAACAATAGAGGCAGAAGTTAATTCTGATAATAAAAAATAATTTAAATCTTAGAAGATTATAGTAATTTATACTGCATATTATTATTATTATTTGAGGATAATTTAATTAATTTTTTATGAAATATTAAGGGTAATTTTATTAATATTTTAATGAATTAAAAGGTCAATTTTTTATGAATCTAATGCTACTTCAATAGCTGCTATTAAGTTTTCGTCAAATGGTTTAACACCTGGTTTGAATCTCGCAATTACTTTACTATCTTTTCCTATTAGAAACTTCTCAAAATTCCATTCAACGTCGCCTTCAGGTTCAACTTTGTTAAGAGTTGTGTATGGTTCTGTGGTATTACCCTTTGCATGAACTTTTTCATGGATTTCAAACTTAACTCCATATTTTATTGTACAAAAATCTTTTATTTCTGAAATGGAATCGGGTTCTTGTTTTCCAAAATCATTACAAGGGAAGGCAAGTATTCTTAGGCCTTTACTTGAATATAAATCATGTAGCTTTTGAAGATCTTCATATTGAGCAGTATTCCCACAATAACTAGCTACATTAACAACCAAAATAACTTCCCCTGAATATTCTCCAAGTTTTATAGATGTTCCATCTGCACAAAGAACAGCAGTATTTTTTACGTCAACTTGCATGTATTAAAAAAATTATCTACTTGAAGATAACATTCTATAACTTTTTTTGTGTCTTATATATTCAATGGTTTTGATTATTTCTTTTGTAAGTTTTAATTTTTTATTTTTATAGACCTTTATAATAGATATTATTTATCATTATAAATTTGGACCCTTTAGACCCACTCACTGAAATTATTAATTCCGGTCAAGGTTTTTCACTTGCAATTGCTTTAGAAAGAATTATTTGGGCTATGATTGGCCTCTTTTTTTTGGGAGCAATTTCAACATCAATAAATAAAAGTATGCGAAGTCAAAATTGGTTTGATAGAAAATCCTTATTTGTTTACTCTAAAGATAAAAAAAATAGAGATAATTCATCTAGCCAGCATTCTGCAGATGATGAATGATTTTCTAAAAATATGAAAGATTCAATTTTTTCTAAAAAAAGAATTTTATTACTTGGTAGTGGTGAACTTGGCAAGGAATTAGTAATAGAATCCAAAAGATTAGGATTAGAAGTTATTGCTATTGATCGATATGAAAAAGCACCTGCAATGCAAGTCGCTGATTATTCTTGTGTAATTGATATGGGAGATAAAAATATTTTAAAAAATACAATAAAAGAATTAAATCCTGACTTTGTTGTCCCGGAAATAGAGGCACTTTCAATTGAAGCCTTAAAGGAATTAGAGGATGAAGGTTTCAAGATTGTCCCAAATGCTAGAACTGTAGAAATAACAATGAATAGAGATAAAATTAGAGACCTAGCTTCTAGAGATTTAAAAATAAAAACCGCAAAATTTGATTATATTTATAAATTTGATGATTTAGGAAAAAAAGCAGATGAAATTGGATTTCCACTTTTACTTAAGCCTTTAATGAGCTCTTCAGGGAAGGGACAAAGTTTGGTTGAAACAAAAAATGATTTACTTCATGCTTGGAGTCAGGCACAAGCAAATTCGAGAGGTAATGTTAAAGGTGTGATTATTGAAGAATTTATTAATTTTGATTTTGAATTTACTCTTTTAAGTGTAAGAAAAGAATGCGGTGAAAATATTTTTTGTTTACCAATTGGACATCTTCAATCTAATGGTGACTATCAATGTAGTTGGCAACCATTGGACATTAATGAGTCCTTAATAATTGAGGCTAAGAAAATGACAACAAGAATATTAAACAACCTAAATGGAGCTGGATTATACGGAGTTGAGTTTTTTGTTAAAGAAAATGAGGTTATATTCTCAGAATTATCTCCAAGACCTCACGATACGGGCATGGTTACATTAGTTAGTCAAAATATTAATGAATTTGAATTACACTTAAGGGCTTTTTTAAATTTACCAATACCTCATATAAACCTAATAGAACCTTCAGCATCAAGAGTTATACTATCAGATCAAGAGTATCTTAATCCTACCTATGAAGGTCTTAATGAAGCATTAGACTTTAAAAATACAAAAGTGCTTATATTTGGCAAGCCAGTTTCCAGAAAAGGAAGAAGAATGGGAGTTGTTCTTGCCTCAAATAAAGAAGTGAATTTAGCTAGAGAGAATGCTGATAAAGCCGCTCGCAAAATAAAAATCAGCTCAAAAATAAACAAATATTAAGTAAATATAATGAAAAATTTACTTATTTCCTTTGTTTTTGTTATCTCTATCTCTGAGTATTATTAATGTATATTGTCTTATTAATAAATGATAGAAAATTATAAGGGTTGGGATATAACTTTAAATTGGGATCATAAGTATGATCTCCTAGAAGGTACTAGTAAAATTTCTTTTTTTAATCAAAAAGAAAAATGGATGGGTGTTCACTTAAATGGTGAGAAAATCTATGGTTCTTCTCTAAAAGAAATTAGACATATTATTGATTATCCTGGTTTGCATAAAAAGTAGGCTAAAGGATTTTTTTAATTTTCCTCATCATCATCATCTTCAATTAGTTCCTTAGCAATTTTATTTAAATCTCCTTTAATTGATATCCATGTAAAAGAAATTATAAAAATCGAAGCAGTTATTGCAACAGTGATTTTTTCAATAGGAGACAATCCAAGTGCAATAGCAAACATTTTAAACCAAATACTAATCTTTTATTATATTGAATTTTTTAAAATAGTTTAAATCAAATTTTTTTTTGCAATGATATTTAATTATTCAAAATAGTAAAAAAAAGAATTAAATTACTTATTTTTTTCTGATTTCAATTTTATTCAGTAAAATTAAATTATGGAAAAAAAAAAGTGCCCCCAATGTAAAAATTTAATTTTATTTACATCTCCAACATGTTTATATTGTGGTAGGCCTAATAAATTTATAACTAAGGAATACGTCAATAAAAAGTGGAATAAAGATTATAATAATAATGTATTTTATGATATTTGTATTAATAAATATCTTATATTTATTTTATTACTTATAATTACAATTTCTATTATTATATTTAATTAAACATATAGGTATCTACTCTATTATCGCATCTAATACTTCTTTCGTATTTGTTGAAAGTTTATTTTTTTTAATCTCTATAATGGTTCTAATCATATTACTTTTGTAAGGTTCTACATAATAATTATATCTAGTAAATACTTTCACAAAACGAGAAATTACGATTGGATTTAATTTGTCGAATTCAATTATCTTTTTCGCAATATATTTATAACCAGTTCCATCCATTGCATGAAAAATACTATTTCTTGTTACGAATGTATTTAATATAGCTCTTAATGTATTTGGTGATTTTGAATCAAAAAACTTGTTTTCAAATAATTTTTCAATACTGCTTAGAGTTTTATCAATTTCTATAGATGCATTATATGAGAACCAACTATCTAATACTACATTATTATTTTTCCATTTATTGAAAAATATATTTGAAATAATTTTTCTCTCAGGACAATTTATCCTACTAAAAGAATTCAATGCGGCTTTAGCAAGTGTCATCGAACTACTATCGACAAATTTAATTATTCTGCTTTTGATTTCCTGATCATTACTGTGTAAAAGCAGTTTCCAAATAGTTTCGATTAGCTTTCTTTCATTTTTTCCTTCTGGCCAAACTTTATTTATATTTTTCTCTATTTCTTGGAGCTTAAAATATAATTCTTTTTTTAATTTGATACCGAATAAATAGTTTAATTCGTCAATGGTTTTATATATTTTTAAAGGGTCTATATTTTCCATCTCTGATTCAATTTCAGCAAAAGTCGGAATACTTAGTAATTCAGATAAAAGGGATAAATTAATATCTTTATTTTTTATAAATGATATTAAGGAACTTATTAATTTGGTTTCAATTTTATAATCTGGTTTTTCATTTAATCTGCAAGAAATAATATTTTTATAGAATACTTTTACAGTATTAGATAGAGTAAAGTAGTCTGTTTCATATTTTAGGATTAAAAATTGTTCATCCAAAGTAGTATCTGATTCCCACTCAACTGGAGATGAAAACTGGCGGAAATATGTAACAAATGGGGTTTTGACTTGAGGTCTTATATTATTAATGATAAATTCTTGTTTTTTTGTTTTTAGTACTACTGTTTTTTTTATTGTTTTATTCTTATCGCAAAATATAGCTAAATTTATAGGAATTATTAGAGGTAAATCATTATATGGGTTCCTTTTTATCGGATTACTTTGAGAGGCATGAATTGTAAGTTTTTTGTTTGATTTATCCCAGATTCTTTTGAATTTAACTTTTGGTGTTCCATTTTGTTTATACCAGACTTTAAATTCTTTAGGATCAATTTCTTTATTGTTCTCTAATATTTTATCGACAAATTGGTCTATTGTTGCTGCCTTACAATCATAAGTAGAGATGTAATTACTAAATCCTTTATAGAAATTTTTTTCTTTTACCAGATTGCTAAGCATTCTAATTATTTCTGAACCTTTTTCGTATATTGTGGTCGTATAGAAATTGTCTATCTCTTGATATTTTTCTGGCATTACAGGATGTGATGTTGGACCAGAATCTTCTCTAAATTGATTTCCTCTAAGAAATTTTGCATCTTCAAGTCTTTTTATTTCATGATTATGATGGTCTGCAGTGAATTGTTGATCTCTAAATACTGTTAAACCCTCTTTTAGTGATAATTGAAACCAATCCCTACAAGTCACTCTATTCCCCGTCCAATTATGAAAGTATTCATGAGCGATCACCCCTTCTATTCTTTCTAATTCTTCATCAGTTGATGTCTCAGAATCAGCGAGTATTAGTTTTGAGTTGAAAATATTGAGACTTTTATTTTCCATGGCTCCCATATTAAAGTGCCTAACTGCAACTATATTGAATAATGATAAATCGTATTCAAGGTTATATTTATCCTCGTCCCATCTCATTGATTTCTTTAAGGAATTTATTGCATGTTGAACATATTTTTCATCGCCATCCTCAACATAAATATTTATTTTCACTTTTTTATTCGATTTTGTTATGAAATAGTCTTTTACACAATTAAGTTTCCCTGCTACCAACGCAAAAAGATATGAGGGTTTGGGAAATGGGTCTTCCCAAATTATTTCATGTCTATTATTTGGAAGATTATTTTCTTTTACGACGTTACCATTTGAAAGTAAAATAGGATACTCATTCTTGTCTGCCTCTATTCTCACAGTGTATTTGCTTAGAATGTCAGGCCTATCAGAGTGGTAACTTATCCTTCTAAATCCTTCTGCCTCGCATTGCGTAGTTATAATCCCATTGCTCTCATACATTCCTAAAAGTGATGAATTTTCCTTTGGTTTAATTATTCCTTCTATTCTTAATGAAAAATTATCTTTATTTATTTTTTTTATTTTTAAGCTATTTTTTTGCTTTATGTAGTATTTCTCTTCTAAAAGTGAGTCGTTTATGTATATTTTTTTAATTAATATATCTGTTCCATCAAGAATAAGATTTTTGGTAGACTTGTTTTTTTTTATAAATTCAAGTTTCGTAGTAACATTAACTTCATTTTTTTTAATTACGAAGTCCAAAAAAATTTCAGGTATTTCATAATCAAATATTTTGTAGTCTTCAAGTTTTACATATCTTGAAATCTTCATTTCACTTATTGGTTTGTTCATCTTTATTAAAAGTTTCAAAAATTGAATAATCTAGGATACTTTTCTTTAAATTATAAGTTTGACTTATTATCCTCTAATTCACAAAAATGTGTCTTTATCTCTCCAGAAGGAAGTAGTTCATTTAAGGATGGATTATTCATATTAGGAAAACCATCTTTATTTAATTGGTATCTCCAGTCCCATTTTCTGTCTGTAAATGAAATGTAATCTTTTCTTAGAGAGTAAGGAAGCATAAGATTTTTTTTATTCCAATTTATATTGATAAATGCACCTGGCTTTAATTCAGATATCTTTTTTATTATGGAAAAGTCACCATTAATATTATTTCTAATCACAAGATTAAGCTTTGCATTGTCACAAAAATAACTCGTATTCAGAACTAATAAAAGTATTGAGGTATAAAAAAATGAATGAATTTTTGTACTCCTTAAAAATTGAATTTTCGTTGATCCTAAATGAGAAATTTGAGGAATTTTTAAGATCAATCTAAATCATAATAGATTGCATACTCTCTAAATTTATAAGATTACAATTCAGTTCTTCTTTATAATCCTGAACTGAAATAAAGTTATTTAAAAAACCTGAATATTCTGCATCCCCCCCAACAGTACTTGAAAGTATAAATTTAGGATTAAATTTCTTAATCAATTTAGGTATTACATCAGCACCTTTTACAAAAGAACCTACTAGGGGTAATTGTAAATTTTTTGTGGGAGTTATTACTGCATCAAGATTTTGTTTGTCTAAATTTTCATCAAGATATCCATGCGGTTCTATATAAAAACTATTATCTTCATCGTCTTTAACAATATATCCATTTTCTATTTGTGGTACTGGAGCTCCAGCAGTTGCTTGAAAACTTAAATTAAATTGATGAGTTTTTTCAGTTGGCTTTAGAGTTTTAATTGAACTAAAACCAATTTTTTCTAATATTCCACAAGCACTTCTAGGGCAAATTATAGGTATATCCTTTCTAAGCATTTCTAATGTTGGAATATGACAGTGGTCAGGTAAACCTTGGGTTAATAAAATGATGTCAATGTCTTTATGTATTGTAATTTCTTTATCTAATGATCCTTTGAAAAACCATTCTCCAGGTGGAAATATTAAATCCCCTTTGAGCCACGGATCAATAATTAAATTGGTGTTCTTAAATTTTATAAACCAACCATTTGATCCAAGGTAGGTAGCTTCAAAAGTCATTAACTAATTCATATTTTATTAAACTATAAAATAATTTTGACTTTACCGAGAAAATACTGATTCAGTTTATTTTGCTTCATTTAAGATTTGAAAGGATTTCTTTTTTAAATTAAATATTAAAACTTGATTGTCTTTGTAACTAATTTCAAAGTCCTCTTTTTCAAGCATTTGTATAGGAATAAGAGCCAATCCTCCTGTTCCTGAAAATATGATTGGCATAGTACTATTGTTCGTGCCATTCATTTTTTGTAAGTCTATAGCTTGAGAAACTATCTTTCTAGCCTTTTCAAATCCGTAATCTTCTATTAATTCAGACCATAAAAAGTTAACTAAATCATATTTTGAAAACTCAATTTGAATTGTTTTCATTAAAAAATTAGAAATTTAGAGATTTTTTAATACTGATTCACACTCAATTACTATTTTTAAATCTGTCCATAACTAACTGCAACATATCAACTACATCTCCATCCGTTAAATTTAAATCTTTCTTTAAATCATTGCAGGTTAAATTCATTTCAAGTGCCGCTTCAGCCATATGATTAACTTTCTGGTTATCACCGCCTAATGAAATAAAGGGATTGAAGTTTTCTATCATCAAATATTTAGTGTTACAACCTATTTCTAGCTAATAAATTATCAATTATCATTTATTGATACAGAAGCTTATAAATATGTTATTTATTTTTTAGAAATTATTTATTTTTTAAACTAGAGATGTTGATACACCTTTTACTATCAGTGCAAATCTTCTCGCCCTAACAAGTAACGGAAATAGTACATTCGTTCGTTTAGTTGATTTGAATACTTTGGAAAGTAAAAAAAGTAAACTACTCGAAGGGTTTTTTATCTGGTTGCAAATAGTATTTATTGCTTCTGCTCCATGAAAGATATCTTCATCTTTTAGCAGAATAGCACCTTTATCTATGTCATAACCTTTTTCTAATAGAGATTTAATTAGGGTTAAATTCTTACGACCATCAAGAATTTTAATATTATTTACCTTGCTTTTGATTTCCAGGAGCTCTGCAAAATGATTGCAAAAAGGACATTCTCCATCATAAATAAAGGTATAGTTAGAAGTCATTAGGTAAAATTAGTATTAATTGTCTTAAAATATGCAATCAAAAGCTCTGATATTTACTTGATAATAAAATAAAAAATAAGAAAATATGTGTGTTGTTAATACAGGATTTATCTAAATATTTTCATAATTACGAAGAAATGTCTCAAAATAGGTATATTTTCCTCAAATATTCTGTATGCTTAACTCCAACAGATTATTTGTTTTTAAAATCATGAATTTATTAGCTTCCTTTTCTTTAGGTGGTTTCAATCCTTACGCAGCTGCTGTTGGTGCCCTATCTTTAGTGCTTTTTGCTTTAGTTGGTTTGCTCGCAGGCCCTAACCTAAGCAAGTTTGATAAAGATGCATAAATCAATAAATCTTTTATAGATTTAAATTAAAAGACTCATTTGAGTCTTTTTTTTATGCTTTTTTAAAAATTTATTTATAGAATAATATTTAATTCAAATTGCTAATTAGATGCTTTTAAACCCTTTTTACCCATTGACTTTTTTGAAAATCTCTTCTCTAAAAGCCACTATTGTTTTTTTATCAATTCTTTTAATAAAATCAAATTTGCTTAGATTGAAAGGGGGACTAATAGGAGGATTGTTTGCTTTGCTTCTTATATCAGGGATATTAGCCTCTAGTACTTTAGCTTTAGGATCTTTAGTTTATGCTTATAGATTAAAGAAGAAAACTAATCCTGAGGATAATCAAATTCAGGATTTAGAAACTGTTAATTTATAAGATCCTTAATGATATTAATTCCAAGTAGTTAACTTAAAAAGGAGTACCTGGTACAAAATGCAATACTAAAAAGCCAAAACCAGCAGCAAAAACTATAGATACTGCAATAATAAGAAGACCTGACGCCATCCCACCTTCATTAAATGCCATAAATTTATATATTTTAACTAATCATAAACGATATCTTTTTTCAATTAATAGTCCTAATTACTCAAATTATCCAAATTTAGTTTTAATTGTGAATAGAAGTAAAAAGATAGAAGTCAAGGAGATAATTAAACCAAATATTATTAATGGTTTTGATTTAACATTTTCTTCTTTAGGGCTGCTCTTAGAAGAGGTTAGAGTTCTATCTTTTTTTTTGTAGAGAAGATTAGGAAAAGGTTTAATCACGATAATGTTTCGATTTAAGCTTATTACCCTAAAGTTTTGAACAATTCTTTATGGTAATCAACAACATTTTGACAACTTATTACAGGTGTGAATTCCATATGAATGCCAAATTTGGCTCTCCATGGTGCAAAATGCTCAAAAATCTCTTTATCACTATGTGCTTTACATAAACAAACCACTCTGCCTTCTCCAGGAGCATGTACTCTAAATAACATTTCAAATTTTTCAGTTTTATCTGATTTTGCCATTTCACCATTTTCCCAAGCTTCTACAAATAATTGATAAGCTTTGACTTGATTTTCAATATCTGGAAATTGGCAGTCAGCAAGAAATAATTGCATTGTTGTATTCCTAAATTTTTACTTATTATCCTTCAAAAACTTATTTATTTATCATACTGTTTTAATTTGAAGATCATAAATAAAATATGTTTTCCTAAATAAAGTGAGAAGAAAGAGTCTCGAGAAATTTTCCAATATCTTTTTTATATAAACTATCAGTTATTTTTAAAGAAAACAACTCATAATAGTACATTTCTTTTTCTTTATTATCTAAATTAATATTTCCTTCTGAGATAGTGTTTTTCATCAATTTTTTGATCACTATTTAAAATTTAAACAAATTTAAGTAAAAGGCAAATTTCTTTACATTATGTTTTTTGAAAGATAAATCCCTAATTAAATTAGTGAATAATTTATTTGTTTAATTTAAGAGTTAATTAATTTTCCTAGAGTATAGAAGAATGCATTTGTTAGAGAAAAAATTACTGTTAAAAGAGATGCAATAACGGGTAATAAATTGAACCATAACTGCGAAGTTGTCATTTTTGAATCGATAGGCAGAAAATTAGACCTTCTTGTAATTCTTATTTGCAGCCAGAAAATAGATAATGGATAAATAATTCTTGAAAAAGTAATTAAAAATGAATATAAAAATCCTTCGCTTGAATAAAGTATGGACCCTGAATAAAAGTAAATAAACCAAAATAGAATTCTTTGAATCAGTATTTCCCCTTTGCTTTTGCTAAACATTAGCAATTAATTAATTAATTTTTATCATCTTTACCATTTTATATCTTTCAAAAAAAATATTATTTATAATAACTTTTTCTTTACGAATAATTTTCCATTCATTTTTAAGAAATAATTCATAACTTATTAAGCTTGCTTCCGTTGAAAGATAATCTAAACCTTCTTTCTCAGCTTCATATTCTAATTTATGAATTAACATAGAACCGTAGCCTTTTCTCTGAAATTTACCTTTACAGTAAAATAACGAAATTCTATTGATGGGATATCTTATGGCGAAAGCAATTATTATGCCTTTTTCACTTATAAGCCATCCTTTCCCTTCACTTATTGTTTTATCAAAATTTGAATTTTTCCAAGCTTGGCTTGACCAAGCCCTTTTTTGTTCTTGACTATATATTTTTTCATCTATTGATTGAATCGAATCAAAATAAACCTTCTTTAATTCAATTTGATCTTTAATGGTAATTTGTCTTAAATTCATAAACAAATTATTTTTTTAACATGATTAATAAAAATATAGTCGCAATTGGGGGAGGAGGGTTTGGACGTTCCTTAGGATCTCTTGAAATTGAAAAATATATAATTTCTTTAATAAGTAAAAAAAGACCAAAAATTTGCTTTATCCCGACAGCATCTGGCGACAGTAGTTTGTATAAACTAAATTTTTATAGAGCATTTTCTAAACTTGATTGTCTACCAAGTCATATTGATTTGTTCTCTAGAACAGAAAACTTAGAAGACAAAGTTTTAAATCAAGATATCATTTATGTTGGTGGAGGAAATACAAAAAGTATGCTAGCAGTTTGGAAAGAATGGAATTTACATAAAATTTTAAAAAATGCTTATAAAAAAGGAATTGTAATGAGTGGTGTAAGTGCTGGAGCTATTTGTTGGTTTGATAAGGGAGTAACTGATTCTTTTGCTAAAGAATTAACTATAATTAATTGCTTAGGAATAGTCGATGGGATTGCCTGTCCTCATTTCGATGAAGAAAAAGAGAGGGAACCTTATGTTAATTATGTTCTTAATAAAGAGATTATAAATTCCTGTATTTGTATTGAGGGCAATTGTGCCTTGCATATCAAAAATGATTTTGAATATTCTTCAATAGATTTTGGTAATGGTAAAAAATGTTTCAGATTATCTAAGAAAAATAATAATTTAATGAAAGAAATCCTTTAACAGAAAATATTTATAAATATATTTTAGATCTCCTCATTTTTTGAGATAGAAGTAAATTCAATCCCTTTGTACTTTACAAATGATGCAGTCCATACTTCTTTGGAAAGATTACCAAGGTATTTCAGAAATTGTTGCGTATCACCATCTCTTATCCATTCGGATTTAATAAATGGAAGTTCTTTCTGCATCCTTTTAGGATGCATATGAACCAAGAGTAAGCCTTTATCTTCAGAGGACCTTTTCAATGCGCCTTCATCACTTCTTTGAAAAACCCTAAGTAGAAGATTTAAAATAACCTCTTCACCAAGTTTTTTAAAATTTCCTGGTTCCTCTAAATTATCTTTAATTTCTTTACCTCCAAGAGGCATTGCTCTAACGAGGTTTTGCTCTATTAATGCTATTGCAATTAAATAATCCTGGCTTGCCATATTTTTAAAATATATTTTTTGATATTCTAACCTTTTGAGTTCATCAAAATCTTTTTTGGTTAAATGATCTCCTAAATAAATTAGAAAATAATTAACTATTTCTTTATTAGCTTGTACTTCTGTTTTTTATTTATATCATTTATTCATATTAAATATTTTAAATATGAGATCTTTATTGTTTCTATTTATAGGAATTTTTGCAGGTCTTATTTTATCCTGGCCTGGGATGTTAATTTCAAAGAATTGGAAATGTTTCAATGATATAATTGAAAAATCAACAGAAGATAAAGTTTCTATAAAAGCATTATTGGAGTTTTCTCCTAGTTATTTAATTAAGAATAAGAATAAAAAAATGCTTTCAAAATTAAGAATCGTTGCTGATGCATGCTTTCGTTAAAATATTTAAGTATTAACTATAAATAATTGATGAATAATAATTTAAGGTTTGAATTGACATTTAAAAATATATCTCAGTTAGAAAATAAACTTAATTTCTGCAAATCTAATAAAATTAAATATATTAACATCCCCTGTAAAGGTTCAATTAAGAAGGAATTATTTGATTCAACAATTAAATATATATCAAAAAACTTTCAGGAATTTAATCTTACTTATCACTATAGTCTTTATCATCAATACTCTAAAAATAAAGAAAAATCATATCAAGATTTTTTAAATTTTTTAAAAAATTCTTATTCCAATAGAAATTATGAAATTCTTCTTGTGTCAGGCTCTAATAAGAAAAAAGACTTTGATGTAATTAATGTTTTGGGTAATATAAAAAAAGAAAATAATTTAAAAGTTAAATTAGGTATAGCTTATAATCCTTATTTAAAAAAATATTTTAATGTATTTTCAGAAAGAGAAAGGTTCGCTATGAAAATTACTTCAGGATTAATAAATTCAGCTTGGTTGCAATATGGTACAGATATTAAAGTACTTCAGAATGAATTGACTTATCTCAAGGAAGCTGCAAAATCTACAAAATTAAATCTATTTGGAAGTTTATTAATACCTTCAAAACAATTTATAGCGAGGTTTAAATTTCGACCTTGGAAAGGGGTTCACATATCAGAAAAGTATTTATATTCGTTAGAAGATTATTATGATTTTACAAGAGAATTAATTTGTTTTTATAAAAAGAACAACATAACACCTTTAATTGAAACTGATTTTTCATCATCAGAAAAACTTCATTCTGTTTATAGTTTTTTTGAACATGAAATATAATTCCTATCAATTTCAGATTTATGAAAAGTGATATTACATACGATTTATTAATAATAGGTGGAGGAATATCTGCATGTGTTTTTGCTTCAAAGTATCTTAAAAATAAGAATACAAAAAAAGTTGCATTAATTGAGGCTGGTCGTCGACTTGGAGGTAGATCAAGTACAAGAATAAGCAAAAGGTTTAAAGGTTGGAAACTAAATCATGGCTCACCAAATATAAATATATACAATCGCAACAAAAACCTTCTATTAAAAAGTTATATTGATGAATTATTGGACAATGAATTTATAAAAAATGACGATTCAGAGTTGATATTATTAGGTGAGGAATCTGATTTAGAAACTAATATAGAATCTGAATTTTCTTTTGGTCTAAATTATCAATCTTTATTTTCTATGAGTCAATTATCTCAAAAGATAATTGAATCTAATAATTTACATGATGTAATTGATTTTTATTTTGGAACTTTAATAGTTGATTTGGAGTTTAATAATAAAGAATGGATATTAACATCTAATAATGGAGATAAATTCAAATCTAAATATCTTGTTTGTTCAACTAATTTGTTATTGCATAAAAGGTCATTGAAAATTTTAAATATAAATCAAATCCCCTTAAGAAAAGCTATCCCAAAAAATAAAGATAAAACAATTGATTTGCTTTTGAACTTCTTAAATAAACAATCATTTATTCCTAGGTTGACTTATTTAATTTATACAAATCAGAATTACAATTATAAAGATTGCTATCTTAAAAAAAATAGGTATTTTTATTTAAAAAAAAATCTAGAAAATAAACATAAATTTGAAAGAGTTATTTTTCAGCTACAAGATGACAATAAATTAGGAATCGTAGTACATTCCAGAAATATAGATTTTTTCAATTCATATACAAATACAAAAGATGAAGATGTATTTAAACAAAAAATATTTACAAATTTCAATGAGCTTTTTGAAGGTAATTCTTTCATAAATCAACTAAATTTTAATGAGAAAATCTCTATTATGAAATGGAGAGCATCACAACCTTCTGGATGCGCTGTTCCATTATCTCTACAATTTAGTAGAAAATATAGAATTGGATTTTGTGGAGATTGGTTTCAATGCGAAGGATTTGGTAGGATTGAAGGCGCAATTTTAAGTGCTTTAATATTAGTCAATAAATTTAAGATTTAACTATATATTTTTTTAAGTATCTGATCAATATCAGTTGTTTTTGATAAAATAAATTCATTTTTATTATTTTTATTACTTTTATTTTTGAATTTCTCGTAATAAATAACCCAAGATTTTAAGAAATCATTTTCAGCTTTTGTTTTGGTCTTACCCCTTTCTTTGCAATCTCTTTTTATAACTCTTTTCATACATTCATTTTTATTAATTTTTAATTCTAAAAAAAAATAATTTTGATCGCATAACGTGTTTGAGAATTCTTTAGCAAAAATACCTTCAACAATTAGAAAATTAATATTGTTTGTTTTGTTTAAGAAATTTTTTAATTTTTTCTTTTCGAAATTATACGAACGTTCATGCATTGAGATCCCATTCTTAAGAATATAATTAAAATCTTTTTTAAATAGTTTGTAATTAAAACTAATGCTTCTATCGAAATAACCTTCAACAAATTTTGAAAGTATTTTACTTATTAGGCCTGTTTTATAGTAATTATCTGTACTTAAAACAATACCATTTTTAATTTTTAGTACTATTTGATTTGATAAGGTTGTTTTACCGCTTCCAGAAGGACCACTTATAAATATGAGCTTCATTTTCTATTCTCTTCTTTCTATTAAGAATCTAATTTTACTATGATTGATAACGCTAAATTTTGGAAAGTATATTTCTTTCTTTTTTCAGAACTTTTAGAGTATTTAAAATACTTTGCAATTGCTTTTATGCTTGCATAAATATTAAATATGTGTCTTTATATAAATGTAAATAAATTAATTTCATTCAATTATTTTTAGTTAAGTTATTAATTTCCTCTGGAATTTGATAATATATTAATTGAAGTTTTAATTTTATTACTCATATATCTTCAATGATTTCTAAATTTTTAAGTAAACTAAAATCTATTCTATTTAAAAGTGCAGTATCCACTAAAGCACCTTTAAAAAAAGAGAAAAAACCTACTAAGTCTTCAAAATCTTCAAAAACTAAAGCAAAAACAGTAAAATCAAAGAAAAATATTGAAACCTTAATCACACTCCCTGGTGTTGGGGCTAAAAGTGCTAAGGCTTTGTATGATGCCGGATTTAAAACAAAAGAAGCTGTTATTACAGCCGATGAAAAAGATCTTCTTGCTATATCAGGGGTAGGAATAAATCTTGTTAAAAAGCTTAAAAAACTTAAATAATATAGTTATTTGATTTTTTAACCTATTAAAAATTCTATTTACAAAAATTAAGTATAGTTCCAGATGATTTATTTTAAATTATCTTCTTCTTGCTTTTCTTCTTTGTTGCAACTTCCTTTTGTATTTTTCAATAGGGGTTTCATGATGTCTAAGTCTTTTTAAATCTGCGAAGATTCCCGATTTAGATACTTGTCTTTTAAATCTTCTAAGGGCAGATTCAATCCCCTCGTTCTCTCCAACTGTAACTTGTGTCAAAATTTTTAAAATAAATTTATTCTAACATCATATCAGAGTTATCTATAATTTAAAACTTTATTTAAATGTCTTGGTTTATTTAGATCTTTTTGCCCACTCTACAAATGCTTTTTTATTATTATTTATATCTTGTAGGGATTCAAAATAATATTTTTCCCAATTATTTTTAGGTAGTCCTAGAAATAACATGAGATTTAATGGGTATTGATTGCTATCAGAACAATTTCTAAAATCATCCCTGAATAAAAAGATTTCCTTTTTTAGGGCTATAGCAATACCCAATTCAATCATTACACCTTCATCTGGAGGTATACCATTAACAATTGCGAAAATTCCATCACATTTTTTTAAATCATGGAAATTACTTTTTGCTATGTCATAAGCCCATTCATTTTCATCTTTTATGATGTCTTTCGTCCTCTCGAAAGGTTCATAAACTTCTATATTTAGCTCATTGAAGATATTAATAAATTCATATAAGAGTTTATTAGTTTGTTTTGAAAATCCATATGAATTTGCTAAATATAATTTCTTTTTCAACTTAAACCTCTTTTTTCTATGTAATCTATACGGTCACTTTGTATATTTAAAGTGTTTTCCCAAGGGAAAACGATCCATTCACTTTTTTCAGAGGTATATAAAGTATTCCACCATGTAGGTTTGATTTTACTAAATAATACAAAAAACATTGCTCCCTCAATATCTTTGAAGGTCTTTAATGTAATACCAGTTTCATAAATATCATCTACTATTAGTGAATCTTTTATTGGTTCCGAAATTAAATTTATTTTTAATTTATGGCTTAATGCTACAGCAAGACATAAACCACCACGAGGAACTCCATATATTCCTGAAAACTCCAATGAATTACATTTCATTGCTATTTGTTCTACGCTCTTATCAAATTCGCTCCAGGTGAAATAACTTATCATCTTAATTTTTATTTTTTTCAGTTTTAGTTGCAAAATTTGATGCGATTACACTTAAAAGTGCTACTACCTGCTCATTTGGGCAATTAGTATTTTTTTTTAAATTTTCACATTCTTTTATTATGTTGACGTAAGTATTCTCGACAATTCCGTTCATTTGATGGTTACTAAAAGAATATGGCTTATTCATTTTTAATTAATAAATATTATTATTTTTACTTAAATATCCTAAGAAGTAAATATATTAATTAATTAAAGTATGAATTATTGCCACATAGGGTCATTTAACTTTTCAAATCTAAATGAATTTGGTATGTATGTATGCAAATTTTCAACCTTCATAGCCCATTTTTTTGAGTTACCCTTTAAACTTTCGTTTGTAATTAGATTTGTTAGGGAAATTCTTTTTCTTACTTTAAGAAGACCTATACAAGTTTCCCAAGCTTCTTTATCTTTATATATATCTAGCCAGAAATCAAAAATACTTTCTAAGAGATCTAGTGGGATATCAAAAGAAATTCCCGTTGAAGGTCTTTCAATTAAATAATTTTTATTTCTTAGTTCATTGAATAAATTATTGACGTTTAAATTAATAGCGAAAAGTATTTCTTTAGCTGATTTATTTCCTATTAATTCTTTTCTATGGCAATCTACAACATTTTTATCCTCCAGAATATTTTCATCACAATTTTTGACTCCCACAATCCAAAACCCTTCTCCATTTTTTACTCCACTAGCAAGATATAGATATTGAGGGTAATTCTTCAAAATTTAAAATCATTTCTTTATTTTTAACATTTTTTGCTAATTATGAAAATATATTCTTGCTATATAAATCACAATATTCATTTCTCGTAAAAAAATTACATTTTAGATTTAGGTTTTCAGAGAAAAATGTTTACTTGAGAGAATTTAAGCTAATGTTATTTGATCCTAATTATTTGATCATTATTATTGTAAACAAAATCAGTTGAATAATTAAAATAATTAAATTTATTTTAGCTTAGGAAATAATTTCCCTATTTTCTCTTGCTGCAAAAACTCCTTTGCAGTTCTAATTTTTTTATCTTCTATTGATTCTTTATTAGTACTAACAGCATAAATAATATATAGTCATACCAATAAATATTAATCCAAATAAAAGAATCAATATCCTATAGGCTCATTAGGACTAAAAACTTTGATATCCAATCTTGAATTTAAGGAAATTATCATCAATAAAGTGATTCCTTGAATAACTTTTTTGAAATCTAATTAATTTCTTCGTATCCAAAAAAAGTAGTATTGCCTGAATTCTTATACCCATTGGCAGCTTCCTGTGGATTCTGACTGTCAATTTTTCTTGCTTTAGCATGTATCATGTTGAATGGAAAAATTACAGCTCCAACAAAAAAATGAAGTATTAAAAAGTCAGAGGGTAGTCCATTTGTCCAGTCAGGAAAAAAAAGCAATGTCATGAATGATTCGTACATATAAGTAATTCAGTAAATCCTTTGAATTTTATTACTTAACATATGGGAATACTATTAATTTTTAATAAATTGAAATTTAATTATGCTTTTAAGAATTATGAGATTGAATTGAAAAGAAAACAAAAAAAAACTAGTATGGTTAGGTAAATATTAATTTATTGCTATTGTCAAAGTTCTTTTTAGGTTTATTGTTGTTTATGATTTATATATTAAATCCTCCAACAGGTCTAGCATTTGATACATCAGACCCGAGTGTTAGTTTACTCCAAAATAGGATCTCTAATAATTTCTCGAGAAAATATTGTAAAGCTATTCAAAATGATTTCTCTAAAGATGAAGCAATGAAATCCGCTATTGTAAAAACAGAAAATATTATATCTTTTTCTTATAATCCTCAAAAAAAATGGATAGAGAAGGATGACTTGGCCAATCAAATTTCATTGCAAGTAGTAAACGATTGTGGATGGTCAATTGGATTAATTGGAAAGGAAGGAATTAATTATTTTAAGTCATATTTTTTAGAAATTTATGAAAAAACTACTCCTGACAAAAATTTTTCTGGATAGATTACTCTAATGAATAATATTTCAGACAAATTAGTAATGACTATAATCTTAATTACTATTCTATTTGTATTTGTGTTGGTTTTTTCAGTTAAATCTCCAGAGAGAAAGGTTATAGATTCTCCAATAATGTGGAAAGATGATTATTCTAATATTTCAAATTTAAGGAGCTATAAAATAAATTACGAGGTTGAAAGAATGATTTAAATGAAATTCAATATTATTTTTAAAATAGTCTAGTTATATTTAAGTCTGATAAAAATATTTTTTGGAATCTTAATCACTTCATAATTTAATTTTTAATTTAAGTCATTCAAAAGAACTGAAGCTAGTTTTAAATCATCATTAAACCATGCTCTTATTGCCATTGCCCTTCTAGGATCATAAAAATTTTGTTTTCTGTACCAACTAAGAACGTCCGAATCTGATTTTTCCCCATTACACGATAAACAACATGGCACACAATTACTTGTACTGCTTATACCACCTTTAGACATTGGATGAATGTGATCTAGTGATTCCGATGTTTTACCGCAATATATACATTTATAATTAGTAACTTTATGAAGTGACTCTCTCCAACTTTTATTACTTATCTTGGGACATAGCTGATCAAGATAAATTGCATCTTGTGTATGCATAACATTCTTGATGTTTTTTTGATAATAACAGTTTTTATTAAACTATGATTGAAAAAGATAAGATATGACTTTGTTAATTAAACGTTTCTTTTAAAGTAATATTTCATTATTAAAATACTAAAATTTAGATTTAATGCTTTATTTATTAGCAACTTTAGTAAATAGCTTTGACTATTCTTTCTACAAAAGTTTTTCTATATTTTTGATATCATTGTTTGCTAATACTTTCTCAGCTATTTCTGGAGGTGGAGCAGGTTTACTCCAATTGCCAGCCTTGATTTTATTTGGTGTTCCTTATTATCAGGCTCTCGCTAGTCATAAATTAGCAACAGTTGCATTAGGACTAGGCGGTTCATTAAGAAATAGCAAATCTCTAAAAATTGATATTTATATTGCTTTCCAGATTTTAATTTTTGGATTACCTGGAGTTATTTTTGGAGCTTCTATTGTTGAATTTATATCAGAAAAATATTTATACTTATTTTTAGGAATAATTTCAATATTATTAGCTTTTTACTCATTGTTTAAATCAGATTTAGGTTTGTTATCTGGGAATAATGAACTTCATTTGATTCATAAAATTAGATTTTTAATTTTTATTTTTCTTATAGGTATATTGAATGGTTCTATTTCTTCAGGAACTGGATTACTAGTAACAATACTTTTAATAAAAACCTTTGGAATGGATTTTCTTCGTGCTATAAGTGTGACATTTTTTACTGTTGGAATTTTTTGGAATTTTACTGGAGCAGTTTTTTTGAGTAAAATAGAATCAGTTCCTACAAATATATTACTATTATTAATAGTTGGTTCTTTTATAGGAGGATATTTAGGGGCTCATTTATCAAAAATAAAAGGAAATAAATTAATTAAAAAAACTTTTACCATAGTTTGTTTTTTTGTAGGTATTAGTTTAATTATTAAATCCATAATTATCTTTTTTTAAGTTGATTAATTTTGAATACTAATAATGTTGTGGTCATAAAAGTGTCCAAAACATTTAAAAAAGATAAATTAATTATTGCCTTGTTTTATTAATCCTATGTTATTAGTAATTAATATTTTTATTAATCAATACTTTAATAAAAATTTTACTTTATTAAAGAGTATAAAAAAAGGCCTCACATTTATGAGACCGGGTGATGGGGAACCTTATTTTTAAACCAATTTCTTACAAATTGCAACCCCCTATCTGTAGTGCAAATTGGATCCATGATATACACTACAGATAGTGCTTTAGTGATTTGCATCTGTATTAATCTTTTAATTCTCTAAATTCTGTAATTTTAAACATCATAAGTAAATTTCCTATTTCAAGATTTAAAGTGTTTTTTTAATTAAACTTGTTAAAAATTTGATGCAATGTATTATTCGTAAGAAGTTCGTTAGTTAAAAGCTTTAATGATTGAATTAACATTACTAACTCTTTTGAACTATGTTGGAGATAATTTTTGTAAATATAGAAATATAGGTCATGATAATTATAAATCTCTACTTCTTTCTTACAGTGATGCAAGTAATAAATTTGGACCATTAAAAGTTAAAAATGTTATTGAGAAGTCAGAAAACTTCAAAGTTACAGCAGTTGCCATTGCTGCTGTTAAGTGTCCTCAACATATAGTTAAATAATGAAATTCGAATTAAAAACTGAAAATGATAATTATTTACATTCTTTATTACAAATTTTTAAGCCTATATTTAGTCTGCTGATAATAATTATCTTTTGTGATGTTGCACTCAAATTAGGAATCATTTCAAGATATTATCAGACTGAGCATAGTTGTAGGCTTTTAAATGTTGAGAAATCTAAATCTAATTTTAAAAAATTATCTAAGCTTTCTAAATTTAAAAGTAAACAAAGAATTTGGGAATTTTGTAGGGAAGTTATTAAATAATATTAGCTAGAGGCTGATGAATAAAATTTTAATGCAAATAACCAGAACTTTCTAGAACTAAATAGAAATACTATAGCAACAAGAACTTCAAGCAAAATTTTCCATAATTGAGAAAGACCTAGAAAAACTTCTGAGGGTATTGTAGTAATAAATGCAATAGGAATGAACACACTAAAAAATATTCTTAGAGAAAATGAAAATGAATTCAAAGGAAATCTTCCAATGTAAAGTAAAGATCTTAATACTTCAGTCGCATTCCATGTCTTTACAAACCATATAGTAGTTGTAGAAATAAAAAACCATAAGCTATATAAAATACATATTGAGCAGATTATAGTAATCAAACATAAAGTCAGAAAAATAAAATTTAGATTTATTTGATTTATTTTGATGCAATATAACAATAAGCAACATCCAAGCATTATTTCTAATAAGCCGGATGGGGTTATGTTTTTAAAGGAGATAAAAAATTGACTATCAATAGGTTTTAAAAGTACGAAATCTAAGGTTCCTTCCCTTATATGTTTCACTATTTCTTTAAGATTAGGATTAAACCATGTATTAGTTATTCCATTCAATATTGTATAAATACCTTGAATTATTAATGCCTGTTCAAATTCCCATCCTCCAATTCTGACATTGTTTTGAAAGAAAATAGATAATAAAAAAATACTCCCTATTAAACTTAAAATTGCAGTAATTAAATCAACAAATATATTTGTTTTATACTCCAATTCAG
Source organism: Prochlorococcus sp. scB241_528O2 (assembly GCA_000634115.1). Lineage (GTDB taxonomy): Bacteria > Cyanobacteriota > Cyanobacteriia > PCC-6307 > Cyanobiaceae > Prochlorococcus_A. Next base: position 20,944 of record JFLJ01000115.1, on the reverse strand, counting down.
AAGCTAATGAAGTATGTAAAAATTTTTTATAAACTATTAAATATTTTCTTAATTTCATGAACCCATAGCTGTATATTTTTTCGTTCCTTTAGACCATATTTTTTTAAAAACTGGGAAAAGTAATAGAATCCATAAGATTTGCATACTAAAACCTCCAATAACATTTGTTGAATTACCTGAAAGTAAATTTGCTGGAAAATCGATTAAATATGGAAAAGGAGTTAAATAAATCCAAGATTTAACATACTCAGGAAAAGAAACTATAGGAGCTAAAAGACCTGAGAGAAATAAAGTTGGGATAAATAACAATCTTTCGATTGAAGATGCTTTTTCTGTCCAGAAACATAGACATGCAATTATTGATTGAATTAGAAATTGAATTATGAAAGATAAGAAGGTAGATATTATTGATAAGAATAAAATTAATAAATTTGGAATCCATATACTTTCTGGATTAAAAATAAAAAATACTAATGCTATTGTTAGTGCAAAAGGAAATCTTGTTATTTGTTCCGCAAGATGTTGTGCAAAATACCTGAAAAATGGATTTAAAGGCTGGATTAAGTAAGGAGATATTTTCCCCATAAGAGAATCTTCTTCAAAGCTAAATACAACCCAAACTACAGAAAACTGTCTTACAAAAAAAGCAGACAAAAAATACCTAGAAAGCATAACATCACTAATGTTTATAGATTCATTAAGGTTATTGTTTGTCCAAATATTTAACATGAAAAATGGAATAATCCCTGAAATAGCCCATAATGCAATCTCTACTCGATATTCCAACATATTTGAATATTGGACCTTTAATAAGGTGATAATTTTACGGTTATTTAAATTAGATAACATATTCTTTTTTAATCAATATTTTCCCAATAATTTCATCTATGGGTGGTTCATTTATGTAAAGGTCTTCAATATCAAAATTATTTAGAATGGTTTTTAGTGAAGAAGTAATAGAGTTATTTTCTACTTTTATTGTGATTTCATTATTTATTTTATTTTTAACAGTAAAACCAGAATTCTTTAATTTAACTGCATCTTCTTCTGATCGGCATACTATTAATATTTCTTTAACAGGAGTTAATTTCTTTAATAATAGTTCTAGTTTTCCATCATAAGAGATCGATCCGTTATGAACACATATAACCCTCTTGCATAGTGATGTAATGTCTTTCATGTAATGACTAGTTAGGCATATCGTTGCATTGGTTTCCTTATTATATTTTTTAAGGAATTTTCTTAAATTTCTCTGGGCATTAATATCTAAACCGAGTGTTGGCTCGTCTAAAAATAGAATATTTGGTTGATGTATCAAAGCTGCCAGTAATTCTGACTTCATACGCTGACCTAGGGATAGTTTCCTAACAGGTATAAATAACTCATCATCAATCTCAAGCATATCTGATAATTTTTTTATTCTTCTTTTTGCTTCGATCTTATCTATGTCATATATTGCTGCGTTCAAATAAAAAGATTCAATTGGCGGTAGATCCCAAATTAGTTGTTGCTTTTGCCCCATTATTAAGGTTATATTCTTTAGGAAATTTTCTTTTCTTCTATATGGTTGGTAGCCAGATACTAAAATTGAACCTTCACTTGGATAAATTAAGCCACAAAGTATTTTTAAAATTGTCGTTTTACCAGCTCCATTAGCTCCTAGAAAACCTACAATCTCTCCTTCTTTAATTTCAAAACTTATATTTTTTATAACTTTTAAACTTTTTGTTTGTCTCCTAAAAAAATGTTTAATTGTACCTTTTAATCCTGGTTCTTTGGAAGAGATATCAAATGACTTAGATAAATCTTTTACATCTATAATATTTTGTACCATTTCAGTTTTTAGAATTACTTAAAGTTTTTATTTAGTATATTTATAAATTTTTCTCTATCTTAGAAAAATTTTTTAATGATTTAAAAAATATCTTTAATCGATACAACTAGCCATAGAAAAAAGTTAATGGGATTAATTAATTCAGGAATCTCATTTTTATTTTCATACTTTAATCTTTTTAAACTATCAAATATCAAAATATTATTCTCTTCATTATTATTAATTTTTTTTATTACATTTCCATTTTCGTCAAGGAGATCAATTTCATCTTCAAAAAACCATTGCTCTTTCCCATTAGATAACCGCAATATGACACCTATACCTTTACCATCAGTTATTCTGAAATCACAAATTTCACCCACCGAAGAAATCTCTATAGCATCAAAAATTTCTTTAGTAAGTCTATCCTTTGATAGTTTCAAACTTACTTTAACAGAATCACCTATCTTTGCCTTGTCTAAAATTGACATTTTTTAGGTTATTATACCTACTGGAGGAATAATTATGTGTTAAATCTTAATTATTGATTTATTTGACAAATTAATTTTTTTTGAATATTGCTTCAAGAATTCTCTTTATTGAAATTGTTAATATTCTCAAAAAGACAGAAAACAACCCTAAGAAACCTAAAATAATTGCTATTGATAGCAAGCCTGAACCTAGATCACGCTGTAGTAAATTCTGCATTAATTTCTAAATTATATTCATATTAATCTATTTTAATTAGTTAATTATTCAATAAGGTAAATGGTAACTTTCTATTATTTTCTAAAGTTCATTTTTATGAGAGTATTTTTAATATAAATGATTTATGAGTTAAAATTGTTGATAGAAGCTTTATTAAATCTTTTGGATCTATCTTTAAACTCTTACATTGGGATAATTTTTATCATTATTGGCCTGATAGTAAGAGTTGATTTAAAATTTTCTATTCAAAAGGATGTCTAATAATTTTTAATAAACACCTTTTGTAAGATATATAATTATCTTTTTTATAAATTCTTATTAATTTCTGAAATTTACTGCAATGAATTCATAGTTGCAGTTAAGGGATATAAAAAAATATTTAAAAATTATTCTTATTAGGGTTTTTATTAAAATAAAAATAATAAAACAAGGTTTTGAGATAAATTCAAAGGCCTTTAATGTAGTAAAGCCATTCCATTAGTTAAGTTTTCTTTTCGAATATCTTTAACCCCTAAATTAATTTTTAATAGATTATATAAGCAAAAATATCACCTTTATTATTGACAGTTGATCTACAATTAGAAAGAAAACATTCTTTTTTTTATGGAAAGTAAATTTTATCAATGGTGGAAGAATCATAGAAAAGTTGTAACTTTGGGATTATTCCTATTCGGTTTTGGTTTTTATCTTAGAACCCCTTTTGATAATGATTCAAAAATAAAGGATACCTGCGCGAAATTAAACTCAAGCTATCAAATTACAGGTGATGAAGCGATGAAGAAGCTTAATCTAAAGGAAATAAAAAATTATAATAATCGCGAATTAGCAAACTTTTACTGCGAGAGATATTTGGGTATTAAATAAGAAAAATTAAATGGTTGCCCACATGAAAATTGAGAGCTAGTAATATAATTTTGTACTTCTACTTTTAACCTTATTTAAATTTTTTCCTAGCTATAAAATAACCAATTCCAAAGGCAAAAGGCACTCCTAAAACACCTATAACTATAACTCCTGGGATTGCATGATCCAAACCTGGACTATATCTACTAGTTATTCCAAAAATTGCTCTAGCAATTGGATAGCCTAAATAATGGCTAAACATAATCAACGGCCAAAAAGCGAACTTTGCTGCATAACTCTTTCGAGTTTCAGGTTTCCAATAGCGAAGAGCATACCAGATTCCAAATGGAATTAAACCCGATAGAACCAAACCGAGAAGTAACATATCAGTGGCAAATATACATATTTATATAGTGCAAAATAAACGTCAAAAAAGCTAATTTTTAGTAAATTTAAGAGAAATTAGACTCATAATTGTATTGATTGACATTCGATCTGAAATAAGGGGCAATTAGCTCTTTTTTATTTATAGAAGATTTATGAAACATTTATTAGTCCTACTTTTTTTGAAATAATCTAAAAATAAATTTTAAGATATTAAACACAATGGCAATAAAAAAACCCCCAAATGGAGGCTATATAATTGGTGGCGGGGGGGAGATTTGAACTTCCGACCTTCGGGTTATGAGCCCGACGAGCTACCAGACTGCTCTACCCCGCGTCATATATATAGCATACATCTGAAAGGGATCTTTTTCTATTTATTTAGGATTCTTGGAATTTTAATTCACCTTGAACTTCAATTCGCACGCCCTCAGAAAAATTAAAAACCTTTTCTTCAATATCTTGAATTCTTAAATCAGATATCCATTCTAGCTGTTTTAGTAAGTGAAGACTAACAGCATGCTTTGCTCTTTTTGAACCATCTTCTACTTTTAATGCCAATCCTATCCCTTCATTTACCATGCATAGACACTGTATTCCTTCTGCACCACCTTTACCTATAACTTTCCCATGAGAAGCCTTAATTACTTCGGTATCAAATTTATTGTTGTCACTAATCATCATTGGGTTAGTTGTCATGGCTCTACTGATTTGCTCTAATTCAGCATTGTCGGAACTACTTAGAAGTGAATATAACTTGGACATTTCTATTAGTTTTAAATAAAAAGTTGGGGCACCACAATCATCACGCTCAGCGTTTATTTCAGATATTGGAATTTCAAGTAATTCGGAAACTATCCTGAATATTTCGATTTGAAGTGGATGATCCCCTTTTAAGTAACTCTCTATAGGCCAATTTAACTTTTTGCATGTAGCTAAAAAGGCAGCATGTTTACCTGAACAATTATGTTCTAATGGACTTGAATTTAATTTTGGACATTTTAAATTATTAATGTCGATGTCATATTCCCATAAAATTTTGAAGGCTTCCCTTGAATGAAGTTTTGATCCACTATGTGAACCGCATGCTAATGCAATTGATTTTGAAGCATTATTGATTTTTGATGCAGCTCCACTACTAACAAAGGGTATTGCCTGAAATGGTTTTAATGCTGATCTTATGAAACTTTTATATTCTGGATTTCCTGCACACATTAATACTCTCCCTTTTTTATCGCTGATAACAGCATGAATTTTATGTATTGACTCAATGTTGGAACCTCTCATTAGTACTGCTTGTAAAGGAGGATTATTTGATGTATAAAGGTTTTTAAAGTTTGAACTCATTTAGAAGTTGTTATATTGAAAAAGTAAAATTCCTGATAAAGTTAAAATTGAGATAACAGAAAAAATTTGAATTAAATTTTTTAAAATAGGTTTTACCTCAATTGAGGCAATAAGTGATTCTTTTTCTTTTAAAATTAATGGCTTTATCCATACTTGACCGTCATACCAGCCAGATTCTTCATACTCAACTCTCTCAGAAGTCAATCTTTTAAAAACATGATTCCAACCCAGGTATAACCTTATAGAAATTAAGAGAGGTATTGATAAGCTACTAAAGAAACTTAAAAGAAAATACTTTAAGATGGATTTTTTGAAATATATACTCCCAGAAGAAATAATGAAAAATATAAAAAAAGCTCCTATCCAGAATTTAATCAATACGAGAATTAGTGATTTTTTAGTTTTTGGCCAAGAAAAAATTGTAGATTTCGATAATTCAATGAATTCATTTGTTGGTTGTTGCTCCCTTGGGACAGGACATTTAAATTCGGTCATAAATGATATTTATGGAAATGTAAGATTATCTCCATTACTCCAGAATGATTCAAGATCATAATATTTTCTTATGTCAGGCTGAAAAATATTTACAATCAAATCACCATAATCAAGTAGAGCCCATTTCGCTTCGCTCACTCCTTCTTTTCTTATTGGTTCTACATTAGCCTTTTCTCTTAACTCAACCTCTACAGAGCTAGTTATTGATCTAACCTGAACATCAGATAATCCCTCTGCAATTAATATCCATTCACTTATGAAAGAGACTTTATCAATTTTTATAAGTTTAATATCTTTAGCTTTTTTTTCGTCACAAGCTTTAGCTGCCATCAAAACCAAACTTTTATTGTCCATATACATTTTCGCTAGACACTGATTTTTCTGAACCTTCTTGCTGAGATAATTCGGCTCTCGCTTTTTCAGCACTTTTTCTTAAAGCATCTAATCTATCCTCAAAGAAACTTCTTTTTTTCTTTTTTCTGGTTTTCTCTATTAACTCCTTTAGTGCACCTCCAAGACTTTTATAAGCATTTGGTATGCTGTACCCAAATCTACAAGCAAGATCTATAGCTCTTTCATCTGCAAAAATAGCATCTTGGAGTTTCTTTTCAGAATTATTTTTTATGTATAATCTATAACCGGCAAAACTTGATAATCCAAGAGCAAGCAATAAAAGTAATCCATCTTGAACCCACAATTCCCCTATAGCTCCTCCAAGTCCTATCGCAAGAGCCGCCATTTCCCAGCCATCCCTGGGTATTGAGTCATTTTGAATTTTTCCAACTTCATGCCAAAATAATAAATTTCTGTGGTCAATAGCAAAATCATCCCATTTATCTAAATCTATCTGTATTTCTACTTCATCACGACCAATTTCCTCTAGTGTTATTAAAGGTGGGTCTAATGCAGCAGCGGCTTCAATAAATACCCAACTTTCATTTTCTGGAGGCAACAAACTTTTAAGTCGTTGAAGTTCGCTCATAAAAAATTAATATCTTTCAATACTATAGAAACAAATGTTGCTTTTCAAGTAACTTGATTAACATCTGATGATTTATAACTAGCATGAAATAAATGAAGGTTTTAAATTATGCCTCAAAGAGGTGATCTTAAAAAAATTCTTATTCTAGGTTCAGGTCCTATTGTTATAGGACAAGCTTGCGAATTTGATTACTCTGGAACTCAAGCTTGCAAATCTTTAAGAAAAGCTGGTTATGAAATTATCTTGATAAATTCAAATCCAGCATCGATAATGACTGATCCTGAGATAGCAAATAAAACATATATTGAACCGTTAACTCCTGAAATCGTTTCTCAGATCATTTTAAAAGAAAAACCTGATGCCATTCTTCCCACTATGGGAGGTCAGACTGCTTTGAATCTGGCGGTAAAATTATCAGAGTCAGATTTCTTGAAAAAAAATAATGTTGAATTAATTGGTGCTGATCTAAGAGCTATTAATAAAGCGGAAGATAGAAAATTATTTAAAGAATCTATGGAAAAAATAAATGTAAATGTATGCCCATCAGGGATTGCATCTAATCTGACTGAAGCTAAAGATGTATCAAAAAAAATAAATTCCTATCCTCTTATAATAAGACCAGCATTTACTTTAGGTGGTGTAGGAGGTGGAATTGCATATAACCTTGAAGAATTTGTCGAATTGTGTAATACAGGTTTAGAAGAAAGTCCTAGTAATCAAATATTGATTGAAAAATCACTTATTGGATGGAAGGAATTTGAATTAGAGGTTATGAGAGATACTGCAGATAATGTAGTAATAGTTTGTAGTATTGAAAATTTGGATCCAATGGGTGTCCATACTGGAGATTCGATTACTGTAGCTCCTGCACAGACTTTAACAGATAAGGAATATCAGAGATTAAGAGACTTATCATTGAAAATCATTAGGGAGGTTGGAGTTGAAACTGGTGGGAGTAATATTCAATTCGCAATAAATCCTACCAACGGTGAAGTAATTGTAATTGAAATGAATCCTCGTGTGAGTAGATCCTCTGCTTTGGCGAGTAAAGCAACTGGATTTCCCATAGCTAAGATTGCAGCTTTATTATCTGTTGGCTATACACTTGATGAGATTATTAATGATATTACAAAAAAAACACCTGCATGTTTTGAACCATCAATTGATTATGTAGTTACCAAAATTCCTAGATTTGCTTTTGAAAAGTTTAAAGGGACATCACACACATTAAGTACTGCAATGAAATCCGTGGGTGAATCAATGGCAATCGGTCGCTCTTTTGAAGAATCATTTCAGAAAGCATTAAGGTCCTTAGAATTGGATATTCATGGTTGGGAATGTGATGCAATAGAAGATACTAAGAACGATAATGAATTACAGAATAGTTTAAGAAACCCTACATCTGAAAGAATTCTCATAATAAAAAAAGCAATGCAGCTTGGGAAAACTAATGCTTTTATCCATGAAGTGACGAATATTGATTTATGGTTTATCGAAAAATTACGTAATATCTTTAATTTTGAATATGATTTTTTGAGAGAAAAAGACCTTACTACTCTAGATAGAGATTTAATGCTACATGCTAAACAATTAGGCTTTTCAGATCAACAGATTGCAAATTTAACTAATTCTGAGTTTTTTGAAGTAAGAAAATATAGAAAAAATTTGAATATCTTTCCAATTTATAAAACTGTTGATACTTGTTCAGCAGAGTTCTCATCCTCAACTCCCTATCATTATTCAACTTACGAGGAGCCTTTTATTAATTTAAATTCTCAAATTTTTGATAGCGAAATTTCTAAAAGTAATGAATCAAAAAAAATTATGATTTTAGGAGGAGGTCCAAACAGAATTGGTCAGGGAATTGAATTTGATTACTGTTGTTGTCATGCTTCATATCAGGCTTCTACAAATGGGTATAAAACAATAATGGTTAATAGTAACCCTGAAACTGTATCAACAGATTACGATACTAGTGATATTTTATATTTTGAGCCTGTAACTTTGGAAGATGTACTCAATATAATAGAGGCTGAAAATCCATATGGTTTAATTGTTCAATTTGGAGGTCAAACTCCTTTGAAATTATCATTACCTTTATTTGAGTGGCTTAAATCTAATGATGGAGTTAGAACTGGATCAAAAATTCTTGGCACTTCGCCAATCTCAATCAATTTAGCAGAAGATAGAGAGGAATTTACAAAAATACTTAATGAATTAAATATTAGGCAACCCTTAAACGGAATAGCTCGTAATCAAAGTGAAGCACAAATTGTTGCAAAAAATATAGGATTCCCCTTGGTTGTTAGACCCTCTTATGTTTTAGGTGGCAGGGCAATGGAAATTGTTAAGGATGAGAATGAATTATCAAGATATATCTCTGAAGCAGTCAAGGTATCGCCCGATCATCCAATTCTTCTTGATCAATATTTGAATAATGCTATTGAGATAGATGTTGATGCTTTATGTGATTCAGAAGGTTCTGTTGTTATAGCTGGTTTAATGGAGCATGTGGAACCTGCAGGCATTCACTCTGGAGATTCAGCTTGCTGTTTACCATCCATTTCTCTTTCAAAATCAACTCTAGATATTGTAAAAAAATGGACTAAATTAATTGCAAAAAGACTAAATGTTATTGGTTTAATTAATTTGCAATTTGCAGTAACAAATTTAAATAATAAAGAAAATAAATTATTCATTCTAGAGGCAAATCCAAGAGCTTCTAGGACAGTCCCGTTTGTTTCAAAGGCTATTGGAAAACCAGTGGCAAAATTGGCTACCCAGTTAATGCAAGGCTTTACATTAGAAGATGTTAATTTCACAGAAGAATTTTATCCAAAATATCAGGCAGTAAAAGAAGCTGTTTTGCCTTTTAAAAGATTCCCTGGATCAGATACACTTCTTGGTCCTGAAATGAGATCTACTGGAGAAGTAATGGGTTTAGCTAAAGATTTCGGAATTGCCTATGCTAAGTCAGAATTAGCAGCAGGAAATGGTGTCCCTTCTAAGGGAGTAGCTTTTTTGTCTACAAATGATTTAGATAAAAAAAATCTTGAAGGCATTGCCAAGGAATTGTTGATTTTAGAATTTAAATTAATTGCAACGAAAGGTACAGCTTCATATTTGGTCGATTTAGGTATTCAAGTTGAAGAAGTGCTAAAAGTACATGAAGGCAGGCCAAATATAGAGGACCTAATTCGTTCGGGGCTTGTTCAATTAATAATTAATACTCCAATAGGATCACAGGCTCTTTATGACGACGCATATTTAAGACGAGCGGCTTTAGAGTACAATATTCCAACTTTTACAACCATTCCTGGAGCCAAGGCCGCCATTAAGGCAATTAAATCATTACGAAGTAATCAAATTGATACTTACTCTCTACAAGAAATTCATAATTATTAAAAAAATTACGCTACGTTTTTTAGTTTTTCTCTTAATTGATTTGCTAATGCGTTTCGACTAATTGATAGTAATCTCAATGTATCTTGATGCATTTTAAGTTGTGTTTCGGCTATTTGTAATGCTTTTATAGATTCTTTTATGTCCTTAGAAAGTTCGTTTATCAAATATTCCTTGCCTTCAAAGGTTAAAACTGGTTTATTTGAATCATTTGGATTTTCACTCATGGATTTTGCTTTTTAATAGATAAAATATAATTATAGTTTCTTAATTAATTGTTTTTCACATAATTCTTTATATAACCCTCTTTTATTTAGTAAATCAATATGTGTCCCAACCTCGATAATTTCACCTTTATCAAAGACAACTATTTTATCTGCTTCTTGGGTAGTGGCTAATCTATGAGCAATAACAATAACAGTTCTATATTTCATGGCTCTATTAAGACCTTCTTGAACTTCTGATTCTGATTCTGCATCTAACGCACTTGTGGCTTCATCCAGAAGGAGAATTGTTGGGTTCCCTAGGATTGCTCTTGCAATTGCTATCCTTTGGAGCTGACCGCCAGAGAAATTAGAACCTCTCTCAGTTATCTTTGTTTCATATTTATCAGGAAGCTTTTGAATGAATTGGTGAGCATTTGATGTTTTTGCTGATTCTATAACTTCTTCTTTTGTAAAGTTCCTGCCCATTCTTATTACATCAATAATTTTTCCGGAAAATAAAAAAGGCTGTTGTTCGACTAGAGCAATATTTTTTCTTATATCTTTCGTGTTTAATAATTTTAAATTTTTGTCATCAATAAAAATGTCTCCATTATTTGGAGTTATAAATTTTAGTATTAAAGCCATCATTGTACTTTTACCAGCTCCTGAAGACCCAACGAAAGCTGTAACTTCCCCATTTTTAATTTCTAAATTTATATTTTTAAGAACTTTAGTATCTTTTTTGTATTCAAAATTAACTTTCTTAAAAGTTATTTTACCTTCAATATTGGATATCCTCATTAAATTCTCATTATCATTTTCGATAGGTTCTAGATTTATTTTTTTCAACCTTTTAATAGATGCTTCTGCTTGTTTGTAGTCATTAAAATTTGTACTCACATGACTAATTGGATCAATGAGCATCAATATTGCCGCAAAAAAACTACTAAATTCTTCACTTGTAAGAAGGCCTAGGTTAATCCTTGCGGCTCCCAAACCTAATATTGCCAATATTCCAAATGCCTCCACAAATCCCACAACTGGATGTTGAAATGCTAGTAATTTTAATGTTTTATATTTTGCTTTTTTATAAGCACTTAGTCTTTTATAAAATCTTTTTTCAATCCAATTTTCGGTGGCAAAAGCTCTTATCGTGGACATTCCATTTATAGATTCACCTATAAGACCTGCTAAGTCACTTGTTGATTCTTGACTTTTTTCAGAAGCTATTAAAACTCTTTTCCCAAAACTATTAACTGAAAAAATAATTAATGGAGCCAATATAAACGTTGATAATGTTAGTGACCAATCTAAATAGAACATATATATTACTACAGCTAATAATTGCAAGGTACAAGGTATAGTATCCTGAGCTGTTTTATAAATAACTTCGCTTACTCTATCTGCGTCTTCTGTAAGTCTATATGTTATGTCACCAGCTGAAATCTTTTCAACAGACTTCATATCTATTTTTTGAATTTTGCTGAATAAATTTCCTCTCATTACTTCACTAATTTCTAATGATGGCTTTGCGATAAATACATCTTGTCCAAACTGGGCAGTTTTTTGAATTAAAAATACCAATAAAGATTTAACTATTATGTTAGAAACTTTGGAAAGATCGCCAGATCCAATTGCTGGTATTAAGTTTCCAGCTAAATAAGCTAACAAAGGCCAACAAGCTACGTAAATAACCATGCATATAAAACCTTTTATGAACCTATTTGAATATGGCCTGATTGGAGGTATTAATCGCAAGATATTATGTATTTTATTAATTATCCTACTTTATCAATATCTTTGGGTATAAAAAACAATGAAATTAGATCAATTCTTAAAATGGAAAAATTTAGTATCTTCCGGAGGAGAGGCAAAAATTCTAATTAAGTCTGGTTCTGTAAAAGTAAATGGTTTAGTTGAAACTAGGAGAGGGAGAAAATTAAATAAGGGGGATAAAGTTATATTTCTAAAAAATGAATTAATTTTTGAATAATAGCTTATTCACCTTGGTGTATATTAATATAATTTTCTTGGAGTTAGTATTTTGAGAAAAACCGTTATTGCTGGTAATTGGAAAATGCATATGACCTGTGCTGAAGCTAGGTCTTATTTAGAAGAGTTCATACCTTTAATAAAAAATATAAAGGATGATCGTAAAATTGTTATTGCTCCTCCTTTTACTGCTATTTCAACCTTCTCTAATCATTCTGATTTTGATTATTTAGATATTTCTAGTCAAAATATACATTGGGAAGATGAAGGAGCATTTACTGCGGAAATATCTCCAAAAATGCTTCTTGAACATGGAGTTTCATATGCAATAGTTGGTCATAGTGAACCTAGGAAATATTTTAGTGAAAGTGATGAACAAATTAATAAAAGAGCAGTTTTCGCTCAAACTAGTGGACTTACCCCAATAGTTTGTGTTGGAGAAACATTAGAACAAAGAGAGAGAGGAGAAGCAGATAGAGTTATTACTAGACAGGTTGAACAAGGACTGGAAAATACTGATCCATCAAATCTAATAGTTGCCTACGAACCAATTTGGGCCATCGGGACAGGGAAAACATGTGAAGCTAAAGACGCTAACAAGATATGTTCTTTGATTCGAAAATTAATAGGTTTTGATGATGTAATTATTCAATATGGAGGATCAGTTAAACCTAATAATATTGACGAAATTATGTCGATGAGTGATATAGATGGAGTCTTAGTCGGAGGGGCTTCATTAGACCCTAATAGTTTCGCAAGAATTGCAAATTACCAATAAGAAAAACCCATGGCCAAAAGGCTGGGGGCAAAAAACTTCAATTATGGGAGTTATTAATTTAACTCCTGATTCATTTAGTGATGGCGGAGATTTGAATTCTTCAAAAAAAGTTTTAAATCAAGTTAAGCATTTTTTATCTCATGGTGTTGATATCATTGATCTTGGCGCACAGAGTACAAGGCCTGGTGCTGAAGAAGTTGGATCTAATATAGAAAAAAAAAGGTTAATCCCTTATTTGAAATTGATAAAATCTGTATATCCAGAAATCTTGATTTCTATTGATACATTTAATTCTGATGTTGCTCACGAAGCTCTTTTAAATGGCGCTAATTGGATAAATGATGTTACTGGAGGCAGAAGGGATAAGGAAATTTTAGAGGTTGTTTCCAAATTTAACTGTCCATTCGTAATAACTCATAGTCGTGGAAATAGTAAAAATATGAATGAACTCTCTATATACGAGAATTTACTGACTGAAGTTAAGTGCTCTCTTGAAACTTTGATAAAAAATGCTTTAGAGAATAAAATATCTAGAAAAAATATAATTATTGACCCTGGAATTGGTTTTTCAAAAGATTTAAATCAAAATCTTGAAATCTTAAGAAACTTAGATGTATTTAAAAACTTAAACTTACCAATTTTAATTGGTGCCTCAAGAAAAAGATTTATTGGAGAAATTTTAAATGAAAAAAATCCTAAAGAGAGAGATATTGGCACATTAGCAATAAGTTGTCTTTGTTCTTTTTTCGATATTAATATTGTTAGAGTTCATAATGTAAAAATGAACTCTCAAATTCTAAAAGTCGCTGATAAAATTTACAGGAAATAAAAGATTATTATTCTTTTACACCTTCAATTTTATCTTCTACTTCTTGATAAAGTTCTTTCAACTGTTCTATATTTTCATCTGAAGTTTCCCAATATCCTCTACCATTAACTTCTAGTAAAGTTCCTACTATCCTTCTAAAACTATTAGGATTTAAATCCATTAGCCTTTTCCTCATCTCTTGGTCATTTATAAATGTTTCATTAGTTTCTTCATATACAAAATTATCTACTTGGCCGCTTGTCGCACTCCAGCCTAGAGTGTAATTTAGTCTGTTAGAAAGTTCTCTTACTCCTTCATAACCAGATTTGAGCATACCTTCATACCATTTAGGATTTAAAAGTTTAGTTCTTGAATCTAATCTAATTGTCTCTCCAAGTGTTCTGACTTGAGCATTAGAAGTAGTAGTATCTGCTATGTAGCTATTTGGTTCTTTGCCATCATCTCTAAGCGTTTTAATTAGTTTTGTTGGATCTGAATCAAAATAATGACTTACATCTGTCAGAGAAATTTCTGAGGAGTCAAGATTTTGGAATGTAACATCTGCTGTTTTCATGACAGATTCAAATACATCTCTTTTTTGGTTCATTTCACCTGGATTATCTGCATTAAAAGCGTATGTCTTACGAGATAAATACATTTCTTGTAATTCATTTTCTTCTTCCCAAGTTGAATTTTCTACAGCTAAATTGACATTTGAACTGTAACTACCACTTGCATTAGAAAAAACTCTAGCAGAAGCTTCTCTGATTGAAGTGCCTTCTTTTTTAGCTTGTTCTAATGAATGTTTTCTTACAAAATTTGATTCCAACGGCTCATCAGCCTCTGCTGCTAATTTAACAGCTTGATCTATTAATGCCATTTGATTAATAAATAGATCTCTAAAAACGCCGGAGCAGTTGACAACTACATCTATTCTTGGTCTACCCAATTCTTCTAATGGAATTAATTCTAATTTGTTGATTCTTCCAACAGAGTCTGGTTTTGGTTTTACACCCACAAACCATAAAATTTGTGCCAATGATTCTCCATAGGTTTTAATGTTGTCAGTACCCCACAAAACACAAGCGATTGTTTCAGGCCAAGTACCTTGTTCTTCTTTTTGTCTTTCGATTAATTTGTCAACAACAGACTTTGCTGCAGCAACTGCTGCTGTAGTTGGGATTGATTGAGGGTCAAGGGCATGTATGTTTTTGCCGCTTGGTAAAACTCCTGGGTTTCTTATAGGGTCTCCACCAGGTCCTGGTAAAACATAATTACCATCTAAGGCTTTAATGAGGCTATCCATTTCTTTGTCCGCACAAACCTGTTCCAAGCAGAAAAGTAAATAATCAAATAATCTATTTAAATCTTTTTGATTTACTTCATTAAAACCATTTAATCTACAAACTCTTAGCCATGGTGTTGGTAAATTTAAACCAAATACCTTCAGAAATTCAAAAAGTTTAGATAGAAGTGATTTCTCTAGATAAACTCTACCATCTACAATTTTTAAGGAGTTAACCATTGCATATATTGATTCTCTTGCTGTCTTTATGATTTTTTCATTTAACTCAACAAACTTGAGTTCACCTTTATTATTTCCTTCATAAATCTGGTCAATAGTCAGATTCATGGATTCTGCCAGTAGTCCAGGGAGCGATCTTAGTCCCTCTTGTTCTCTTTCTAAAGATGCAATGTTTACAAGGGTTGCTACAGCTTCTTCTGCCGTTGGAGCTTCTCCAATGGTATGAAGTCCACATGGTAATAATCTACTTTCTATTTCCATTAACTGTTTATAGATATTTCCTACAAATAGATCTCTTTCATCTATTGAAAGCTCCTCAACGTCCTTAATAGGTAGCTCAACATCTTTATCAAGATTACATTGTTTTGAAGTCTCTACAATTGCATTAACAATTTGAATGCCCCTACTGTTTTCTCTTAGTTGTTGATAAGAACCAACAAGTTCACTTAGTTCTTTAAGTCCCTTGTAGAGTCCTGCATTTTCTGCTGGAGGAGTCAAATAGCTAATAGTGGAAGCGTAACCTCTTCTCTTTGCTATTGTTGCTTCAGAAGGATTGTTCGCTGCATAATAATACAAATTAGGTAATGACCCAATAAGAGAATCTGGATAACATGTTTCACTCATACCCATTTGTTTACCGGGCATAAATTCAAGTGAACCATGAGTTCCAAAGTGAAGAATAGCATCAGCACCCCAAATTTTCTCTACATAGGTGTAATAAGCGGCAAAACCATGATGAGGACTAGCACTTCTTGAATAAAGTAATCTCATTGGATCACCTTCATAACCAAATGTTGGTTGTACTCCTATAAATACATTCCCAAAATGTTTACCATAGATGAGTAGATTCTGTCCGTCACTATTTAAGTTTCCAGGTGGTTTACCCCAATTCTCTTCAAGTCTTTGTGAATATGGTGTGAACTCTTCATATTCTTTTACTGACATTTTATGAGCAATATTTAATTCGGGAGAACCATCCATTGCTTCAGGGTTGTTAATAACTTTTTCCATTAATTCTTTTGAATTACTTGGAAGTCCGTCTATTTGATACCCTTTTGATTTCATTTCAAGAAGTACTCTGTAAATTGAGCCGAAAACATTCAAGTATGCTGCTGTTCCAACATTCCCTTTGTCTGGAGGAAAACTAAATACTGTAATAGCTAATTTTTTATCTTTTCTTTGCTTTACCCTTAAAGTTGACCATTTTATAGCTCTTTCGGCGATCACATCAACTCGATCTTGGAGTGTATGTGCCTTGCCTGTAGCATCATCACGACCTGAGAGAATGATAGGTTCAATTGCACCATCTAGCTCTGGAATAGCAATTTGGAGTGCTACTTGAACTGGGTGTAATCCAAGGTCGCTATCTTCCCATTCTTGAGTGGTCTGAAAAACTAATGGTAGTGCAACCATATAAGGTCTGTTTAGCCTTTTTAGAGATTCAATAGCTTTAGGATGATCTTGTCTTGCAGGGCCTCCAACTAGTGCAAATCCTGTTAAAGATACAACTCCATCTACTATCGGCACATCTTTATTGATTGAATCATAATAGAATTCATTAACCGGCTTAGAGAAATCTAAACCTCCACAGAAGATAGGTAGTACTCTTGCACCTCTATATTCCAATTCTTGAATAACTGCAACATAATGAGCATCATCTCCAGTAACTATATGACTCCTTTGAAGCACTAATCCTATTGTTGGGGTATTTTTATCTTTAGGGTTTATATCTTTCCTATTATTTTCCCAACTTTGATATTCTTTAAGACTCTCAAACATGCAGGGAGCAAGAGGATGCCAAATTCCTAAATCTGGGAAGGTTTCAGGATCTTGTATCTTGAATTCCTCTATTTGATCTTTTATATTCTCTGAAACTGCATATTTTTCTGAGATCATTAATAAAAAGTTTTTTAAGTTCTCAGTGGTACCACCTAACCAGTATTGAAAACTAAGAATAAATGTTCTTGCATCTTGAGCTTTTTCCACTGGAAGATACTTAAGTATTGATGGTAGTGTGTTTAATAATTTCAACATTGAATCTTGGAAGCTTGCTCCATCAGATTCTTTTTTCTTTTTTATTAAATCTCCAATGATACTTTTAGATTGACCAAGTTGAGCCATACTAAATGAACCTAACTTATTTAATCTCATTACCTCTGGCATAGAGGGAAATATAATTGAAGCTTTCAGATTATCTTTGTATGGAGAAACAGCATCAACTACTTTTTGGGCTAGATCTTCGATAAAAATAAGGGAGGCAACAAATATATCTGCATTAGCTATGTCTACTTTAAAATCAGCAAAATTATTTTCATTTCTAAGCTCTTCAATTAAATAGCCACTAAGGTCTATACCTATTGGACCATTCATTTCATTAATTGACTTTGCAGCTTCTGTTAAGGAATTTTGGTATTGTGGCTCAAGGACAACATAAACTGCTTTTATTACAACTTTGTGTTTGTTATCCTCAACAGGAGATACTCTGCGGTTGGCTGAGCGGACCTGCGTAAACATTCTTTTTATTTAAGTATTTCTAACAGCCTAAGAGTGAAAAGACGTTATTGTGTGCAATATAAATAGCGTGTAACAACCTTTTTTAAAAAAAAAATTTTTCAAAAATGACTGAAAATCCTAAAAACCTCATACCAGTACTAGTATCCGGAGCCTTAGGCAGAATGGGATGCGAAGTTGTTAACGCTGTATTAAATTCAACAGATTGTGAACTTGTAGCAGCAATTGACATAAGTGAAAAGAACAATGGGGCAAATATTTCTGAATTATTGAAGGTGAAAAGTTGTGATGTTTTTGTTTCAAATGATTTTGAGGGAACTTTATGTTGTGTTAGTCAAAATTACAGAAATAAAAATATCAAACCAGTTTTAGTTGATTTTACTCATCCTGATTCTGTTTACGAAAATACCAGATCTGCTATTGCATATGGTATTTCACCAGTTGTTGGTACTACAGGTCTCACTACTTCTCAAATAAATGATTTGTCTGTTTTTGCCCAGAAGGCATCTATTGGTTGTGCAATAATACCTAATTTTTCTGTTGGCATGGTCCTTCTTCAACAAGCAGCATCTGTGGCTGCAAAATTCTATGAAAATATTGAACTAATAGAAATGCATCATAATCAAAAAGCAGATTCTCCTAGTGGAACGTGTATAAAAACTGCAGAAATGATTGAAGAATATCCTAAGAAATTTAATCAGAATTTAGTTAATGAGTCAGAGTCATTAAAGGGTGTGCGAGGAGGACTCAGAGATTCAGGAATAAACATACATTCAATAAGATTACCAGGATTATTAGCCCATCAGTTAGTGATTATGGGATCTCCTGGTGAAACTTACACTATTAAACATGACACTATTGATAGAAAGGCCTATATGCCAGGGGTTTTACAAGCTATTAAAAAAATAGGTAACTATGAATCATTAGTTTACGGACTTGAAAAATTGATTTTTTAAAATGCTTTTTCCAATCAAATTAAATCAAATTTCAAAACTTATTCCCGCAGTTGGTACTGGGAGTCAATTTAAATACGCTTTGGGGAACCCAAGAAAAATTCTTCAAAGAATTATAGTCTCTTCAATTGGAGGATTTATATCATTAATTATTAGCTCAACTGGAGATCAAACAAATAATTTTTGGTTATTACTTTGTGTTGCTTTCTTTTTGTATATTATCTGGGGTCCTATTCTTGAAGCAAGTAGAAAAAATTTGAAAATAAGAAAATATAAATTTTTTTCTATATTTGATGGTTACGTATCAAATATCTATAAGACAGAAAAGATTGAAAGTTCTAGAGAGCAATCTAATATGCAAGGTAGATTAGAGGTGATTGAAAATAAAAGGACTTGGTTAGTTCTTGAATTGGAAGACGAAGATGGTTATTTAGAAAAATTAAGTTTTCCAATGGAAAATAAGCACAGTCAAATTAGAGTGGGTTCTAATATTAGATGTTTATTAACATCTAATAATAGAAATTTTGACAGAGATTTTTATTTGACCGATGCTTGGTTACCAGAAATTAATTTATGGGTTGGTGAATACCCTTATTTATTAAGACCAGCATTTGAAGAAATTTGTTATGTTTACATTAATAGATAGATGTTATTTATATTTTCTGATGAAAAATAAAATCAATTTTAAAATTGTTGGTTCTGGTCCAACAGGTCTTCTACTTTCAATTGCACTCTCAAAGTTTGATTGCAATATTTTTTTAACTGACTTATTAACAAGAGATAGATTAATTGATAGGGACAAAACTTATGCAATCACTCATTCGACAAAAAAAATATTAACTAAATTTAGACTTTGGGAAAAATTAGAACCTTATTTATTTGGCTTTGATACCCTATCAATATCAGACAGCGTAATTTCTTCTATAACCAAATTAACAATTTCTGATTTAGATGATGATATTAGTTCCAGTGAAAATATTGGCTGGGTAGTAAAACATTCAGACCTTATGAATGTTTTTTTTAGTGTGATTGATAATTACGATAATATTTTCTTTATGACTAATCCAAAATTAGTAGATAAAAAAATATTATTTGATTATCAATTTTTGTCTACAGGAGCAAACTCTCTTGATAAAAAATTGATCCATTTTATAGGTTTAAAAAAAACTTATAGTCAGTCTTGTTTAACTTTTAAGGTTTCTTTAAGAGGTAATTGTGAAAAGAGAGCTTACGAAATTTTTAGAGAAGAAGGCCCACTTGCATTATTACCTTTAGAAAAAAATTTATATCAGGTAATTTGGACTTCCAGTACCTTAAAATCTATTGAAAGGTTAAATTCGGATAAAAATTTTTTAATGGATAATTTATCAACTATCCTGCCAGATGAATTTAAGTTAGATCAGATAATAGGAGAATTTAATATATTCCCTGTTTCATTGTCCCTAAATATTCCAATATTTAATTTTGATAAATTTGTTTTTGTAGGTGATGCATTTCACACATTTCATCCTGTTGGTGGTCAGGGTCTAAATAGTTGTTGGAGAGATGTTAATTCTATTTTCGATCTTCTTAATAAAAATATTGCTATTACAAAAATGCATCTTATCTTATTTAAATTTAAATATTTTTCAACCAGAATTGTAGATATCATTTGTACTATTTTTATCACTGACTTTTTGATCTTAATTTTTGCAAATAGAAACCCTTTTTTATTTCCAATACGAAAATTGTCATTTGTACTTTTAAATAATTTTGTTTTTATCAGAAAATTAGTCCTAAATCAAATGACTAAATCTCTCGTTTATTCAAGAATTAAGTAATATTCATGAATAATTATTTATCTAAAGATATGATAATTTATTTAGTTGAAGAGATAGGTTTAGATGAGTCATCAATAGAACTTGGTATAAAATTATCAATAAGAAATAACACGCCATTACCAATCTTATTATGGAGTTATGGAATGCTAACTATTGAAGAACTTGATAAGTTATATTCTTATTTATTTCAAAAAACATAAAAATAATTCTGTTATAATAAATTAATAATTTAATAAAGAACAATTACTGTTTTAACAAAAGGAAATCACATATCAAGACAGTCTATAGAGAAGCTTGATTTATTATTATTAATTCTAGAAACCATAGATCTGAATGGTATACAGTCACTTTACGCTTTATCAAAAAGACTTAATTTA
>JFLJ01000114.1 GCA_000634115.1 Prochlorococcus sp. scB241_528O2 | reverse complement strand
TATCAAAAAGACTTAATTTAAATGATGTTTTTCCTAATAAAGTTTCCATTTGGAAACTAAGGAATAATAATCCATTGAGAAAATCTCATATGAATAACAATATCAAATTAGAGGAATTTGATGCCTTAATTAAAATTACTGTTGAAATGTCTAAATACTTATATCCTTATATCAGAGAGATACTTCAATCTAAGGAAGATCCTGAAAAGAATTCAGTTATTTGGAATGACTTCAATAAGAGATTTATAGAATTAATTAATGAAAGGTTAAACATTAATAGTATGAGAGTTAAAAAACTTTTAAATGGAACTAGAAATGATGAGATTCTTATAAAGTCATTACTAACTTTATCCCTTTGTATCTCTAATAAGGGTTATCTAAAGTTGAAGAGTTTTTTATTCAATTTTTAATAAAATGCAGAATAAATTATTATTTAATCAATCATCAGTTAGTCTCGAAATCAAAGGATTACCCGATTATTCGAATAATGAAAATAAAGATCAAATATCAATAATTTCTGAATGGAAATTAATCATAATTGATCAACCTCTTATTGAAGGCAAAATAGAACATTTAGGGCCGATTATGAATGCCTTTTATATATATTCAAATCTTCTAATAAATAACGAAATCCCTTTATATGAATCCA
The DNA here is from genome assembly GCA_000634115.1 of Prochlorococcus sp. scB241_528O2. Taxonomy (GTDB): domain Bacteria; phylum Cyanobacteriota; class Cyanobacteriia; order PCC-6307; family Cyanobiaceae; genus Prochlorococcus_A. Next base: position 30,150 of record JFLJ01000114.1, on the reverse strand, counting down.
AACTAATTGATATAAGAGCTGACAATCTCCACACACATAATATTGTTCTCAAAAGCTCTAAGCAAGATGTTAAACCACTAATTATAAAGATTGGCAATTCATTGTTGTCAGATATCATAAATTGTTTTGACCAGTTAAATGAATCATCAAAAGTAAGATTAAAAAAATCTGCTGTTGTTAATAATATTCCTAGACAATTAAGATTTAGTTTAGATAACAATTTTAAATTTTTAAATTCTTTTCTTCCGCCGCTTATCGCAATTTGTTCTTTAATTATATTCTCATCTACTCTTATTCATTTTTATGATCCTCTAGAAGATAAAGAAAAAAATGAACTAATAAATTCAAAATAAATAATATATAGCATCTTTACCATAAAGACGATAATATAGGTTAATTTCTTATAGAAATTATTACTAATTTGTTATTTTATTTTTGATATATCGCAAATTTAAACATACCCAATTTATATATGAATTCTGATAAGTATATTTTTAAAAAAAAATTAAGTTTACGAAGAAAATCTAAAAGAAGATTATTTTACGAAGCTGCTTTTATGTTTTTTTTGAGTCTTTTATTAGTTTACATAAATTATTTAATACCTAATAAGAATTTGCTCATGCAAAATATACCTAATAATTTAAATAATTCTTTCATGTTAATTATTGAACTTTTCTTAAATATTTATGAGATTTTTTTAGTTATTTTTATTTTTAGTTCTTTAGTGATTACTTTTATACTATTAATAGGATCTTTATATAGGATATTTAGGATTGCGAAGAGAAAAACGAAACTGATCAGTTATAAATAATCTCATATTGGTTGCATTAAGCCACCGCTACCTGAATCAGAATCATCATCATCATTTTCTGTCTCTTCTCCTAATAGTGCATAAACACCAAGAATAATGGATGACAAAATTACTGATAAGGGTAAAATTGAATTTTGAATTCCGACGTCTATATAATCACCCATATATAAAAAAAATTTTAATTAACCTAACTAAAATTAAACTCTTTTGCGGATTTTAAATAATTATTTAATATTTTATTCTTTTTTAATTAAAAGATCTTTATCAAAATTATCTATTTCATTTACAAATGAACCAAACCAAATCATTAATTGATCAATCTGATTTTGTATCTCAGTAACTCCTAAACCCCTTATAGTTATTATTGAAAATTGCTCCATTTCATCAAAACTAAATTTATTTTGAACACTAGCTGGTAATGAATTTTTAAGTATTTTAAAAGTAGAATTTTTTAATTTTGTCTCGATAACAACGTTTGGTTTTTTTAATTTGATTTTATTAAATCCACATTTTTTAGCGATTAATTTAAGTCTCATTAGCATAATTAGTGATTCAACAGGTTTGGGCAAAGTTCCATATCTGTTCACCCAGTCTGTAGCTAATTCAGTTAATTCATTATTATTTGAACATTCCGTAGCAGATTTGTAAGCTTCAAGTTTTTCTTCCCTGTTTAATATCCATGTTGCTGGTATAAATGCATTTATTGGGAGATCAATTTGTGTGTCACTTACTTCTGGTATTTCTTGTCCACTTATTTCTGAAATAGCCTCGTGCAGCATTTCAATGTACAAATCATATCCAATAGCATTAACCTTTCCACTTTGTTCTTCTCCTAGTAAACTTCCAACACCTCTTATTTCCATATCCTTCATCGCTAGTTGGTATCCACTTCCTAATTCCGAAAAATCTTTTATCGCTTTCAATCTTTGTTTTGCAGAATCATTGATTATATTTATATTTGGATAAAATAACCAAGCATACGCTTGTACCCCGCTCCTACCAACTCTTCCTCTTAGTTGATAAAGTTGTGAAAGTCCAAATTTATGAGAATCTTCAATAATAATTGTGTTTACTTTCGGTATGTCTAAACCACTTTCAATTATCGTAGTGCATATCATAAGATCGACTTCTCCGTTATTGAAGGTAATCATTGCATTTTCAAGGTCTGTTTCGATCATTTGTCCATGAGCGACAATAAATTTTAATTTCGGAAACATATTTTTTAATTTGTTTACAGCTTGATCAATATCAGAAATCCTTGGGACAACATAAAATATTTGACCTCCCCTATCAATTTCTTGACTTATTGCGGTTCTTATTACATCCAAATCTATTTCAGATAAATATGTTTTTATTGATCTCCTTGATGGCGGAGGGGTATTTAATAAACTCATTTGTCTTAGCCCAGATAAGCTCATGTAGAGAGTTCTTGGTATTGGTGTTGCCGAGAGAGTTAAAACGTCTATATTATTTTTAAATTTCTTAATTTTCTCCTTTTGCTTTACTCCAAATCTTTGTTCTTCATCAATCACTAGCAGTCCTAAATTTTTTATTTGTATTTCTTTTCCTAAAATTTGGTGAGTGGCCACTACCAAATCAATTTTGTTATTTTTCAATCCAGCATAAATTTCTTTTCTCTCATTAACAGTTTTGAATCTATTTAGTAAGGAAACTTTTATTGGGTAAGGTGAAAATCTATTATTTATTGTTCTCCAATGTTGTTGAGCTAGGATTGTTGTAGGAGCTAATAAAATTACTTGCTTACCAGATGTAATAGCCTTAAAAATAGCCCTTACAGCTACCTCTGTCTTGCCAAACCCAACATCTCCACAAACCAGTCTATCCATTGGCTTATCGCTTTCCATATCAGATTTTATTTCTTTTACAGCGTTAATTTGATCTGGTGTTGGTTGATAAGGGAATGACTCCTCTAATTCGTTTTGCCAAGGACCATCTTCTGGGTATATATGTCCCTTTAGTTTCTCTCTCTTTGCATAAAGTTTTAAGATATCGATAGCGACTTTTTTGATTAATTTCTTATTTTTATCTTTTATTCTTACCCATTCTGTTCCTCCTAATTTATTTATTTTAGGTTTTATCTTTCCGCTTGATCTATATCTATTAACACTACCTAGTTGATCAGCTGCAACACTTATTTTGCCATCTTGATACTGAATAACTAAATAATCTCTTGCATCTCCAGTTATATTTATTTTTTCTATTTTTATAAATTGACCTATTCCATGATTTTTATGAACTATAAAATCTCCTGGACTAATCTTATTAACATTAATATTTGAGTTTACACTCCTTTTTTTTCTTCTTATGAATACATTATTAAATAGAGATTGTTGGGAGAATAATTCTTTGTCTGTTATTAGGATAATTTTCCATATCGGGAGATAAAAACCTTCTATTTCATAATTATTCTTATTTTTGATAATTAAAGGTGTTGAGTTATTGATTGAATTGTTTGCTTCATTTATATCATCAGGATTACTCAAAAAGTTTGTATTACATTCGTGCTCAAAAAGTAAGGTTCTAGTTCTTAATGGCTGAGCTGATAATATCCATACTTTTTCTTTATTTTTTATATTTTTATTTATATCGTTGGATAATTTTCCTATATTTTTAGAGTATGAATTTAATCTTTTATCGTTTAATAAAAACCTATTATCAATATTGTCTTTAGATTCAAATTCATATAATTTAATTAAATTAAAATTCCCCAGTGTTTCTAAGATTTCCTCAAACTTTAAATGCAAATTCGGCGTAGCCTTAAAATTTATATCATTATTTTTTAGGTTTACATTTAATTCACTCTCACAATTATCAAAATTACTTTCTGAATCTAGATACCAATTATTAGCAAATTTTTTACAATCTTCTAATTCATCAATGACAAGGATAGTCTCATTATTTAAGAAATTTATTATATTTGAGGGCTGTTTTTCTATTATTCCTAAATAACGATCAAGATTATTTTTATTTATATCTTCTGAATTAAAAATACTGTTCTTAGATAATTTATTTAACTTATTTTTTATTAGTAAATCAAATCCAGCCTGTATTATTTCGATTTTTTCAATACTTTCTAGTGTTTTTTGTGTATGTGGATCATATTCTCTAATTTTCTCAATTACATTATCAAAAAATTCTAGTCTTATGGGAAACTCATTATTAACTGGATAAATATCTATTATTTCCCCTCTCCTACTCCAAAACCCTTCTGTAGAAGTTACATTTTCCTTTAAATAACCCAGCAACGTAAGTTTATTTGCTAATTCTTGAATCTCAATTTGAACCCCTTTTTGTAAATCTAATGTGTTTTCAATTAATAAGTTTTTATTGATTAGATGAGGTTGAAGTGATCTTTCTGTTGATATAACAATATTAAGTTGATTTCTCTCTTTTTTTATTAATTTGGATAAAACAGTTAGCTGAGTAAATTCAATTTCTTTGGATTTATTAATTGATGAGTATGGTAAATGTTCTGTTGGTGGATAATATAAAACTTCTTTATTATTTATACTTTCAAAATAACCAATCCATTTATAGGCAATTTCTATATTAGGACAAATTAATAATATATTTTTCTCTTCTTTTTTTGCGATGCTATCTATGATTATTGATTTTGCATATCTACTTGAACCAACAATATTTAATTCGTTATTTTTTGAAATTTTTGTGATTAATTCAGACGTAATTTGTGAGTTTGAAATATAATTAACTAAAGTATTTAAACTCATTTATAGTTATCAATCTTGATTACTCATATCTGACATATTATATTAGATTTTATATTGTTTGTGAATAATATTTGATGGATTCAGCTGCAATAAATTCTTTTATACCCACACTAGATGAGGTAGACAGTTGGTACGAAATCTTTACACTTTTACCAATATTAATTGCACTAGAATTATTATTATCGGCTGATAATGCTGTCGCACTAGCTTCTCTTACTAAATCACTCCAAAGTTCGGAATTAAGGTCAAGAGCCTTAAATATTGGTATAACAATATCTTTATTATTTAGAATTATTCTCATAATATTATCTAATGTTCTTCTAAAGTTTATTTTTATTAGGGTTTTTGCTGGTTTTTATTTAATATATTTATTCTTCTCTAATGTTTTTTTAAATTCTGAAATAGAAAATGTTGAAAATGGCACAGACAATAATAAAAATAATTTTAGGTTCTTAAGGGTTGTAGCACTTCTCTCAATTACTGATTTTGCATTTTCCATAGACAGTATCACTACTGCAGTAGCTATCAGCGATCAATACATATTAATAATATTTGGAGCAGTAATTGGGGTATTAGCCTTAAGATTTACTTCGGGTATTTTTCTAAAACTGTTGGATATATTTTCTAGATTAGAAACAGCCGGTTACATAGCAATTTTAATTGTTGGGATTAAACTTTTACTAAATACGTTAATTAAAGAATCTATTCTTCCAGACTATTATTTTTATATTTTGATTCTTTTTGCCTTCATTTGGGGATTCTCTAAAAAAGAATCTAAAACTTAATTTGAGAGATATTCACCTACTGATGGGTTTAACTGTTGTATCAATTGCTTTTTGCTAGATATGTTTTTACCTTCAAGTTTTGCTTCTAACAAAATAATCGGATCAGTTTTGGTTGAAATTATTATTCCTTCATTTTCTATGACAGCAAGAATAATACCTGGTTTTGAATGATTGCTTATGAAATAGTATTTTTCGTTATTAATTTCATCACTACTTAAAACTTTTATTTTAATTATTTTTAGATTCTTACCTCTAAAAGTTGTATTTGCTCGTGGGAATAATGCTTTTATTTTTCGAGAAATTTTAATTGCCTCATTACCCCAATCCACTTTATAATCTGATTTTTCAATCATTCTTGCGTAAGTAATTTCTCTTCCAAGGGTATTTTGTTTTATTAATTGAGAATTAGTATTTTTATTAATATTTTCTTCGAGTAAAGATGAAGCATTTAAAAGTAATTTTGCAGATAAAATACTAAGTTTTTCAGTTAATGTATTTAAATTATCATTATCATCGATTTTAATTTTTTCTTCCGACAATAAGTCGCCAGTATCTAGTCCCTCATTCATTTTCATAATTCCTACTCCAGTAAATTCATCGCCTTTCAATAGGGACCATTGGATTGGGGCAGCACCACGCCATCTTGGAAGTAATGAAGCATGTGCGTTCCAACAACCAAATTTTGGTATTTCTAATATCTCTTTGGGTAAAATTTTTCCATAAGCTATAACAATAAATAAATCACAATATAGCGATTTAAGTTCATTTATAAAATTTTTATTGTTCTTAATTTTTTCTGGAGTATAAATTTTTATAGATTCATGCTCAGCAAAGCTTTTAACAGGTGAAGATATTAATTTATTTCCTCTAGATCTTTTTTTATCCGGTTGGCTAACAACTGCAATTACCTCGTGTTTAGATCTAATAAAAATATCAAGACTCGGAAGTGAATATTCAGGTGTCCCCCAGAATATAATTCTCACGCGTCACCAGTTATTGATAATTCATCTACCCATATATGTGGAGAAATCCCACTTGTTGTTACCTCTTGATTTGATTCAATATTTATTATATTTTTCAAAAGATATTTGATATCCCCTGCGACAGTGGCAGATTCTATTGAGATTTTTTCACCGTTTTTATAAAGCCATCCATCAAATGGAAGAGAGAATGAACCTTGACTTGCTCTGACACCTGCATGGATTGCATTTAATTCTTCAATATAAACAAATTCTCCCTCATAAGTAGAGTGATCTAAAGATGTTTTAAGATCAAAGTTTTTCTTTGATTTCTCAACTACTATCCAATCAGGAGAAACTGATACTTTTGATCCTAGTCCAGCGTGGCCAGTAGGAATTGTTTTAAATATTCTTGCAGTTGATTCAGAATGTAAAAAATTTTCAATTCTACCTTTATTAATTAAGCATAATCTTTTCGTAGGGGTCCCTTCACCATCAAATGGCGATGAAGAAATATTTTTTTCGTGAAGACCATCATCATAAACATTAAGTGCTTCTGTAGATAACTTTTCTCCAATAGAAGTTTTATTAGATAAGCTTACTCCATCTAAAATGCTTCTAGCATTAAACATTGAGCTAAAGGCATTAATGATCGTTAAAAAAGATTCTGGGGAAAAACAAATTAAATATTTATCAGTTTTAATAGATGAATAATTTAAATGAGAAATTGTTTTTTTAGAAGCATCTTTGATACACGACTCTATATCTATATCATCAACTCCATATCCAAGTTTTACGGAACCTGAGCTACGAGGTTTCTTATCTTTCTCTTCTGCTCTTGCATATAAATAGAGTGCAGCTTGACTTTTGGTATAACTTCGAAAGGCACCGTCACTATTTGCATAAACTCTCTCATAAAAACTCTCAGATAAACCATTATATGGAACAGATTTGATGGAGTCATGACTTTCTAATAGTTTTACTTCCGCTTCTCTTAAAAGAGTAAGTAATTTTTTAATTCCAGCAGGGTTTCTTTTTTTTAATTCCTCAACTTTAATAGGATCCTTGGCTAGGGGTGAGAATTCTGTACTTTCATTCTTGTTGCCAAAATCAGAAGCAATATTCGCTTGATTTAGAGCATTTTTAATACCAGATTCACTGATATCACTTGTTGTAGTAATACCAACTAGATTAGATTCGTTCCAAACTCTTAAAGTTAAAATTTGTTTTTGTGATGCCTTAAGTTGTTTAGCCTCACCTTTATCAACTTGCACAGAATAATCATTAGAAAAGCTTGCTCCATAATCCCATTTTTTAAGATTTAGGAAATCTGCAGCTTTGGAGATTTGAGTTGTAATTTCTCTTGAATTCATATGCTATCTTCCACCAACAGTGATTGAATCAACTTTAATATGAGGTTGACCAACAGTTACGTTGACACTTCCACTAATCGATCCACAGAATCCAGGTGCTAATTCAAGGTCATTTCCGCACATTGATATTTTTGGCATAACTTCTTTAGCCTCACCAATCAAAGTTGCTCCCTTTACTGGGTTAGTTAATTTTCCATTTTTAATTAGATATCCTTCTTCAACCGCAAAATTAAATTGTCCTGTAGCACCTACACTGCCTCCACCCATTGATTTGCAGTAAAGACCATCATTAATACTATTTATTAAATCTTCTTTGGAGTACTCACCTTTAGCTATATAAGTATTTCTCATTCTTGAAGCTGCTGCAAATGAATAATTTTGCCTTCTTCCACTCCCTGTTCTTTTATGGCCAGTTCGTAATTCACCTGCCCGGTCGGAGATGAATTTTTTTAATATCCCATCTTTTATAAGCACTGATTTCTCCGGTTCCATACCTTCATCATCTACTGATAATGAACCAAAGGATCCTTCTGATATTCCTTCATCTATTGCTGTGACAGATTCATGAGCAATTTTTTCATTCAATTTATTCTCAAAGGGTGTTGTCCCTCTCTCTATTTGTGTAGTTTCAAGCAAATGTCCACAAGCTTCATGAAATATAACGCCACCAAATTTATTAGCTAATACAACAGGCATTTGTCCAGCCTCAACATAATCCGCATACAACATGTTCATTGAACTTTCAAACACTTCATTTGCTGCTTTTTCGTGATCCCATAATCTAAATTCATTAGGCATTCCTGATGATCCAAATCTTCTACTCCCATTAGATCTATATTGGGCGTCGCTAGCAATTACGTTAAGACCAACTGTTTGATGTAATCGAATATCTGAGGCATAGGTCCCGTCGCTGGAGGCAATGATTACTTCTTGAAGATTTCTAGAGTAACTTCCTTTTCTAGTTATTATTTTATTATTTTTTTTAAGAGACTTTGTGCTGACTAATAGTTTTTCACTTATCTCATGAATTGATGGAACTTCATTAATCCATGTTTTCTTGGATAAACTATAATTCTTATGTTTATTAAGACCGTTAAATACTTCCCTATTGTTTTTGTCAGTTATATCTAGCATCTCAATAGCTTGCGATACTGATCCCATCAAGCCATTTTTTGATAAATCATTAGTACTTACAAATCCATCCCTTTTGTCTTTGAAGATTCTAATACCAGCACCTCTTCCAAATGATGGACTTACACTTGTAATATAGTCCTCTTCAGCAAGTACACTTGCGTTGTCGCTATTTTCTATAAATATTTCTACAAAATCAGCTCCAAGTCCTATCCCATAGAAAATAATTTCTTCTAATAAATCTTTATTGCAACTACCAAATTCGATTTCATTTGATTTGATTTGTGACGAAAGCATATGAGTTTAAAATTTTGCTCTGTATAAAAGATTATCTAATCTCAGGTTGGAAATCTTTGCTATCTAGAGGTTTTAATAAGTATAGTCTTAATAACTGGTAACCGTTTGATAAATAGATAGGTAATTTCTTTAAAGTTTTAGATAGTTTATTTACATCGCTGTTCTCTATATCAGAAAGGACCTTATTATTTTCAACTATTTTATCTAATCTTCCATAAAAAGATTCATCATATACGTCAAGCACTACAGGGAAAACTCTCGCAGAAGTTTCATTTGTTTTATTAATAACATACTGATCGTAATTTCTAGCATCTAACCCTAATGAACTGTAGAAATCTTTTTTGACACCCAGATCCCTTGCGTACATAGTTGCAAATACAGCTAAAAGAAAAAACCTCGACCATAATTTAGATGTCAATGGAAGATTGTTCAAAAAGTATCTAAATCTATGAAAATAGTCAAAAAGTGGATGTGTAAAAGTAGAGCCTCCAATGGTTATTTTTTGACTTAAAGATTTGACAGTACGTGGTTGTGCTTTCATTAGTGCATCAAAGAAATCACCATGTCTGTTTTCATCTTGACACCAATTTTCAAAATAATTAAATAGTGGAAAAATCTTACTGTCTGGATTCTTTTCAAGATGCCTGTATATAGCGATGTATCTCCAATAGCCTATTTTCTCAGATAAGTAAGTGGCGTAAAATATACTTCTTGGTGGAAAATATGTGTAATCTTTATTAGCTGTTAAAAAACCTAAATCTAACTGTAATCCAAAATCACTCATTGATTTATTCAAGAAACCTGCATGTCTAGCTTCGTCTCTTGCCATATGAGCAAAACATTCAGCGAGAAGTGGATTTTTGTCTTTAATTCTTTTGCTGAGTTCTTTGTAAAGTAAAAAACCTGAAAATTCTGAAGTACAACTTCCCTCAAGAAAATCAACAAAAAGCGCTCTTGTCTCAGGATCTAATTTTTCTGCAGCTCCATCAAATTCACTATTTCTTACAAAATGATGCCTATTGTAATCTTTCCTAAATTCCTCACATATAGCTTCCAATTCCTCCTCGTTTATAGATAAATCCATATTCTCCATTGCCTCAAAGTCTGTTGTATAGAATCTTGGAGACAAAATTGTTTCCTTTGCTGGGATTTTTCCATTATTTACTTCTTTTTTATTTTTTGATTCAATAGTTGATTGAGTCATCTTTAATAGGTTTTATTAATACTATTATTTACTATGATTTGTATTTTCGAGGAAAAAGTTAACTTGGTGTTATTGTTTCTTTAATTAACTCCTATTAATTTTTGTCCATTTAATCTCTGTATTACTCTCGAAATAATCAATTTAAGGGTTATTCTTTTTTCGTCAATAAGGAATGATTCAATAATGCTAGGGTTTTGATTTGGTTTTGATAATGAAATACTTTTTAATGAACTTATGTCCTCCTTCTCAAAAGATAGCCAAAAACTGCAAGTATCTTTAATTTCACAATTGATTACCCAACATTTATCACCAGCGACAGGTCTATTGGTGTTTTTGAGATTAATACTGTTTATTTCTAATCCTCTTTGATTTATTTCTTCTTTTAAAGCAGGAATCAAATGAATATTGATAAATTCTTGGAATGGCTTTTTCTCTATAGGAAGTTCTTTTTGTGGTTTAGGAATATTTTTAGCGGTTATGTCATTTTTATTATTCATATCAACTATAGGATCAGTATTATTTTGTGAATTAGTATTATTTCCACTCATATTAATAACTCTTTCTGCTGTAGGTTCTTTTTTTTTCTCAGAGTTGGATTTAGAAGTACTGTCTGATATTTCATTATTAACATCTTTATTTGGTTCTAGATTTTCTTCCATAAAAAATTTAATTTATTCATCATTATAAATAAAAATATCCATTTTTATAATTTAATTTATCTATTTCTCTACCATTCATTATCTTCATTTTCCCAGTCATCTTCCTCATTCGGACTATTCGAATAATTTTGATCTCTTTTAAAATTATTCTCTTCTGTATTTTTGACTATCCTGTAATTGACGGATATTGTTGGTTGAGCATCTCTAATATCTCTTTGAGGTGGCATCTCAACATTAGATTGCATATCTTCATTTTGAGGTTCATAATTTTCTTCTACATTTTCGTAAGTATTTTTTTTATAACTAATATTTGTAGTATTTAAAAATGTACTTATAAATAAACCAGAAAAAAATGAAATACTGATTAATTTCCCTATATTTACATCTTGGACAGTCCATTTAAAGTATCTAAATGAAGTCCTCTGATTATTATTTGTATATAATAAAGCTTGACAAATTATTATTAAAATAATGGTTAATAATAAATATTTCTTCTTAAAAATCATTCTTAAATAATGTCTTCGTTTTGTAGTCTGATTAATATTTTTATCATTTATATTTTTGATTAATTATTTATGTTAATTCTAAATCAATTTGATATTTAAGAATATCAACTTTAATAATTTTTACTTCTATTTTATCTCCAACTTTATATGATTTCTTCGATTTTCTTCCTATCAATAGATTTTGTCTAGATCTATATTCATACCAATCATTATTAAGAGTGCTAACGTGTACTAAACCTTCCACATTTAGGTCTGTTAGCTCAACAAAAAAACCATAACTTTGAACTGATAAGATAAAACCGCTATAAATATTACCTAATAATTTTTCAGCTTTTCTTACTTTTTTTATACTTATCATATTAGATTTATATTGATTTATTTTGTTTTTGTATTCATTCAGTTTATCTATTATAAATGTATTAAATAATGTATCTATATTTTTTGAGATTGAGGAATTAAATATATCCCAATTTACTGAATCCCATGAATTACTTTTCATTATATTTATTTCTTTAATATTATTTTTCTTTGATTTCTTGCCATTTATTAACATATTAAAAATACTATACTGATTAATGAGGTTAGTGAAGTTATATCCTGGAACTGTCCATGGAGAAATATATAGTTTTTCTGATTCTTTATTATCACAATTTTTAGTAATTAGGCTTAATTCATTTTCCTTAAATTCATTAATTAAGAGTTTATGTAAGATTCTTTTTTTATTATCATCTTCGCATAACTTAATTATCTGATTAAATGATAAATTACCATCTTCATTTAGCTCTATATCATTTCCGATAAATTCTGAATATTTGATGATTTCGTTTGCATTTATGTAATCTAATCCTTTAGAGATGTATCCCGCACTTTTTAATCCATATTGATTTGAATGTTTGAACCATACTAAATTCCCTTCATGTAGTAATGGGGAGAGGTATGTTTGACAATCATCTTTTGTTAAAGGTTCAAAATATCCTTTTGAATATTCAGCTGGATTATGAATAAAAAATTCATCTAGTTTTTTTACATTATTAAGTGGAGAAGGGATTTCAACATTACCTTCAAAAAGATGTTTTTCTCTAAATAATGTTGAAATTTCCAATATTTTGTCTAAATCTTCAATATATTCCTTAATTGGTTTTAATATTCGTGATGTGATTCTAGTCTTACTTTTTCTAGAAAGAAGCGCGTCAGTATGCTCACTTCCAACTATGAGAGAACATCTTACTAAAGTAAGATGAAATGACCATTCAGTTATTTCATTATCACTATTTAAGTTCAAACAGAGACTTATTGCTTCATTTTTTTCTCCTAATTTGAATTCTGAATCATATCTTATGCCTTCACTAAGGTAGTTTTGCCAATTATCTAATAAGGGGAATGATTCAAAGCCATTAAAGAATATTTCTAAGGATTTTTTACTATTTAGTTCTACTCTTTCTGCAAGATTATTTGTATGTATCCATAATTTAGTAGTTTTATTTTGTCCGTGCTCTATTTGAATCATTGGGAGAATTGGAGAATTATCAGAATTCCAACTTCTGAACAAAAAAGAGTTTTTATCTGATAAGTCTATTCTTTCCCTTTTTTCAATCTTCTTAGATTCAATTAAATTATTATTGCTTAACTTAATTATATTGCTTTTAGATAATACAAAATCAGTATCTAATTCCTCATTATTATTTAGCTGTAATTCTTTTATCACATGGCCTAATCCTTCGTCTTGACCTATGGGGAATCTATCAATTTCAACTTTAACTATATTTTTATTTTCTTTTTTGTAGGCATATTTTTTGTCTTCTTTTGGAAGTTTTATTTTAGAAAGAATCCTGTCATCGATGGGAATTGCATATACATCATTGTTGATTATTTCAACTTTAGAAAGAAGAATTTGATTTGATCTTTCAAGAATACAATCAACTATACCCTCTGGAGATCTTCTTCTGTAGCCTTCTTTTATTATCCTTACTAAAACTTTATCTCCATTCCAGGCGTAATTAAGTAGATTTTCTTTGATGTAGATATCTTCTTTATTTTTTTCTCTTACGGCGAAGCAGTACCCTTTGCTACTACATCTTATTTTAGCGACAATATGGTTACTATCTTTTATGCAGGTATATTCATTATTTTCATTTTTATTTATTATTTCAAGTTTTTCTAGAGCTGTTAATGCGATATCTAATTTATCCCTTTCAGATTTCTTTGTAATTTTAAGTGATCTGCATAATTTCTTATACTCTAACCTTTCTGAATGATTTAAATTATCAATTATTGAAGATGTACTGAACATGGTATGAATAAAAAATTATTAATTAATTAGGTTTTATATACTCCATTATTACACCTTTTATCCAAGCTTAAAACTAAATAATTTCTTTGCCTTCTTTTTCTTCGTTGTTCATAGCGAATGAATTTATAAAAAGTCTGATGCCAATAATAAAAAATGTTATGGAGGCTATTGTTTTAAGTACTACTTCAGGCAAAAAACTAGAAATAGAACCACCTGTCAAAGCTCCGAGGAAACTTGCAAAAACAAGTGCAGAAGATGATCCTAAAAAAACTGCTAATGGTTTACTTGAAGTCCCGCTTATGGTTAGTGTTGCTAGTTGAGTTTTGTCACCTAATTCAGCTATGAAAACGGTTAGAAATGTTGACAATAATAAACTTAAAATCATTTACAAATAATTTTTTAAAATATCAAAGGCTAAAAATAAACTTATTAGTATCATTAAAGCACCGGTAAAGAAAGCAAATTTATTTGGAGATATTTTTTTTGATAACCATTTACCAATTAGAACACCTACAATACTTGAACTTATCAAAGCCAGAGAACTTCCAAGAAAAACAACTATTGGCTTCCCCGATTCAGCTGAAAGCATTAGAGTTGCTATCTGTGTTTTATCACCAAGTTCAGCAATAAAAATTGTTGTAAAAGTGGTAATAAATATAGAAAAGAAACTTTTTTCTATATTGTTTTCTTTTTTTTCTAATTTACTATTCATTTTCCTGAAACTGCAATTTTAAAAGTTTTCATCTCTTTACTTTCGTATCCATAATTTGAAGAAATATGTTGTTTGCAGCAATCTATTAGAAATTTATCACCAATTTTTAAATATCCTTTAAATGCAACTGAGAATTCATTTACTCGGCAAAAGTGAGGTCTTGTTTCATAAATTAAGCATTTTTTATTTTCTCTGTCCAGATTTTTACACCAACCGTCTTTAGCTGTCATTGAATTTATCAAAGCGATATCTTCTTTGTTAAGTTTGTCAGCCAAGTCGCTTCTTTCGTTCAAGTCGAATTTACAACAAGCTCCACAATTTTCTATACATGTCCATGATTTCATAATTTAATTCAATCTTGTAACGTATCAGTACAGTTCTATCATTTATTTGTAAAAATAGTATCACAAAACATATTCATTATCATGGTAAATCTTATTGTATTAGGCGTAGTTGCGCTAGCAGGACCAGCAATAGTTGCTCTAGTATTTTTTAAAAATAAGTAATCTGCTTGGTGAATACTAATCTCGAGGGTGTTTATTGGGATTTAGATGGTACTATCGCAAATACTGAATTAGAAGCTCATTTACCTGCCTTTAATTATGCATTTAATGACCTTGGTATTAATTGGAATTGGGATATTAATAAATACATTCAACTTTTGAGTATAAATGGAGGCAAAAATAGAATATCCTACTATTCTAAATCAAATAACTATGATCTATCTAATGATGTGATCATCAAAATTCATGAAAGAAAACAGTTTCATTATCTACAAATAATAAAAAAAAATACCGTTAAATTTAAAACAGGAGTTTTTAGATTAATAAATGAATTACATAGAAAAAAAGTAAGGCAATTTATTGTTACTTCAAGTTCTAGAAATCAAGTTGATTTACTCATTGAATATCTATTTGATGGTTTCAATCCATTTGAGTTCATTATTTCAAGTGAGGATGTTGAATTAAAGAAACCAAATCCATCACCATTTTTAAAGGCAGTTCAATTAAGTGGCATAAAAAAAAATAACTCAATAGTTTTCGAAGACTCAAATCCAGGATTAAAATCTTCTTTAGCAGCTAAATTACCAACAATTTTTGTTCCTTCTAATATTCCAATAGCTATAGATGAAAATATTAAATTAAATTGTATTTTAGATAGTCTGGGCGATGAGAACAATGTGGCAAATGTTATTAAAGGTCCTAAACTAAAAAAATCTTATGTTGACTATAACTTCCTAAATGATTATTTAATTCTTATTAGCAATGCAAAAAACTAATTTTTCAAAAATTACCTATCAATTAAATAATTTATTATTTGGTTTTCTAAGTGATACTTGGAGGTCAAAATCTATTGGTCTAATTTCTGTCTTGACAGGTTATTTTTTATTTGCAAATTTTCTTACAAAATTTATTTCTGAAGGGAAAAATGAATTAATTATGGTACCTGTAATTATTGTATTTATTGAAATTATTATAAGAATAAAGCCTTCCTCAAGTTCAAAATTTTTTTATCTATGGTCTTTAGTTGATAAATTAAGAATAGGTGCAATCTATGCCGTTATACTTGAAGCATTTAAATTAGGATCTTAATAGTTATTCTTCCTCTTCTTCTTCAATAGGGTAAACGAATCCTTGTGCTTTCCCAGTTAAAACTGATTTACCTAAAGAGATAGCTTTTTGAGCCGCCAATGCTGCCTTCCCTTTCCATACAGCATGTCTGTGGTTTCTTTTGCTCTTAGATTTTTTCTTCTTTGGTACAGCCATCCTTTTTCATTATTTCCATATAATAATATAACCTTTAGGTGGTTTTATTCAAATTTTTAAGTATATTTTGTTTATATACCTCAATTTTTTAAATAAGCATATATGCTTTAATAATCACTTATAAAGGTTAGTGTTTAGATCAAAATTCTCATATTCAAATTCTAAATCAAGTTATTCGGATCTTTTAGAAGATATAGAATCGGGAAATATAGAATCAATATTTTTTTATCCTAGGCAGAGAGAAATTGATGTTGTGTATAAAAATGGCGATAAATTTAAAATACCTATCCTTTATAACGATCAATTGATCCTTGAGAAGGCTACTGAAAATAAAGTAGACCTTACTATTAACAATAGTAAAAGAGAAGCCTCAGCTGCTAATTTATTTGCCTCAATTAGTCTTTTTCTGATTTTTATATTTGCTTTAGTTTTAATTCTGAGGAGTACATCAAAATTTGCTTCTAGAACTTTCGGTTTTAGTAAAAATCAAGCTAAATTTATTACTATTGACGATGTAGATACGAGATTTGATGATGTGGCTGGTGTACCTGAAGCTGCAGAAGAATTAAAAGAGGTAATAACTTTTTTGAATGAACCCAAAAAATTTGAAAATCTTGGAGCAAAAGTTCCTAAAGGAGTTCTTTTAATTGGACCTCCTGGTACTGGAAAGACATTATTAGCTAAAGCAATTGCTGGCGAATCTGGAGTGCCCTTTATCTCAATAGCAGCTTCAGAGTTTGTAGAACTATTTGTAGGTGTAGGTGCAAGTCGAGTTCGAGATCTATTCGCTAAGGCAAAAGAAAAATCTCCTTGCATAATTTTTATTGATGAAATTGATTCTATTGGTAGGCAAAGAGGTTCTGGGATCGGTGGTGGAAATGATGAAAGAGAACAAACTCTTAATCAGCTTCTAACTGAATTAGATGGTTTTTCTGAAAATTCCGGAATTATTGTTTTAGCAGCAACTAATAGGCCAGATATACTTGATTCAGCATTATTAAGACCTGGGCGATTTGATAGAAAAATTGAAGTAAGTCTTCCAGATTTAGATGGTAGAAAAAAAATTCTTTCAGTTCATTCTCTTTCAAAACCACTTTCTAGCAAAGTTGACTTGGGATATTGGGCTTCAAGAACAGTTGGTTTTACTGGGGCAGATCTTGCAAACTTAATGAACGAGAGCGCGATTCACTGTGCAAGAAATGAATCTAAATATATCAGTGATTTTCATATAGAAAATGCTCTAGATAAAATCACTATTGGTTTGAGAACTTCATTAATAACATCTCCCAATATGAAAAAAATTATTGCTTACAACGAAGTAGGGAGAGCTATTGTATCAGCTGCGAGAAATGGAATTGAATCAGTAGATAAAATTACAATCTTACCTAGATCTGGTTCATTAGGAGGATATACAAAAATCAGTCCAGATGAAGAGGTGATTTCAAGTGGCTTGATTTCAAAAAAAATTTTATTTTCAAAAATTGAAATTGCTCTTGCAGGAAGAGCAGCAGAAACAATAGTTTTTGGCGAAAGTGAAATCACACAATGCTCTATAAACGATATTTCTTATGCGACAAACATAGTTAGAGAAATGGTTACGAAATATGGATTTTCAATTATTGGACCAATTTCTATGGACTCTGAAAATAGTGATATTTATATGGGAGATGGATTATTTAGGAGAAAGCCTCTAATAGCTGACGATACTAGTTCAAGGATTGATAATGAAATCATAAAGATTTCTAAAATTTCTTTGAATAATTCAATCGAAATATTGAAAAGGAATAGAGCTTTACTTGATAAATTAGTTGAAATACTTTTAAACGTAGAAACTATAGATAAAAGATTATTTAAATTAACAACTTCCAAATTGTTGAAAGTATGATTTAATTGTTTTAAATTTAAAAAAATATAAAAAATAATTCTTGATAATAAAAAACAACACAACAAGGTTAATAGTTATACTTTCATTCTTACTCATTTTTCCTTTCGTTCAAAAACAATGGTTTAATTTATATTTATTCAAAGCTAATAATATTTCTTTTTATTCAATTCTTTACTATTTGAGCGGTATTATATGCCCAATTCTCATATGTCTAATCTCATTAAATAACTTTACGGACTATAAATTTAATAATTATAAATTTAATAGTAAAAGAATAATTAAAGGTAAACCTTTTTTATTTTTAGTAGCAATAACTTTAATATTTCTATCGTACTTAATAGCTGATTATTTTTATATAAATTTTGATCTTATAATTAATATATTTCTTGATGGAATTAAATTTCAGAAACTTGATATTTTTTATTTTAATTTTTTTATATTTTTTATTTGTATTTTATTAATTTTCAAGAAATTCAGGCTTTTATTTAAGAAATTAATATTAGTAAATTTTATTTTGATTTCTTTTTCTATTTGGCATCTACAAATTAATAATATAAATTTTGATGATCAATTTTACATATCTAAATATTATGCTTTAGATAATATGAATTTAATTAATGTTTTTATCTTAACTACTCTAGAAATATCTTATTTTATATGGTCTTTTATATCTTATAAAACTAATTTAAGTGATTGGATGATTCATATCCCAAAAAAAGGGGAATTCACCCCCATTTTGAAAATTTTTATTTTTTATTTTTTTATAATTGTTTATTACTTAATATTTGCTTGAGAATTGTTTATTTTTTTAAAGTTGTGAAAAATATTCTTTACTACCTTTGGGGTCTTCTAACATTGTTTTCTCCCCAGGTGTCCAGTTTGCTGGACATACTTCATCTGGGTTCGCCGCAACGTATTGATAACCTTGAAGGATTCTGAGTGTTTCATCAACATTTCTCCCTACAGGAGCCTTGTTAACGGTTGTATGCATAACTATTCCTTCTGGATTGATGAGAAATAAACCTCGATCTGCCTCACCATCTTCATTAAGGACATTGTAAGCTTGGCAAATTTCCCTTTTTAAATCAGACACTATTGGGTAGTTAATATCTCCTATTCCACCCTCATTTCTAGGAGTTTGAATCCAAGCTAAATGACAGTGTTTGCTATCAACTGAAACCCCAAGTATTTCTGTGTTTAGTGATGAAAAATCTTGATATCTGTCACTAAATGCAGTGATCTCAGTTGGGCATACAAATGTAAAATCTAATGGGTAAAAGAATAAAACAACCCACTTGCCTCTTAGATCTGAAAGTGTAATTTCCTTAAACTCTTGATCATATACTGCTGTAGCACTAAAGTTTGGTGCTTCTTGTCCAACTCTTAAGCTCATGAAAAAATTTGTCCTTATTTAAAATATGTATGGTCTAAATGACCGTGATTAATATTATAATTTTAATAACAATAAATTAGCAAGTTTTTTTCTAATTCAATGAAATGGCATTATTCCTTCACTAGGAAATTTACGATTATGAATCACAATAAACTTTTAAAAAATCTCAAAAAGGAGTTAATAAAATATCCTATTAATAGGCTTGAAAATAAAAATTAAAAAATATATTATTCTTTGCAATTGTTTTAATTATGGGTAATTTCATTGAAAGGTTAAAGAATAAAATGAAATTAAAAAAGTTCGATTCTCAACAACCGATTGGGACTTGGATTTTTGTTATTTTACTAAATATAGTTGGGTTCGCTGGTTATTTTTACTTAAAGATAAATCATATTCAACTAGGTGGTTGATAAATTATCTTATTTCTTTTTTAATTGAACGACAAAAATTTTTTAATCTGTCATTGCTCGTCAAGTCAGGTAAAGTCCATATTAATTCTGTTTCCGGTATTGGATCCTTTCCCCATTCTTTGAATTCTTGCATTATGGATGCATTGTTCAATTTAGATATAACTTTTTTTCGTTTTATAAAATATTTTTTTATTACTGTTAAGTTTGTTTCGATATATTCTCTCATAAATGATACTAAATCTAGTACTAATCTAGCATCTAGTCCCTTCTGCCATGTAGAAGTACTCGATTAGACGTTTTGTACAGCTTGAAATAGTCCGAAGGAATAACCCCCTATTAGGATCCATCCGAGTACACTAGAAATTATTGTAGATCTTCTGTTGTGCCTCCTAATCGCTGATTCAATCATCTCTTCAACTTCATCTCTATTAAGAAATTCTTGTCTAGAACCTTTTTTCATTTTTTTTTTTTTTTATACATTAAACGAATTTTTACAAAAGTGAGTTTCAGATTTTTATTGAGTTGATCTATTTTTAATTTTGATGATTTTATAAATATTTTTATATGTTGTAGTACATATATTAAAAATTTATAGGAGTGATTTCTTAAATCCTTAGATAGACTAAATTCATAGAAAATTTTTGTGTTTTATTACAATACTTAAAATGAATATTAACGATAAAGATGTTCTAGAAATGCTAAATAAGCTTATAGCGATTGATAGGCTAAATAAATATCAAATTCTCAATATGGTGAATTTAGTTTCTCTATCTAATGATATTAATGATTTGAAAGATAATTTAAAATGGGAAAGTCCCAATTCTTTTCATTAAGTAAAATATGGTGCATAAATTATATGTAATATAAATATTTAAATTTTAAATAAGAAATTAAGTAATTATAAATCGCCAAAATTGATATTCTTTAATATATACATAACTTGGAATTTATTATTATGTTGATAACTTGTTGAAATGATTGTTTGATATTAAAAGACTGACAAGATTACTTGTTTCAAGTGTAGTTGTTTTTTTATCATTGTTGAATGTCTTAACTACTATTGTAGTAGTTAGGATTATTATTATTATTATTAGTAAATCTCCAACAGTTATTCCTCTCTCCTTAAGATTCATAGTAAATTTTATATTTTCTCTAATATAGCCTCTTTAAATTAATAAATTAGTAAATTTTACAAACTTGCTAAAAAACATATTAAGGAAATATAAAAATAATATAAAAAAAATAAGACTTAAGGCTGTTAAATCATATAAAAATATATAGGTCAAATTTTTTATGGATATCAAAAAAAAAATTGGTAGTTTTCTACCTCCTAATTTTTACTCTAATGAGATGATTATTACCAAAAAATCTCTTAATGAAAATCAACTCAAATATACTTATCAAAAGCAGTTAATCTCAGATTTAGATTATAAGCATAAGGAATGGTCTAAATTTGTTGATGGTTAGTTTTAAAAGCTTTCATTAATTATATTTAAAAGTTTGTTTCTCTTATTTGTGTTCTTCTCTTCCCAATAGAGTGTCACGTCATCATTTATAATTGGCTTCGTTTTATAAGCCAAATACCATAGAATAAATCCAGCAGGCAATACAAAAATATACATAAAAAATTAGTTGACTTAATTCAAATATAGTGCAACACTTGTAATGTGCAAGTGTGACACTAAAAATTAGTTATTATGCCCTCTCAGAGAAAAAGAATTGGGTTTTTGCCTAGTGAGGAAGTTCACAAAATTATAGATAAATTATGTAGAGCTAATGAATTTAGTCAATCAAAAGTTACGGGTTTATTGGTTGAAGAGGCATTAAGATCTAGAGGAGTATTAAGTGACTCTTTTTCTTCTAAAACAAATGATAATGAAGATTTGTTCAATGAATCTTTTGAAAAAGAAAAATTTTATCAAAATAAGCATACATCAAATAAAAGTGATTTTTATACAGTAGATAAAAACATTTTTAGAGATGATATCAAAATGATGCATGATTTTATTGAGTTTAAGTATTTTAAGAAAGTTATGAAGCATAACAAAAATATATTTGATTAGAAAGTGTCACACTTATTCTTTTATAATTAAGTTTCCTTGCTATCTAAATAGTTAACTAGATATTAAAATTGATAAAAAATGTTTAAATAATTGCTATTCAGGATGCTAAAAAGAATAAATAAATTTTTAGAGTGAATATTTAATAATTTGGTAAATAATTTTTTTATTAATTAATTAATTAAAATTAAGCGGACTAAATCCTCGTGGAGAAATGAACCTTAGCCCGCATTAAAAAATTAGCAATAAAAATATATTAATACAATAAACAAGTATATTTATTTTCGATATAAACTTGAATAGTTAAAACTCTATTTTTTAAATGGCAATATCAGAATTTAATGAAGATATACAGATTCAAATATGTGATCTTCTTGAAAATTTGCAGCAAATAGAGAAACTTAAAAATAAAGACATACGAATTTTGCTTGATAAAATAGTTAGAAAGTATGGAGGAAAAGTAATAAATAAATGAAACTCTTTTTTATCCCAATATATGTCCAGAGTATATTCATACAATAATTTTTCATTTAGCTTAATTTCCAAATCTTTTAACAATTTAGCGGTGCGAATTTATAATATAAAGATATTGGATTAGTCTAACTATTATTACGTTTTTTCAATTGGCGCCATGGTTAATCCTTCTGAAACAAGTTGCTCATGATATAGCTCAGCTTGTTCTAGATTACCTTTCCATACTTCCGCTGAACCTAACTTGTCTACTTTAATAGTTAGATCCCATGACCTTTTTTCACTCATCGCTGGGATGATTTTAAGAAGACAATTTGCGACATGTTGGAAAGTATTGAAATTATCATCAAGAACTATTAACCTTGCTTCAGGATATTTTGAATACGCTTTCTTTGAAACTAATACTATATTAGGTGTATTAACCATTATTCTATTTTATCGTAAATATAACACTCTAAGAATTACTCTTAAGGCTGCTCATAGCAATATATTTTAAAATGTCTCGAGCGTGACTTGAACACGCGACCTGCGGGCTATGAATCCGCCGCTCTAACCAGCTGAGCTACCGAGACATGAAAATATTGTAAGGCATTGTTTGTACTTAATTACTATTTTGAAAATTTATTTGTTTATGAGCCTCATAAATAGCAATACCGCATGCTACAGAAAGATTTAAACTCCTAACACCTTTGTGATCATTAGTTTCTGTTTGTAAATTTGGCATAAATATTGAAATTAAAAAGTCGCTTTTATCAATAATGCAATTTGGTAATCCTGAATCTTCTCTTCCAAATAGCAAAACATCATCTTCTTGAAATTTAAAATCTTTCAAATACTGTCCATTTTTTTTACTAAATGCAATTATTCTTTTTGTTGATTTTGACTCAAAAAATTTATCAAAATTTCCGTACTTATTAACAGAAACAAGAGGCCAATAGTCTAAGCCTGCTCTTTTTAAATATTTATCTTCTAGTTTAAAACCCAAGGGTTCTATTAGATTTAAAGCAATGTTAAATGCAGCGCATGATCTGGCAATATTTCCTGTATTTTGAGGAATTCTGGGTTCAAAAAGAGCAATTTCCAATTTAAGTAGGTATTTCTAAACTTATTTCATCTATTTTGATTGCTCTACCATTTATTGCAAGCCAATTATCTTTGGATATTTTGGTTATTTTCTTTTGCAGCTCACCGATTCTTTCAATATAAGTATTTCCAATTTTATATTCTGATACCAAACTCCAGCCTACTTGTTCTCCAACAATAAATGTTACGCTTTTTCTTTTCTTTAAAAGACTGATTAGTGAATCTACCTTCGTTAACCATTCTTTATTGTTCCTATCAATATTTTCCATAACAAATCCACCAATTGAATCTATTAATAATGGATCATCTTGTTTGCTTAATGTATTTAATAAATCTGTTGTCTCTATTAAGTTCCAATCTTTTGGTCTTCTTTTTCGATGTAAATTTATTTTCTCTTGCCATTTTTTATCATCGGTATTTTTTTCTGATAAGGCTACATATGATAAATTCTTTGTATCCTTTGCTAAATGTTCTGCAAATTCACTTTTGCCACTCTTTGTTCCACCTGAGATAAAAATAATATGTGATGAATAACCACTATTAGTCAGATAATTGGCATTCATAAATTCTCTTTTATTTAGAGAAGTACCACCATGTAGCTAAAGGAATAATCGTAGCTGCAATTAACAAACCAATTACAATATATGTAGCAGTTGAACTTTGAGTATCTTTGGATCTCATAACGTTAAAGTTTGGATCAACTACAGGGTTATCAATAGATGAAGGCTGACTTTTTTCGTAATTAATAATAGTATTTTGTTGTGAAACCAAAAAAAGGCTATTTATATTATTAATACCTTCTGCGTATGTCGTTGAGGGAATGAGGATAAATATTAAACCAGTAATGATAAAAGAAAAAATATATTTATGAAAGTTTAGCTTCATTTTAAAAGGTTTTTGGTTAATTATATATTAAAAACAATATGTTTGAGTAACATTAAACTTACTTATCAATATAATATTTGCATAGCTTATGTAGTACTAGCATATTTTATAAATGGGATTCAATGGAAAATCTTTAATATTAATTGGTTCAATACTCTTTATTTTTCAAATAGCAAATTTCTTTTCAATAGAAACAATTACTCCAGAGCTTGAGAGAGCACAAGTACTGGCTGCGATAACTTCATTAATTATTATATTGATAGGTTTCTTATTTAAACAATTTGAACCTTTATCTGCTCAGAAATCTGATCTTAAAGGAGAAAATAAGTTTCTCTTCGACAAAAACATTCCGGATGAAGTTATTGATGAACTTGCATGGGGATCTGAAGCAATTTTAACTTCTACTGCAGCAGCAGCAATATTAATACACAATGATGGAGTAAATATCTTAAGAAGAGGTATTACTTCAAATAATGAGTTTAACCCCGGAGAAACTTGTCTTAGATCAATAAAAGATATGAAATTAATATCTTTAGCAAACACTAAATTTTATCCAGGAAGAGATGAATTCTATAACTTTTGTCCAGATATACCATCAGTTTTAATTGTTCCAATAAATAACAAGGCTTTTATATTGGTAGGAGGTTGGAGTCCAAAATGTTTTACTAGGTCTGATGAAAAATGGATCAATAATTGGTCGAAGAAAATTAATAATATTTTGTCTAAAAAAAAGATTTAAAAATAAATTATTGAGCGAACTCTTTTATCCTTTGCTTCAAAACTTACGGATTCTGTATTGAGATTATAGTAGGCATTTTCTGAGTTTATCTCATATTTATTTTTGTTATTATCATCCTTAATTATATATTTTACTGGGTTAAAAAATTCAATTATGTTATCTGAATCCAATTTGGCTTTCGCTGAATTTAAGATGATATTTTTATTCTCAAATCTTATATTTCCCTCTAATAGATAGTTAGTTTCTTCTATATTCCAAATAAAATTATCTGCATATAGAATATCTTCATCTTGCTTAAAAGTTTTTAACTTTACATTCCCTGTCAATTTTAGGAGTTTATTATTGTCTGATAATATAGACTCATCAGATTCAATAATATACTTAATTTCTTCACCGTTAAATATTTTTATGGTTGTATTTTGTAATTCGAATCTTAGTTTATTCTTATCATAACTTGAATGTGGACTGGTTATAGAATATATTTTTTCTCCTCTCTTAGAGAAAACATTCATATCTAAACTATCTATTTTCTGTATTACTTTATTTTCTTCAATTAAATTAGGTTTACATCCAAGAATAACAACTGGAAGAAAAATGATTAATATATATATGTTATTCATACTCAAGCTTATTTATTATTGGATTAGGTTTAGGTAGGTTTGAGTTGCTGACTAATAACCCCCAATTTAGTTGTTGTTCCCAAGGAACTTCTTTCTTATATATTGAACCAAGTTGTTCATTTATTTTTGATGACAAATCAGGCAGTAAAGGTAGTAATAATAATCCAATTATTCTGGTACTCTCTAATACGTTGTAAATAATTTCTTTAACAAAAGGCAATTTATTTTTTTCTTTTATTAACAACCATGGTTGATTATCGTTTAAATATAAATTTGTATTAATTGCAAGGCTGAGTACTTCATTAGCTGCTAGATCTAATTTGTAAATATTAAATTTATGAATATAGTTTTCTACAGTAATTTTTGCATAATTTTCTAATTTGTTTTCTTTTGATACTTTTTCATTATTTGGTACTTTATTATCAAACCATTTTCTAGACATAGATGATGTTCTATTTAGTAAATTACCAATTGTATTAGCTAAATCATTATTGATAATGTCAACAAATCTTCTATCTTGAAAATCCCCATCATTACCCAGTGATATATCTTTAATCAGGTACCATCTAACTGGATCATTTCCATATTTAGAAAGCAATAAGTCAGGATCGAGTACATTTCCTAAAGTTTTACCCATCTTTTGCCCTTCCCTGGTGAGAAACCCATGTCCTAAAACTTTTTTAGGAACTCTCATCCCAGCTGAAATGAGCATTGCTGGCCAATAAACAGCATGAAACCTAAGTATATCTTTACCAATTAAATGCATATCAGCCGGCCATCCACCATTTATTGAATTTTCCAATAAATTATCTGTTGCATTGCAACTAATGGCACTTACATATCCAAGTAAAGCATCAAACCAAACGTAAAAAGTATGATTATCGTGACCAGGAACAGGAATCCCCCAGGAAATATTTGTTCTTGAAATTGAAAAATCCTTTAAGCCTCTGGAAACAAAATTTATAATTTCATTCCTTCTTTCAATTGGCTCTATGAAAGAAGGTTCGTTTATCATCTTTTCAATTTGTTCTTGATATTTCGAAAGCCTAAAAAAAAGATTCTCCTCATTTTTCCATTCTAAATTTTTTTGATGTATTGGACATTTGTATGTTGGTGAGTCTTCTGGATTATCTTTAAATTCTTCACAACCGACACAATACCAGCCTTTTTGTACCCCCATGTAGATATCATCTGATCTTTTTACTTTTTCATAAAATTCTCTAACAACTAACTCATGATTATTAGAACTCGTCCTTATAAATTTATCAAATGATATGTCCCAATTTTTCCAATTAATTTTAAAGATTTCTGAAATTTCGTTGCAATACGTTTTAGGTTCAATTCCCTTTTCATTCGCTGTTCTTTGTATTTTTAAACCATGTTCATCTACGCCTGTTATAAAGATAACATCTTCACCTAAAAGCCTTTTGTACCTTGCTATAGCGTCGCAAATTATTGTTGTATATACACTACCTAAATGAGGTTTATCATTAACATAATATAGAGGGGTAGTAATGACAAAACTCATAAAGCGTTTTCTTCAATATTAACAGATATTTTTAAACTAAAAATCAGTTATTTTATTAATATTCTTATTAATAAATAAACTCTAAAAGATTATTATCATTTTTATAATATTTTACTTTATAAATTTTATTACTATATAATTCTATTGATACAAAAAGAGTAATAAGAATTTCAAGTGAATACTCTGGGAAAAAAACCAATGCAATATTTCGTTTATGATTAATCCACTTAACAAATATTATTTTATAATAATCCTTATTTTCATTGTTAAAAAATAATGATAAATATTTAAATTTATCATTTTTGAATATATTATTATTCTCTGTTTGTCTAATCTTTGAATAATCAATAATTTTTGACATAGAATTAACATTTAAAACTTCATAATTATTAATTTTGTTATAAACCTGCCTTTGTATAATTAAATCTAAATATCTCCTTAGTGGTGAAGTACATTGTACATATAATGGAAGCCCTAGTGATTCATGATTATTAGGCTTTGTTGTAATATAACTTTTCCCTATATGTTGTTTTAGTATTATATATTTAATCTCACTATCTTTATATTTATTTAGTAAATCATATGGATTACAATTAAGTTTTTGTGTTCTATATGCACCCGCTAAATTATTTTTTTTTATAAATAAACTTGTTACATAACCCATTAAAATCATTGCTTCAGCCACAATAATTTGTGCTATTGTTTTTTCTACTTTAGTTATTATGATTTTATCCTTACATAACTTTATTTTATTATTAGGACTTTCAATAATAATTGCTCCTTGGTTTTTTCTATATGCAATACTTTTGTCTAATAAATTTTTGATTTCAATTAATTCAATTTCTTCTTTAGGCTCTAGTTCTAAAATTTCATTAGCATCTTCATAAGTTAATTGATATTTTGGTTTTATAATTGCTTCAATTAGCTCATAATTATTTATAGAGCCATCTTGGTTGAATTCTATAGCTGCACTTATAGTTTCTGATATTTTATTTTGCGCTAAATTTGCCTCATTAACGATTTTTACAGGTAACATTGGAACATATTGATCTGTTAAATATAAACTGCTATTTTTTCTTCTTGCTTCAAGATCAAGATTGGTATCGTGCGAAAATAACCTGCAGGGATTACTAATGTGTATCCATAGAATTTGTTTATTTCCTTTTTTTATTTCTATAGAAATAGCATCATCTACTTCATGTGGATTTTCAGAATCAATAATATATGTTTTTAAATTAGTTAAATCTCTCAAATATTTAAAATATTAAATATGGATCAAACAATTTGTAATATCTAATTAGCCTTCTGGATTTACGAAGGGTAATAAAGCTACGATCCTCGCTCTTTTTACCGCCAATGTGAGATCTCGTTGTTGTTTTGATGTTAATCCAGTCATTCTTCTTGGTAGAATTTTACCCCTTTCAGTTATGAATTTCTTGAGTAGTTCTACATCCTTGTAATCAATAGGATCTCCTGGTTTGATAGGCGATAATTGTTTTTTAAAAATTGAATTAGGCATGATTTGATTACTTTATTTCTTTGTGAATAGTCATTCTGTTTAAATGAGGATTAAACTTTTTTAGTTCTAATCTTTCAGTTGTATTTCTACGATTCTTTTCAGTAGTATATCTTGAGACTCCATTAGATCTCTTAGGGTCTGTGCTTGTTCTAGCTTCAGTACATTCCAGGGTAACTACAACTCTTGTCCCTTTTTTGGCCATTTTAATTAATACTTTAATGTATAATTTTCTATTGTACATCTTCAACAAACTATTTTGAAGATATTCCCATTATTTTATTATCTCCGAATAAAAACTATATATGAAAATTTCTCAAAATTGGTTGAAAGATTTAGTAGAAATAAATACTACTCCTGAAGATCTCTCTGAAAAATTATCTATTGGTGGATTTGAGGTCGAATCACTAGAAGATTGTTCAAAGAATGTAAACGGTGTCGTTTTAGGTAAAGTTTTAAATGTTTTAAAACATGAAGGCTCTGATAAACTATCTATTTGCCAAGTCGATATTGGTAATTCTAATAATTTACAAATTATCTGTGGTGCACGTAATATTAAACCAAACATTTATGTCTATGTTGCTACAGTTGGGGCGAAATTAAATGCTGTTAATTTAACTATTAAAAGAAGCGAAATTAGAGGTGTTCTGAGTGAAGGGATGATATGTTCATTGCATGAACTGGGCTTAGAAGACTCCAGCGATGGCATAGAGATTATCGATGAAGATTTAGCCCTAAAATATGATTTGGGGACTCCAGGATCTACGTTGCTACAATTAAATGATTTTATTTATGATTTAGCAATTACAGCTAACAGACCCGACGGAATGTCAGTTATTGGTATAGCAAGAGAAATTTCTGCTTTATTAGAATCAAAGTTAAATTTTCCAAAATTAAATAATAAATATAATATTCATTTACTTAAAGATATTCATCTTTGCGCTGAAGCAATAACATCAAATTGTCTTTACACAATAACCTGTATTGAGGAAGTTAATGGTGACAAATTATCGCCGAGATGGCTTAAAGATCGTATCGAAAAATCTGGTATAAAATCGATTAATCTTTTAGTTGACATTACAAACTTCATTCTTTTAGAACAAGGCCAGCCATTGCATGCTTTTGATAAAGATAAGTTATCAAATTTAATTGGAAAGGAAGTATCTGCAGATGACTTTTCTGTAAGAAAAGCTAATGATAACGAAAGTCTCTTATGCTTGGACGAGAAAAACTACGATTTAAATAAAAACATCACTGTAATCACTTGTTGCGATAAGCCAATCGCTATAGCAGGTGTAATAGGTGGTTTAGAAACTTC
>JFLJ01000113.1 GCA_000634115.1 Prochlorococcus sp. scB241_528O2 | reverse complement strand
ATAGGTGGTTTAGAAACTTCAGTTACGAATTCAACTTCATCAATTTATCTAGAAGGCGCTGTTTTTAATCCTGTTACCATAAGAAAATCATCGAAAGAAATTGGAATAAGAACTGAATCTAGTAGTAGATATGAAAAAGGTATTTCATCTAAAAATACTATAGACTCCGTCACCAGAGCAATTAATCTTTTAGAGGAATTTTTTGAAATTAATCTACCAATTATTAATACTTCTAATTTAATTAGTAAAGATGATAATTTTATAAAATTGCGAAGAAATCGTATTCACAAAATTCTTGGTCCAATAATTATCAATGATCAATATGACAAAAGAAATTTATCTGATAATGAAATAGTTGATAAATTAACACTTTTAGGTTGTACGTTAGAAAGTAAAGAATACGGTTGGGATGTAACTGTTATTCCTAATAGATCTCAAGATTTACTAAGAGAAATAGATTTAATTGAAGAAATTTCAAGATTAATAGGATATGACAGATTCGATTTAAAACTTCCTAATCCAATTAAGCCAGGAAAATTGTTGCCTGATCAATTGGCATTGAGAAAAATAAAAAATAGCTTCATTGAAAAAGGTTTTAATGAGGTCCTTAGTTACTCACTTGTTTCAGAAGCTAAAGAAGATCTTATAAAAATTTCTAATCCTCTGCTATTAGAAACTAGTTGTCTTAGAGACAATATTTGGAATGAACATTTGGAAATTGTAAATCGTAATATTAAAGCAGGACAGGCAAGTTGTTATATTTTTGAAGTTGGAAATATTTTTTATAAAAAATCAGATTTTATTCAAGAAGAAATATTAAATGGTGCAATTTATGGTAATAGAAAATTTGGAAAATGGGTTGATTCAGGTAAGGATAATGATCTTAATTATTACCAAGCTAGAGGAAAGTTAAAGGAGGCTTTATCATGTTTGAATATCAAAATAGATGATAAACCTACTAATTCATTTGACTTTCTACATCCTGGGAGATCAGCAAAATTATTTATTGAAGGAAAAGATGCAGGTTTTTTTGGTGAAATTCATCCCAAGCTAATTTTAGAAAAGAAGGTTTTAAAAAAAACTTATTTATTTAGAATAAATGTAACCAGTCTCTTGGCAGCTAGTACTAGGAAAAATAAATGGATTCCATTGTATAAGCAATACCCAATTGTTCCAAAAATGGACAGGGATATCAATTTTATTTTCAGTAAAAAATATTTAATTAGCGAAATAACATCAGAAATAAAGAAAACAGGAAAAAATCTGTTGGAAGATGTAAATTTAATTGATGTTTTTGAAGATATGAATCTTGGAGAAGATTTTATAAGTTATACATTCCGATTATCTTATAGAGATAAAGATAAAACATTACTAGATTCAGACATTTCTTTAATACATTCAAATATCATATCCAATGTCGAGAAATGCTTTAATACAAAATTGAGGAATTAGTTGTACCTATTGTCTTATATTGGACTAGTGATAAGTCTATAAATGATTCTCATGTAGGACAGGTAAAAATCATATAAAACTGTTCAATGTTGTATTATATAAGTCATGATCAATTTCCTATCTCTATTGCTATCTTCCTTATTATGGGTACAGGTTCCGCAATGGTCTGACGATTGGTCGAAATGTTCAGTTGATGTTCCTGACACATCTTGCCATTGGTATATAACCTCCCCTGATAATACATTTGGAGAGGGTTTCGATTGGGCTAATGCCCCCTGGTTTGATGCTAATGGCTTAAGCGACATCCCTAGTATTGACAAACTTACAGCTATTCAAAAGCTTCAAAACAAGTAGTACTGTCTTTAAGGCAGTGATGCTAGGCAAAAAGTTTAGTTATAGAGATACTTTTTGGATAGTAATATAATCTTGGACATTGAAAGGACATAATTTATAGATTTTTTAATCAATTTTTATTTTTTTTCGAGCATTAAGTAATTTCTGCATCAATTATCAAATTGATAATATATTATATCTTACTTATCTATTATAAGACTATATAATAGACTAATATTAAGTCTCAAATAAGAAATGCTATACATTTGACTTTCTTATATTTTTATAAAGTAAATCTTAATTTAATTTCTATTTATTCAAATAATTGCGTCCATTAATTTTTACTAATAAATAATTGATCAAGATCGACAATTTTAGAACTCGCAGCTGTCTTATATTAGACTACACCATAGACTTATAATAAGTCTTGTATGAGAATATATATACTAGTTTCTGTATAGATTTTTTAGCAATTGATACGCTTCATTTAATTTTCTCATTTGATCCGTTGATCCTCCAGCATCTGGATGCGTCTCTAAGGCTATTGATTTATAGGCCTCCCTAATTTTTCTCAATGTATGAGCTGATCCTGCGGATGTTGATAAATTCAATAATTTAAGTGCTCCATGTACCGTCATTGTTGAGTCCAATGTTTCAAATGAATTTGATCTGTTTTTTCGCTTAAATCTACTTACAAACCTCCTCATTAGTGTTGGTATTCTATTAATTAAATCTGATGTCGCAAAAGGGTCTTCTAAAACGCCAATCATTAATAAAACAATTTCAAGGGATGGATTTTTCTTTATCCAAAATGGGCATAATTCAGACATAAATTTATTGGCTGCACTCCACGTAAAGGGTAGATTTTCTGTCCCATCAAGGTTTGGCCATATATCCCTTTCAAACCAATCCATCGATGCTTCTACTACATGATCGTTAGGAACTGTTCCATATAAGGTTTTCCAATGACTAATTAAGGCTATTCGACATTTTATTAATTCAGTTTCTTTGATTGTATTAATTTGAATATCATTAATATTCTCCATTAATTTTTCACTATTAATACTTCTTCTTAGATTCTTTACTTTTTTTTCAACAAAATTCGGAAGGCTTATGTTTGAATTGGGTTTTTCTTTATATTGATCGTTATTTGAAACTCTTTTATTTAAAGATATCTTTTTAACTTCTTTTTTAACTTCTTTTTTAATGTCTGTTTTAATTAATACCAATGAAGTATTTTCATCAATATTTAAATTTCCATTATTATTCTCTTTCTCGTTAAAGTCTATTTCTTTCTGTTGGTTCTTAGGTAGTAAATCATCTTCTTGAAGAAGTTCTTTAAGTATCTTTTCAATTACAGGTCCTCTTGCTTTTAATCCCCACTCTTTTCGTAATTGATCAAACCTGGAAATTAGTTCCTCAGGTAAATCAATTGAAATTCTTTTTGTATTTGATTTTTCAGGAATATTCAATAATATTTTTCTTGAATAGTAAGGAATTTATTTAATTTTATTCAAAAAAGATTGAAAGTCCATATGGAATATTGTTTTTAAACTAAAACCAACTTATTTTCATGTCACAAGTCAGTTAATTATCTTTTTATAATAAAATAAAAAAATGTTTAATTGTTATTTCAAGTCATCTAAAGAAAAAAAGAGTTTTTATCAACATAAGAAATTAGAAATGCTCAATTATATTAAGGATTCACTTGAACGTAAAATCGCCTCTGTAAAAGCTTCTATAGAAGTTTTAGAAAGCCAAATAAACAGGGATAAAGAAGTTGAGGTAACTAACTAGTATTCATACAAAACTTTCTAGAAGTTTTTCAGGGCCAAATTTCTTTAAATAATTAATATTTGAATTTTCAGTTACTAATAGATATCCTGCAAAACCTAAACCATTAATACTGAAACCATGAATATGATCATTTTTTCTCTTTATAATAGCGATCCATTTATTAGTTATTAATATATTGTAAGGATGTATCGGTTTCTGATCACTAATTGGATCCCCAAGTCCTAATCTCTTGCATAGTTCTAAATAAAATTCAAAAATAGATGATGAATTTTCTAAAAAATTAAATTTGGATACAATAATATTTTTTTTAAGCTTACTATTTATATCTTGAGATGAGTTCATTTCTAAAAACCACTTTTCTCTTGGGCATGATACCTCACCTCTAGATCTCCGCAGAAGTTGAAAATGTCTGTGAGGTTGACTTGCACCCGCAATTGGAGAACTATTGAAAAACCATAATCCACTAGTATCTTTATTAACTTTTTGGATCGCTCTCCAATCTTTAATATCTAACCATCCATTTTGAGGCTTCCATTCATTTGTAATCAGTAAAATATGTCCTTTTTGTACAGGGTACTTATTTAATATTAGTTGATGATTATCACCAATTTTATCAATTTCTAGTATCTTCTCCCAAGGACAAAATGGATTCTGCTTAGGACCATAAATTTTTTTTTTATTAAATTTTGAAGTATCGAGTTTCCTAATTATGAAGTCTTCTTTTTCATATAAATCTCTAGTAATAATATCAGTTCTGAGAGGATATAATGATTGATCATCAATTGATAATCGAGTTTGCTCTAGTGCTTTTTCCCAATATATTTCTAAACTCATTTAAAAAAAATTATCATAACCATTCTAAAAAAAATAATAAATTTGTAATTACTTTTTATTAAATTGATATTCTTTCAATTTTTCTAAAGGTACTGATTCTAAGACTACAATATTTGTTGATTCTAGTATTACTTTAGGTGCAAGTCCGTCTAATAATGCTTGCTTCCACCTTTCAAGACAAATACACCAATGATCACCATCCTTAAGTCCTGGGAAGGAATAAATAGGCATGGGAGTTATTAAATCATTACCTTGTGATTTACTATATTTCAGGAAATTATCATCCATTACACAACATATAGAATGATTTCCTCCATCTGTTTTGTCATAATTGCAAAACCCATCTCTAAACCAGCCTGTCATTGGTTCACAACTACAAACTTTAATTTTTTCTCCTAATACATTCAATTGCACTTGATTATTTATGGTCATAGATTTCTTTTTTTTTTAATAATAATAAAACACCAACAATTCTTAAAAAAGGTTGACGAGTATAGGGGGTAAGGAAGTAATAATTCTAATAAGCTTTTTTTTATTATGGATTGGGACTTCACAGAAAACATAGCATTTAAGGCTCTTTATAATGCTTTTAAAGATAGTGACGAATCTTCCGCATTAGAATTTTTATCTAGTGATGGTGCTTCATACTATCTTGAATTAACACAGGACGCAGCTGGTGAGGGTATTGATCTTGGTGATAATGAAACTATGGAAGAACTTCAGGATGAAATTATTATATATTTAGAAAACAACTAAAGATTTTTGTTAAGCGCTGAAATATTTAGCTTTTGAGTGTAGTGAAATGATAGCTGTAGTACTTTGTTCCGGATGAAGTTGTTCAGATTCATCCATAGTTAAGTTAATTCTTTGTGCCTCCAATAATGATAATTGTATGCTTGAATCAGAAACTTTTGGACATGCAGGATAGCCAAAAGAATATCTAGCTCCTCTATATTTTTGTGCTAGTATTTCTCTATTTTTGTCTGGTTCTTCATTCTTAAAACCACATTCAATACGAATTAATGCATGGACATACTCAGCTAGAGCTTCAGCTAATTGCACAGTAAGTCCATGGAATAACAAATAATCACTATACTTATCTTCTTTAAATAATTTTTGAGAATATTCACTAGCAATATCACCCATTGTTACTGCCTGCATAGGAAATATATCTATTGGTTTATCATTTTTTAAATCACAATAGAAATCAGCTATGCAAAGATTATTCCCAGATTTTTGTCTTGGAAAATTGAATTGGGAAATCTTATTTAATGATTTATCATCAAAAATGAAAATACTATTATCTTTTCTACCACATCTGAAATATCCATAAACTGCTTTGGGTGAAATAAGTTTTTTTTCTACAATTGTTTCTAACCATTTATCTAACAAGGGTTTTGCATATGAGTCCAAATAATTATTATATTCATCTACGCTTTGGTTTTTTGCTTTTTTTATTTGCCATTGTCC
This sequence comes from Prochlorococcus sp. scB241_528O2, assembly GCA_000634115.1. Taxonomy (GTDB): domain Bacteria; phylum Cyanobacteriota; class Cyanobacteriia; order PCC-6307; family Cyanobiaceae; genus Prochlorococcus_A. The sequence continues at coordinate 192,494 of JFLJ01000113.1, read as the reverse complement.
ACTAAAAAGAGCTTTTTTATCTAAATAAAAAATTAACTTATTTAAATCTATATCAACTTCATATAAGACTTTTGTTCCAAAAAAAGGAGGTTTAATTGGTTCTTCTTCATTTATATATTTAGATCTTATAAAATTTTCTTTTAAATTTAATTTGGAAGTATCGGTGAGTATGGATGTTGATTTTTTAACAGCTTGAGAGTTGGATTTTGATGAGGCTAAATTAATATTTATACCCTCATTGTTAATGAACCCCTCTGTATTTGACCAATTACCCTTTTTTTTATTTTCCATATATTCATTCATGAATTTAAGATCAGTGAACGCATCTTTTCCGTACAATATTTTCCCTTTATATATTTTGCTGCAGTCCTCATTTACAAATTTTGGGGTTAAGGCTGCTCCTCCTAATATTACTGGTACACTAATATCTTCATTGTTAAAAGCCTCTAAATTATCTTTCATAAATGCAGTTGATTTAACAAGTAATCCGCTCATAGCGATGCAATCTGCATTGTGCTTCTTTTGTGCATCTATAATTGCTGAAACATCTTGCTTTATACCAAGATTTATTACGTCATAACCATTATTTGTAAGTATTATGTCTACCAAATTTTTTCCAATATCATGAACATCGCCTTTGACTGTTGCAATTAAGAGTTTTCCATTTGATATGTTTTCATCAACAGTTTCCATATATGGTTCTAAAATTGAAACAGCAAATTTCATTGTTTCAGCTGATTGGAGTACGAATGGCAATTGCATTTGACCTGAACCAAATAAATCTCCTACAACTTTCATTCCATCCAGTAAAAAGGTATTAATTATTTCAAGAGGTTTATATTTTTTTAACGCTTTATTTAATTGATCTTCTAAACCTATTTTTTCTCCATCGATAATATGATTTTTTAAACTTTCTTCCAGAGTTAAGTTTTTATTTTCTGAAGATGATTTTTTGAAATCTTGAATAGATAAATCTTGAAAAGCTTTTGTTAGTTCAACTAATGGATCATAAGTACAAATATCATTATTAAATTTCCTTTTGTCGTATATCAAATCTAAGCAAAGCTTTTTAGTTTCTTCTGAAATTTTTGATAATGGCAAAATTTTATTTGGTGCGATAATGGCAGAATCCAATCCTGCTTTAATGCATTCATCTAAAAATATTGAATTTAGATTAATTCTAGATAACGGTGAAAGACCAAAACTAATGTTTGATATACCCAGTATGATATGAATCTCTGGGAAATTTTTACGAATTTTTGATATAGCAGTAATTGTTTCTTTAGCGTTTAATCTATCTTCTTCTATCCCAGTAGATATTGGCAGAGCTAATGGATCAAAAAAGAGTTCATAATCTGATAAACCGCTTTCTCTGGTTCTATTAATCGCTCGTTTAACAATGTCATATTTTTTATCTGCATTCCTTGCCATTCCATCTTCATCAATAGTTCCGACAACAAGACCTGAACCATACCACAATGCTAAATTTAGAACTTGATCAAATCTTTCATTACCGTCTTCATAATTGGTTGAATTTATAATACATTTACCACCAGCTGACTTTAATCCACTTTCCATTTTGTCTGCATCTGTAGAATCAATCATTAATGGCAAATTTATATTGGTAACTAGTCTTGAAGTTATCTCTTTCATATCTTTCACTCCGTCTCTCCCCACATAATCAACATTCACATCAAGAACGTGTGCATTTTCTTTTTGTTGTTGCTTGGCAATTGAAACTAGTCCATCCCAATTGTCGTTATTTAACAACTCTCTTACCTTTTTAGATCCACTTGCATTTAATCTTTCTCCTACAATCAAGATAGAATTGTCTTGTTTATACGGTACAGAATTATATATTGATGATGCAGAAGGTATGAAACCGTTTAAATTATTCTTACCATTATTGTTATTCTTTTCTTTATCAATAATTTCATTGACTATTGATGAAAGATATTTAATATGTTCGGGCGTCGTCCCACAACACCCACCTATCAGTTGAACATTAAAGTCATAGATAAAATTCATTAACTGCATTTTTAATTCTATTGGCTTTAACCTGTAGTGAGCTACACCACCAATATTTTCAGGTAAACCTGCATTGGGAATACAGCTTATTGCGAAAGGTGAATTTTCAGATAAATATTTAATGTGTTCCTTCATTTGTTCTGGACCAGTTGCGCAATTAAGTCCAAGGATATCTATATTAAATGGCTCTAATATTGTTAGTGCAGATGCAATATCAGATCCAACAAGCATAGTACCTGTTGTTTCCATTGTTATAGATACCATTATAGGTATATCTAAATTTTTACTTTCAAGTATTTCTTTTGATGCTAATAAGGCAGATTTAATTTGCAAAACATCCTGACAAGTTTCAATTAAAAGTAGATCAACTCCTCCCTCTATAAGACCATATATTTGTTCTTTATATGAATGCTTTAATTCATCAAAATCTATATGTCCTAATGTGGGTAATTTAGTTGTTGGTCCAATTGAGCCAGCAACAAACCTTGGTTTATCAACTGATGAATATTTGGTAGCAGCTTTTTTTGCTATTAATGCTGCATTTTTATTAATCTCATAAGCCTTATCCGCAATATCATATTCATCAAGAACTATTGATGAGGCTCCAAAAGTATTAGTTTCTATAACATGACAACCTGCTTGTAAAAATGAATTATGAACCTTTTCAACTACGCTTGGCGATGATAAAACAAGGTTTTCATTACATCCCTCTAATTCTTTTCCTCCAAAGTCATCTGCAGTAAGATTTAAGTTCTGGAAAGATGTTCCAGTACCCCCGTCAAAAATAATTAATGGCTTTTCATCTCTATTTAGATAGGTTCTGAAAGATTCCATTTTGACTAAAAATCAGTTTATTATATTGAAATTCTGGTAACCCAATTATCATAGTCTTGAGAACGACCTTCTGTTATTTCTATAAGCTTATTTTTTAATTTATTCATTATTGGTCTTTCAACATTTAATTCAGTTGATTCAATTTTTTTAACTGGTGTAATTTTTGCTGCTGTACCAGTTAGAAAAACTTCATCTGCTATTAATAATTCTGTTTTATCAACAGGCCTTTCTATTACATTTAATCCAAATGATTTTGCTAATTCAATTACGCTAGCTCTAGTAATCCCCTCAAGGATATCTTGATCAACACCAGGAGTTATTAAGTCTCCATTTCTTACAATAAATAAGTTCATACCACTAGCTTCGCTTATCTTACCACTTGAATTTAATAGTAAGGCTTCATCAAACCCCGATAAACTAGCCTCTGTTTTAGCTAATGAACTAGTAATATAAGCTCCACTTATTTTTCCTCGCAATGGGAGAGATCTATCTTCTTGTCTAGTCCAACTACTCATTCTACAAGAAACACCATCTGGGGATAAATAATCTCCTAGTTCAATACAATAAATAAAGAAATCTGTTTCTATATTGTGTAACCTTGGAGCTATACCTAAATCGCTTGTATATACAAATGGTCTTATATAAATAGGTTTTTTTGGTTTGTTTCTTTTTATAACTTCTTCTAAGGCTTTAAAAATATATTCTTCAGAAATATCAGTTAAGAGTAATTTTGCACTTTGAGATAATCTTTTTATGTGTTTATCAGTTCTAAATAAAAGAAATTCTTCTTTATTCAAAGGGTTAGGTATCGCTCTCATTCCTCCAAATGCAGCAGTCCCATAATGTAGCGCATGAGTAGCTATTGATATTTTTGCTTCTTTAAATGGAATACATTTACCTTCGAACCAGGCGTATGGAAGAAATTCATGCATATTCAATTTATTTAATTAAGGTAAACTTGTTTTATCCTACATACGTATTCTAAACCCTATTTATATATAAAAATGCACAAGATATTAAATATAGCAGGAAATGAAAAGAATAGGGATGATTTAATTGAGCAACCAGTGGCAGATTTTATTTTTATAACAAGTGTCAAAGCTGATTTAAATCTCATATCAAACTTATTGTTAGAAAAAAAATTTACTTCATTAAAAAATAATATAAGAGCTTTAGAAATTTCTAATTTAAATTCCTCAGCTCAAATAGATAATTATCTATTAAAAACAATTAATTATGCAAAAGTTGTCGTACTAAGATTATTCGGAGATAAAGGGACATGGAACTATGGAATTGAACAACTTTTAAATTGGCAAGCAGTTAATAAAAAAAGGAAGCTAGTAATCCTATCAGGTACCCTTGACCAGGAAGTTTCCTTATGTGAAATAAGTAGTATAGATAAAGATATTGCATTAAATATTTCTAAATTACTCAGATCTGGAGGATTGGATAATTATAGAAAATTTCTTAATTGTTTAAATTTTCTACATTTAGATGAAAAATTAATTCCTGATAAGTTTTTGAATATTACTTATTATGCAGATCCTTATTTGTATGATTGGAAAATTGAAAAAGGCGAAAAGATAGGAATAATATCCTATAAATCTCTTTTTTTGGCAAATGAAATTGAAGTAAATAAGAAACTTAACTTGCAGTTAAGAAAAAGCGGACTATCCCCTAAAACATTTTTTATTTCAACACTAAAAGATCATATTATTCAAAATAAATTAATAGACATTTTTAAAAAAGAAGATATTAAACTAATAATTACCACAACTTCATTTTCTTCATCTCAAATAAAAAATAATGATTTAATTGAAAATTTTACAAATATTTTTACTTCTCTTGAAATTCCAATTTTACAGCTTCTTTCTTCTAATAGATCAAGAAAAAATTGGTTAAATTCATCCATTGGAATGAATTCATCTGATTTATTAATGCAAATAATTATTCCCGAATTTGATGGAAGAATTACTACATGTCCTTCAGCATTTAAGGAAATAATTTCTGAAAAAAATACACTTTATAGTGAAATAACTAGTTACAAAGCTGATCAAGTAGGTATTAAATGGATTTCAAAATTTGCAAAAAATTATATAAAACTTCAAAAACTTAATAATTTTGACAAAAGAATTTGTTTAGTAATAAGTAATTATCCAGTAAAGAATGGAAGAATCGGTAATGGTGTTGGTCTTAATACACCATCTTCGATAATAAATATTCTTAACTGGTTGAAAGAAGAAGGTTATGACCTTGGATCTTCTAATTATCCTCAAGATTCTTCGGAATTAATGTCAATACTTATAAAAACCAGAACTAATGACATTGAATCTCAAAATAATAAACCATTAGATTACTTACCACTTAGTAAATATTTAAAATTTTGGAATTATTTAGAACTTGAACCCAAAAATATCATTGTTAATCGTTGGGGCAAACCGTCTGAAGCTATAGATCTTGATAATGATGGCTTCTCAATAAATGGTCTTCGATTTGGAAAAATAACTTTATTGATTCAACCTCAACGAGGATATGATGCTTACACTGATAGAGATATTCATTCGCCTGATCTACCACCTCCCCATAGATATTTAGCTCAATATTTTTGGATAGAAAAAGTTTTTAATGCAAATGCTATATGCCATATTGGTAAACATGGGACTCTTGAATGGTTACCTGGCAAATCTATAGGTCTCAGCAATAAATGTTTCCCAAATATTATTTGTCCAGCTATACCTAATATATATCCTTTTATCGTAAATGATCCTGGTGAAGGATCCCAGGCTAAAAGAAGAACTGCTGCCACAATTATTGATCATTTAACCCCTCCTTTGGATAGGTCAGAATTATATGGAAAATATTCAATTTTGGAAAATTATTTAGACGAATATTTTGAAGCAAAATTATTAAATTCTAATCGGATTGAAATAATAGAAAAATCAATTTTTGACTTAATTAAAAAAGATTTTAGAGAAATCAATTTAAAGAATAAAAACAATCAAATACAAGAAATTGATTCCTTTCTTTGCATAATTAAAGAATCTCAAATTAGGACAGGTTTACATGTTTTTGGCAATAGGCAGAATGATATTAATGAAATAAATTTATTCTTGTGTATTGCTAGAGTTCCAAATGCAAGTCGAATTGGTGTCGTTCAATATTTAGCAAAACATCTTAAACTAGATTTGAATCCATGGACAAATAAATATGATCAAAAGTTAAGTGAAAAGGATAAAAAAATATTATTTACTTTTTCAAATAAAAACATTTTAAACTTTAGAATGTCCATTGAGTTTTTGGAACAACAAGCAAAGTATCTAATATATTTATTTTTTTACAAAAAGAAAGCCAATATAAAAATTCTAGAAAAATATAAAAATAAAAAAATAATTGACCTTTTCTTTAATGATAAAAAACATAATAATTATTTTTTATTATTAAAAAATGAGATTCTATATCCAATCATTAAATCTTCATATAGTGAGAAGTTATCATTTATTAATTCATTAAATGGCAAATATGTAAAAAGTGGTCCATCTGGATCCCCTACGAGAGGTAAAACTGAAGCTTTACCGACTGGTAAAAACTTCTTTTCAGTTGATTCGAGAGGACTGCCAACGGAATCAGCATGGATTGTTGGTTGTAAATCCGCGTCTCAAATACTTGATTTATACAAACAAGAAAATGGAGAAGATTTGAGAAATATAGCAATATCTGTTTGGGCAACATCCACAATGAGAAATGGAGGAGAAGACATTTGTCAAATACTATATTTATTAGGCGTACAACCTATTTGGGATGGACCATCAAGAAGAGTAATTGATTTAGAAATCATCCCTTTATCTGTTATGGATAGGCCAAGGGTTGATGTTACGTTAAGGATTTCGGGAATGTTTAGAGATGCATTTCCCCAGTTAGTAAAATTAACTTCTAAAGCAATAAATCTTGTTTCTAATCTTAATGAGAATGATAAATTTAACCCACTTGCTGGAGCATTAAAGGATGGTGTTCCAATTAAACGTATATTTGGCTCTGCTCCAGGTTCATATGGAGCTGGTCTTCAAGAATTAATATCTAATTCTAATTGGGAAAATATTGATGATTTTGGAGAATCTTTTCTTAATTGGAGTAAGTGGATTTATAGTGATAATCTCGAACCTATAGAGGATAAAAAATCTTTAAAAAATGCTCTTAAAAATGTCCAGTTAGTTGTTCATAATCAAGATAATAAGGAACATGATATTTTAGATTCTGATGATTATTACCAGTTTCAGGGTGGTTTATCTTCAGCAATTAAAAAAATAAGCGGTAAGTTACCTGAAATTTATCATGGTGACTTATCTAAATTTGGATTATCTAAAATTTCAAAATTACAAGATGAAATTAATAAAGTTGTTATATCAAGAATTCTTAACCCTAAATGGATAAATGGAATGAAGGATAATGGTTATAAGGGAGCGTTTGAATTTTCAGCGAGCCTAGATTACTTATATGCTTTTGATGCCACTACTGAAGTAGTATCAGATTGGTGTTATGAGGAAGTTTATAAATCATGGATATGTGATCTGGATCTTATGAATTTTTTTCTAGATAATAATCCATGGGCATTAAGAGATATTGCACAAAGATTTCTTGAAATCATCAATAGAAAAATGTGGAATAATTGTTCTTCTGATGTTATTGAAAATTTAAAGCTCATAATTATCAATACAGATTCAATAATTGAAAAGAACGAATTCTGAATTATCTTCCTAATAGTGAATTTCCATGACTATCTGTTCCGCATGTTTTTAGCATTGAATATTTATCTGCTAATTTATCTATTTCTGAACAGACAAATAAACTAGGTTTCCATACTTCATTAAGTTCATAATCATACCAAACCTCTATTCCATCAATACCTTGTATTTTTGCCTCTGGAATTAATTTATAAAAGGGAATCCTGTACCTTGCTGGATGTGCCAGAAATGATAAGCCACCAGCTAAATTTATTGCTTTAACAACTGATTTAATATTTAAATCATTACCTATTGGTGATTCTCCAAGGGTGTAGGGATTAAGGTATCTACTTTGTATATCTATTCCCAATCCAATTACATGAACTAAACATCCTAGAATCAAACAATTAATTTCTATTCCAGAAATTAATCTAAAAGAATCATTTGGATAATTACTGAGGATATTATTTTTTTTAATATATTCATGAGCTTTAATTGTATGATGATCGGTTATTGATAAAAATTTCAAGTTATTTTTATAAGCATGTTCTAAAAGTTCAAGAGGTTCTAGACTGCCATCGCTAAATTTTGAATGACAGTGAAAATTAATATTTTTTGGACAGCTATATTTATTAATATTGGAAGTTAATTTTATTAAGTCTTCCCTATTCATTACTTAGTGAATTCTCATTTTTCTTTCTAATCTTTGCATATAATTGTATTGAAGCCAACATGAAAATAACAAGTCCCACTACACTCCATGTAGCAACACTTGTAGGAAAATTATTTTTAAAAATAACTAAAAGTACAATTATAAATAGTAATAAAGTAGGCAATTCATTTAATAATCGTAGGTTTCTTGCAGAAATGGTTGAAGTACCATTTTGTAATGAATTCATGATTTTATAACAATAAGAATGATAAATAACTAATACCAAAACAAATGAAATTTTGATTTGCAACCACTTCTCACTTAACCAACTTGGCTGCATAATAACCATGCATATAGCCATACTTAAAGCTAATATCATGCCTGGAGTTGTGATTATATTTGCCAGTCTTTTTTCCATCAAGGTATATTGATTATTAAATGCAATTTTTAACTCACTATCCATATTTTTAGATTCTTCATGATATATAAAAAGTCTTACTAAATAAAAAAGTCCCGAAAACCAAACGATAACTCCAATTATGTGAAGTGATTTAAACCAGAGATATGCTTCAGCTGACAAATTACTAAATTTTTTTATTAATATATATTTTTAATATAGTTATATATAACAAAATCAAAAAAAAATTTTTCAAAAATTAATTAATATTTATAACTCGTGAAAATATTCATATATATCATTTACTGAATTTTGTCCAAGTCCTTTAACTTTTGATAATTCTTCTTTACTAGCGATTCTTATCGCTTCTATTGATTTAAAATGTTCAAGCAATTCTCTTATTCTTGATGGCCCCAATCCACTGATTTGGGATAGTTGTGATCTATTCATTCTCTTAGATCTTTTGTCTCTATGAAAAGATAATGCAAATCTATGTGCTTCATCTCTTATCCTTCTTAATAAAAGAACTCCTTTTTGATTTTCATCAGTATCGAGTGACTTCGTAAAGCCTGGAATAAATATTTCTTCATTTTTTTTTGCCAATGAACATATATTAACTTCTTCCTCAAGATTTAATTCTTTTAATGCTTTAATCGCAGCATTTAATTGCCCTTTACCTCCGTCAATCATTATTAAATCAGGCCAATCTGATAGAAGTTCATTATTTAATTTGCTATAAGTTTTATCATTTAATAATGAAAAATCTCCTCCGCTTTTTTTAAATTTTGACCATTTTCTAAACCTTCTATGAATTACTTCATATATCGAGGCAAAATCATCACTATGTCCAATAAAAACATTTGGATCTTTTATCTTATATTTCCTATAATTTTGTTTAGAAGGAATTCCATCAATAAAAACGACTTGTGAAGCTACAGGGTCTGTGCCTTGGATATGGCTTATATCATAACCTTCAATTCTCTTAGGTTGATCGCTTAATTCAAGTATTTGGGCAAGATCCTCAATTGATGATTCATTATCTTGTATTCCATTTAATATTCTATTTAATTCTAATTTTGCATTTTTTAAAACCATCTCTACAGTTTCATGTTTTTTATTTCTTTTTGGGATTATAATTTTTACTTTCTTTTTTCTTAGCTCCGTTAACCAATCCTCTAATGTTTTTTGTTTTGGAAGGTTATATTGCATAAGAATTTCTGATGGTATTTCTACTCCTTCAACATTCATATAATGCTCTTCTAATACCCTTTGTAGTATTAGATTTTCATCTTCATTATTTAATTTTTGACTATAGCCAATTCTCCCAATGAGCTTACCAGATCTCATTTGAAAAATTTGGATACTAGCTACGTTCTTTTCTGAAACTATTCCAAAGATATCTCTATTTATTGATGAATCTGGTATTGATATTTTTTGTGATTCAGTTAATAATTTTAAGCCTGAAATTTGGTCTCTTATTTTCGCTGCATTCTCATAATCTAATTCATTTGAGAATTTCAACATTTGTTTTTGTAAAAAAATTTCTAAGTCATCATTTCTTCCCTGAAATATCATAGATACTTGTTCCATTATTTTTTTATAATCGTAGGACGAGATTACTTCTTGACATACACCTGGACATCTTCCTATTGAATAATTCAAACAGGTTCTATCTTTATATACTGGCCTTGGTCTTTGTCTAAGTGGAAATATTTTTTTTATAGTAAACAATGTTCTCCTTAATAATCCGACATCAACATAAGGTCCATAATATCTATCTAAATTATTTCTATTTCTTCTTCTTCTTGTAATAAAAATTCGAGGATATTTCTCACTCCAAGTTATGCAAAGATATGGATATTTCTTATCATCCTTTAATAGAATATTAAAGTATGGTTTGTTTGTTTTTATTAAATTTGACTCTAAATTTAGTGCTTCATATTCGCTATCTGTAACTATAATTTCGATTTCAGTTATTTGACGTACCATCAAACTTAATCTTGGTGTTAAATCTGAAATATTATTAAAATAACTACTTACTCTAGTGCGTAGTTTTTTTGATTTGCCAATATAAAGTAAATTATTATTTATATCTTTAAAAAGATAACAACCATATGATTTTGGAATTTCTGAAAGTCTTGATTTTAATAACTCTTTATTATTAATTAATTTATATTCAATTTTAAAATTATATATTTTATCTGTTCTTTCGATAGAGGAATTACTCATTTACAGTGTTTAACCTCCATAATTCCAGCCAGTTGAAGATAAATTAAGTGAGTCAACATCATTATTCAAATAAGCAGATTGAACTTCTCCTACAAAAACGGTATGATCTCCATGCATAACACTTCCAACAACCATACATTCAAGTCCACCAACACTATCTACTAAAATTGGTAATCCTAGATTACCTAAATTAAATTCAACAGATTCAAATCTGCCACCTAATGCTTTTTGGGGTTTAAAGAAAACAGCTGCTAAATCCTTTTGATCACTTTTAAGAACATTTAGTGAAAACTTATTTGTTGATTTTATTATTTCATGACTAGAACCCTCAGCTCTAACTGCCATAACTACTAATGGAGGGTTGAAGGAACCTTGAGTAACCCAGCTAGCAGTAAATCCATTTACTTCATTTTTATCTTCGTCTCTTACTCCACAGATGAATAATCCATGAGGTATTTTTCTTAATAAGATTTTTTTTGCTTCTAGATTTAATGTCATAATTAATTTATCTAATAAACTTATTTTAACTAAATTTCTTATTCGATCATAATAATTTCATGAAAATTCTTTATCCAGGTACATTTGATCCACTAACAAATGGTCATATTGATTTAATAGAAAGGGCTGAAAAATTATTTGGCAATGTTGTTGTGGCTGTTTTAGAGAATACTAATAAAACGCCAACATTTAATCTTCAAAAAAGAATATTACAAATAAAAAATGCTCTTTCTCATTTGGCTAATGTAGAAGTTATTTCTTATTCAGGCCTAACTGTAGATTGTGCAAATGATTTAAATGCTAACCTTATTTTAAGAGGTTTACGAGCGATGAGTGATTTTGAATATGAACTCCAGATTGCTCATACAAATAAATCTCTAAATAATGAAATTGAAACTATATTTTTATCGACAAATACAAATTTTAGTTTTCTTAGTAGTTCTTTAGTCAAAGAAGTTGCAAAATTTGGTGGAGAAATTAGTCATATGGTCCCTCAATCTGTGGAAAGAGATTTAAAAGACTATTTTAAATAATATATTTATTGACAAGGTTTCAAGTAATAAATTTCACGTAAAAGGTTAAAAGCTTTTTCTTTATCAATATCGTTTGAATTTTGGATAATACTAAGAATTATTGGTTTTTCATTTTTATATAAATAGCCTGATAATGCAAAGACATTTGAAAGAGTACCTGTTTTTCCGAAGAACTTTCCTGATAATTCTGAATATACCAATCTTTTTCCTAATGTTCCTCTTACTCCCATTATTGAAAGTGTAGATTGATAAGCTTTAAAATCTTTAGAGTATTTCATCTTATCTAAAAATAATACTAGTAACTTTGTTGTAATTTTATTTTTTCTAGACAATCCACTAGCATCTGCAAAGAAAGTATTAGTAACTGGTAGACCTTTATTTCCTAACCAATTTTTCAATTTTATATAATCATTATCATTCCATGTATTAGAGGCATTCTTAAAGAGAGATTCTGCAGTGAAATTATGGCTTTCAGAATTTGATAGAGTTAATAATGAGAGTATAGGATTCGAATATATTTTATTTATTTCTTTAGAATTCTTTAAGTAGTATAGTTTTTTTGAGTCATAAAAATTGATGTTTACTTGTGAATTTATAAACTTATTATTTAAATAATTTTCAATAAAATTTTTTAAAGTATAAATATCATCATATTTATTGTGATTACTTCCTATCGCTAGAGATGTTATGGGAGATCCATATTCGTAAAGCTTATCTGTATTTGTCCAGCCATAAGGCCAATATAATTTGGGATCAACTTCAACAATATTAAAATTAATATTTTTATTTTCTTTAATCTTAGAAATTAGTTCAATTATATCTTCATAATATAAATCTGGATCTCCCTGGCCTAACAAATAATAATTGTTTTTATTTTTTTTAATTAAAGATGTTTTTAAATTATGATTTAATTTATATTTAGTTAAGACATAAGCTGATGAAAATAATTTTTGATTTGATGCAGGCAACCTTAGAACATCATCATTATATGAACTAATTAATATACCATTTTCATCGATAATAGATACACTGAAAGAGCTATCAAGAGTTTGATTTAATAAAGCATCATATCTAGGACAAGTTTTTTTTCTTGTTATTATTCCAGGGAAATTAAAATAAATACTATTTAGAATACTTATTTCTTGATTTATTAGTAAATAACTTATTAAGAATGGAGATGTTACTAATACAAGAACAAATAGGGAAAAAGAATAAATTTTTTTTATCACATTCAAACTATAAGTTCATTAAAATAGTCTCATTATCAGGTTTAACATCAAATTCTTTTTTAAAAAAATATTTTTTATTATCTTCTTTGAAGAGTAACCAGTTATTTGGATAAATATGCATAAGTGCAGCGTAGTTTAAAGGCCTTATAAAATAAATATTTTTCCAGGTTTTTACAAAGTTTTTTCTTCTCTCTCTTATAACACTTCCTATACCTATGTTAGCATCTTCAAATTTTGGATTTAATGAATAATGAGTTCCTTGAAAATTTTCAGACATAGGTTCAAATGAATCAAAATCATATGGCTGAGGAAGTATTGATATCAATACACTGTCAATATTAGTTATATTATTTGATTCAGTAAATGATTTAAATGTAAATATTTTATCTTTAATATCTGGATAATCTCTTTGAGCCAAAGCCACCGCACCTTGATCTGCAAATGTTAGGAAGACATTATTATTTTTAGCTAAAATCTTATAAATAGTTATTCCAATTCTGTTAAATTTTAATCCTTCAAAATTAAATTCTATAGTAAATCTTTTACTTGAATCTTGTAAACTTGGAATTATTGCTTCTTCCATATTTTTAAGAGATTCGTTTAAATCTTTAGGTAGTTTGTAATTAGTTTTCATTAGAATGTTTCAATACATATTTGAATAAGTTCTAAAAATTTATCTATTTCTGACTTATTATTGATACTTCCTAAAGTAACACGAATATTGGAATATAGTTCATCATCTTTAAAACCAAGATTTCTAAGGGTGGAACTAGGTTTTCCAGATGCGCTAGAACATGCACTTCCACTACTTATTGCTATTTTATTTTCTGACATGAAATTAACAATCTTATAGGCCTTTATGGGCGAGAAACTTTTATTTAATAAAATAAATGAAATATGATTAGGAAGTCTATGGATAATACTTCCAGTAACCCTTATGTGATTATTATCCTCAATTTTTTGAAAAAAATAATTTTTAAGTTTATTAATATTATTTGAAGGAAATTCAGTTATGTAATCATATAATTTTATTTTCCCTTTAATATTCTTTATTGATTCATACATTCCAGCGATTAATGGCAAAGCTTGAGTACCTTGTCTAATAGAATATTCTTGAGTAATTGATATGTCTTTATTTTTTAATATTGGTCTAGACTTTTCTTTTGTTAAAAGAATACCGATACCATTTGGACCTCCAAATTTATGCGCAGATAAACTTAAAAAGTCACATTTAAGATCTTTCCAACTGAATATTCCATTACTTAATATTTGAGTTCCATCTAAATGAAACATTATATTTAATTCTTCACATTTTGAACCTATAAATTGAACAGGTTGTATTGTCCCAATTTCGCTTTGTCCCCAAATAATTGATACAAGCTTAGTTTCTTTAGTTAACGTTTTATCAATATCAGAAATATTTAATGTTCCATCATTATTGACAATCCATTCACATATTTCCCAGTTATGTTTTCTTAGTTTATTAGCACATATATTTGTTGCCTGATGTTCAACATTTGAAATAACAACCCTACCATTTTTAAAAGTCTCATAAATATTACTAAATACAATATTTGTCGATTCGGAAGATCCAGATGTAAAAATTATGTCCTCTGGTTCTGCATCGAATATATAAGCAATTTTAGATCTAATTTTTTCAAGATATGTAGAGCATTTTATCCCTAGGTCATTTGATGATGATGGATTATGCCAATAATTCCTATAAGTTGAATTTATTATATTTAAAACATTCTCAGATAATGGAGTTGTAGATGCATTATCTAAATAGATAAAATTATTTTCCATTAATTTACTATCATTGATCCTGAAAAAACCTTTTTAGCATTTCCCGTCATCATGACTTCACAATCGTCTTTTGACCAATCAATTTTAAGATTACCTCCTGGTAATGTTATTGTTGTTTCTGAATTACAAAGGCCTAATTTGTAAGCTGCTACATGAATAGCACAAGCTCCTGTTCCACAGGCTAAGGTTGGTCCTGCTCCTCTTTCCCATACTTTTACTTTGATATTATCTCTATTAAGGATTTGACAAAAATGAACATTAGTTTTGTCTGGAAATAATTCATTGTTTTCAAATATAGGCCCAAGTCTAGAAAGAGCAATTGACTCTAAGTCTTGTACAAAGAATATTAAATGAGGATTCCCCATTCCTACTGCATAACCTTTATTATTAAAATTTTTCTCAATAAAATAATGAGAAGGAACTGAATTGATTTTTTCTTCAATTCTTGTAGGAATACTTTGACTATCTAAAATTGGAACTCCCATTTTTACTGTAATTTCATCATTTACATATTTTGCAATTTTTAAACCTGCTTTAGTTTCAATTTTATATTCAATATTTTTATTCTTTATTGAATCATTTACATGGAGATACTCAACTAAACACCTAATTCCGTTTCCACACATTTGTGCCTCAGAACCATCAGAATTAAAGATTATCATTTTTGCATAATTATCTTCACTAGGTTCTTCAATAAAAATCACACCATCTGCTCCAATACCAAATTGCCGGTTACAAATTTTTTTTATATCCAAAATTTTATTTGCCTTGTAACTTTTATATAATTCATTTTCTCTGGAATCAATTACTATAAAATCATTTCCATTTCCTTGATATTTTTCAAAAGTTATATTTTTCATTTTTAGAACATATATTTTAAATTTTAATTATAAATTATTACTTTTAACAATCTATTTCTATTTTATACAATGGATATTAAAATAAAACATTAATAAATAAGAATTAAGTGATTTCTCCAGATAAACAATATGAAACTGATACCAATTTATATAATCCATCTGAAATAGAAAAAAAATGGCAGTCGATATGGACAGAAAACAATTTATATAAAACCGATGAATTAACAGAGAATAGCGAAAAATTTTATGCCTTATCAATGTTTCCCTATCCATCAGGTAATCTTCATATGGGACATGTTAGGAATTATGTAATTACAGACTTAATAGCTCGGTTTCAAAGGTTTAAAGGAAAATCTGTTTTGCATCCAATGGGTTGGGATGCATTTGGTTTGCCTGCAGAGAATGCAGCTATCGAAAGAGGAATTAGTCCAAGTGTCTGGACTAAAAAAAATATTTCTCATATGAAGTCACAATTAAATCTTTTGGGACTATCAGTTGATTGGGATAGGGAAATTGCAACCTGTGATGATAATTATTATATTTGGACACAATATTTATTTTTAGAGTTATATAAGGCAGGTCTTGTATATCAAAAGGAATCAGAAGTTAATTGGGATCCTATAGATAATACAGTCTTAGCTAATGAACAAGTTGACTCAGTGGGTAAATCTTGGAGATCTGGCGCAATAGTTGAAAAGAAATTATTAAAGCAATGGTTTTTAAGGATTACTAATTATGCAGATGAGTTATTAAGGGATTTAGAAAAATTAGATAATTGGCCAGAGAGAGTAAAAATAATGCAAGATAATTGGATTGGAAAGTCAATTGGTACAAATATTAATTTCAATATTAATACCAATCCACAAGAGAAAATAACTGTATTCACAACAAGGCCAGATACTTTATTTGGAGTTACCTATTTGGCAATTTCGGTATATCATTCATTAATTAAAAATATTTCTGATCAGGCAACTTTACAAGATATAGAAAAACTAAAACAATATTTGAAAAAAAACAAAAACAATGAACTTGAAAAAATTGGAATAAAAACTAGCTTAACAGCAATAAATCCAGTGAATTCTAAACCTATTCCTATTTGGGTGGCAAGTTATGTTCTTGATGAATACGGTACAGGAGCTGTTATGGGTGTACCTGCTCATGATCTAAGGGATTTTGAATTTGCTAAGAAAAATAATATTGATATAAAACAAGTAATAATAAAAGAAAAAAGCGAATCAAGTAACGAGCTTCATAACGCCTATATAGAAAATGGATATCTTATTAATTCAAATCAATACGATGGTATAACAAATACTATTGCTAAATTAAAAATTGCCGAGGAGGGAGTAAATAATGGATGGGCTGAAAATAAGATTCAATATCGTCTAAGAGATTGGTTAATATCTAGGCAAAGATATTGGGGATGTCCAATACCAATAGTAAATTGTAAAAAGTGTGGTTCAGTTCCCTTAAACCAATCAGAATTACCTGTTTCCTTACCAAAAGATATAGATATCTCTGCTAACAAGATTAATGCTTTAGATGATAATAATTGGATCAATACTACATGCCCAAAATGTGGAATACCTGCAATAAAAGAAACTGATACGATGGATACTTTCATGTGTTCATCTTGGTATTTTTTAAGATATCCATCGTCAAAATGTTCAACTAAGCCATTTGAAAAGAATGACATAAATAAGTGGCTGCCTGTAGATCAATATGTTGGAGGAGTAGAACATGCAATATTACATTTGTTATATGCCAGATTTTTCACTAAAGCCTTGCGAGATAATAAACTATTTGATATTGACGAACCATTCAAAAATCTTTTAACCCAAGGAATGGTTCAGGCTGCCGCCTATAAAAACAATAAAACGGGTAAATATGTTTCTCCTTCCGATATTACTAACTTATCAAATCCTAGAGATCCAATTGACAATTCTAAACTCGAAGTTCTTTTCGAAAAGATGTCCAAGTCAAAATATAATGGAATAGACCCTGAATCAGTAATTAAAAAATATGGAGCAGATACTGCAAGAATGTTTATTTTATTTAAAGCACCACCAGAAAAAGATTTGGAATGGGGAGATACAGATGTTGAAGGACAATTTAGATTTTTAAGTAGGATTTGGAAGCTATATATAAATTTGGCAAATGATATAAATAGTAAAAGTAACTCCGATCCAGATAAAGAAAAAACTTTAATAAAGTCAATGAACATTGCTATAAAAGAAATTTCAAATGACATATTAAATAACCAATTTAATACAGCGATTTCAGAGCTAATGAAGTTTTATAATTCATTAACAAATTCCATTAATGACGTAAACAATAATTTAAAAAAAGATGCTTTAAAAACATTTTGTATTTTGTTGGCTCCATTTGCACCTCATATTGCAGAAGAAATATGGCATCTTATAGGATTTACAAATTCTGTTCATTTAGCACAATGGCCTTCATTTAATGCAGAAGCACTAAAAGAAGATTCATATGAACTAGTAATACAAGTGAATGGAAAAGTTAGAGACAAAATAAATATTAATAATGAAATGAATGAAGATCAAATTACGGAATTGGCTCTTAAAAGACCTAACATATTAAAATGGACTCAAGATAAGGATATAAGAAAAATAATTATTGTTAAAGGAAAAATTATAAATATTGTTGTTTAAGTTTTTGTTTTTTGAATAAATAATGAATCTGGATTTGACCAATCGCCCTTAACTAAATAATCATCATTACCAAAGCACATTTCACGAAGTATAAAAAATATAGATTCATTCACTGAATGATCAAATAATGATGTTATGTCATTTATAGAATATTCTCCTCCTTCGTCTAATAATTTACTTACTTTTTGTTGATACTCAATAATATTTGCGGCTGCTTTCTTTCCAGCTTCAACTCCAGGTTGATCATATGCATTTATATTTACTAATTCAGCGTAGAAGGATACAGCCCTCTCAAATAAAGCGATTAAGGCACCTAGTGAAAAACAATTTAACTCTTCTAATGTGATAGTGATACTTTGTCTATTTTCGCTAGAAAGTGCTGATCTGGTTCCTTGTAAGAAACCAGAAAGATATTCTTTTGGATTCTCTTTATCATTAAAAATATTAGTAGAAGGAGAATCTAATAATTCTATAAAAATACAAAAGAAGTTATCAATCCCATCTCTTAGTTGCTGTACATAAGCATGTTGATCAGTAGATCCCTTATTACCAAAAACGGAAATACCCTGATTAACTATTTCACCATTACGATTAAATTTCTTACCTAAAGATTCCATTACTAATTGTTGAAGATATTTACTAAATACTTGTAACCTATCTCTATATGGTAAAACGACCATATCTCTTTTCCCAATCCCATCACCCGTTAAATACCATGCAGATGACAATAGTGCTGCTGGATTTTTTTTAAAATCTATTGAACGAGTTGCCTCATCCATTAATGATGCACCTTTAACAAATTCAAATATATTTTTATTAATAAGGGCTAATGGAAGTAATCCAACAGAGCTAGTAATACTTGTTCTACCTCCTACCCAATCTTGTAAATTAAATATTTTTAACCATTTTTCAGTAGTTGCCTTTTTAAAAAGATTACTATCCCTCATTGTTATAGCTATTGCATTGCTATTCCATTCAATAGTATTATTTTCACAATAACTTTTAATAATTTCCATAGCGATTCTAGGTTCAGGAGTACCACCTGATTTGCTTACTACAACAAATAAAGTTGTATGTAATTTGTCTGATAATTCATCTAATTTTTCGCTAATTAAAAAAGGATCAATATTATCTATATAAGAAAAATTTAATCCTTCTGAGCTCTTTTGAAGTGACTCTGTGATAAGTAATGGGCCTAATCCACTTCCACCAATTCCTATCCATAGAACATCTGTATAGTTCTGATTATTCTTATTCCTTATTTCTCCGCTTAAAATTTGTTTGCCAAATTCAGAAATATCATTAATCTCTTTAGTAATCTCCTCACTAATTTTGGAAGATGGAGAAATTTCTGGATTTCTAAGCCAATAATGTCCAACTTGTCTATTTTCATCAATGTTTGATATTGCTCCATTCTCTAATTCCTTTATTGATGAAAAAACATCTATAAATTTATCTTCTAAGATATTTATATCTTCATTTGTGAAATTTATTTTACTTATATCTAACCAAATATTTAATTTTTTATCAAACCACAGATAATTACAAAATTTATCCCATGAGTTTAAATCTCCATTCATTTTATATCTTTGTTTCTTTTATTTATCACTCAATTATATCCATACCAATAGTACTTAGATTTAAATAATTTAAATTTGTTTAAATTTATATTTTTTTATTTATATGTTTGTGAATATAAACAATTAAAAAAGAGGGTTTTTTTTATTTCATATGAATTTATCATTGGATAAAAAGCATAATTTTGAATAAATCATTTAAATACATAATTTCACCTGAGATATCTGAATTTAGAAAATTTTCACCAAAATTAAAAATTGGTGTACTTGCTTCTGGTAAGGGTACAAACTTTCAGGAGTTAATTAATCTCTCAGAAAAAGGAGCATTAGACATAGAAATAAAAGTTCTTGTTACAAATAAAGATGACGCTGGTTGTATAAAAAGGGCGGAGAAAGTACAAATCCCTTTTAAAATAATAAAAGATAAAGACTTTCCACAAAAAGAGCTTTTTGAATTAGAAATTATAAATACTTTAATTAATCATGAGGTTGAACTTGTTGTAATGGCAGGCTGGATGAAAATAGTCACTCCATTTTTTAT
Organism: Prochlorococcus sp. scB241_528O2; assembly: GCA_000634115.1. Classification (GTDB taxonomy): domain Bacteria; phylum Cyanobacteriota; class Cyanobacteriia; order PCC-6307; family Cyanobiaceae; genus Prochlorococcus_A. The sequence continues at coordinate 171,917 of JFLJ01000113.1, read as the reverse complement.
AAATAAATTTAAGAAAAAAATTATAAATATTCACCCATCATTACTTCCTGCATATAAAGGTGGTTCTGCAATAAAGGATTCTATATTAAATGGTTCAAAAATAACTGGTTGTTCAGTACATTATGTAGAGGAGGAGGTAGATAGTGGTTCTCTTATAATGCAAGCTGCTTTGTCAATTCTAAGTGAAGACAATATTGAAACACTCTCTAAGAAAATACAAATACTTGAGCATAAAATTTTACCTCACTCAATTTCCCATGCTGGTTTTTCAATAAGAAGCAATTTTATGGAAAGTTATTAATTAACTCAAGACCATCATCCATAGAAATTCCACTCATAATATTTAAATTTTGAATTGCTTGCCCAGTTTGACCTTTAAGCAAATTATCAATTACAGATAAGATAATAATCCTTCCATTTCGATTATCAACTTTCACAGAAAGTAAAATTTGATTTGTATTTTTAACCCATTTTGTTGATGGAAATGTATCTACAGGTAAGACTTTAATATTTTTAAAATTTCTATAATAATTATCCAAGAGAATTCTGCAATCATCAGAAGTTAATCCTGGATCTTTTAATCTGCCATATATAGTCGAATGCATACCCCTTGTAATTGGAACCAAGTGAGGAGTAAAAAGAAGTTCAATTTTATTTCCAGATATCAGCGATGCTACTTGTTCGATCTCTGAGGTGTGTCTATGATTTATTAATCCATATGCAGATAGACCTTCTCCACATTCTGATAAGAGCAGCTTTTGGTTCGGTTCTCGACCCCCTCCAGAAGTTCCGCTTTTAGAATCAATTACTATTCCTTCATTTTCAATAATTCCCTGCGAAAGATAAGGAGCTAGTGGAATAAGAGCAGATGTTGGATAACATCCAGGACATGCAATTAATCTTCCTTTTGAAATAGCTTCTTTGTTTATTTCAGGAAGACCGTAGACTGCCTCTTTACATAAATCGTCATCATTCCTTTTATAAATAGCAGATTCTTTAGAATATATTTTTTTCCATTCATCTAATGACTTATATCTATAGTCAGCTGACAAATCAATAACTTTAACTCCTCTATCTAGTAATTTCCTTGTCAAAGTGGAAGATAGTCCATTTGGTAAACAAAGCAAAGCCAAATCTGCCTTATTTGAAATATTATCTATTGATATTGTTTCTATATAAGGATCGGTATCAAGAAAAATAAAAGGGAAATTATCATTCCACTTTGAGCCAGATGTTTTGTTACCTCCTAAAAATGAGATATTGTAGTTTTTATTTTTCTTTAAAAGATTTACCGCTTGAATACCGCCGTAACCAGTAGCACCTACTATTGCAACATTCATTTCTTAGAATTGGCAGACTTTGAGATAGGATTATAAAGTGTTGAATTTAGGATAACAAACACACTATCTTTATATATTGATAGGAATAATGAAAGAAACAAGTCCCAAATCAAATAATGGAACAATTTTGGATATAAATGAATCTTTTAAAATTGAATTTGATCCTATCAGCGATGCATTAGCTGCAATAAGAAATGGTGAGTGCATAATTGTGGTAGATGATGAAAGAAGAGAAAATGAGGGTGATTTAATATGTGCCGCTCAGTTTGCAACTCCTCAACAAATTAATTTTATGGCTACTGAGGGAAGGGGGCTTATCTGTCTAGCTATGCAAGGTGAAAAACTCGACTCCTTAGATTTACCCTTAATGGTAGATAGAAATACAGATGAAAATCAAACAGCTTTTACTGTTTCAATTGATGCAGGTCCTGAAAATAACGTTTCTACTGGGATTTCAGCTGAAGACAGAGCTAAAACAATTCAAGTTGCTATAAATCCAAACACTAAACCTGATGATTTAAGAAGGCCAGGACATATATTTCCATTAAGAGCTAAAAAGGGAGGAGTTTTAAAAAGAGCCGGACATACAGAAGCAGCAGTAGATATTGCCGCAATGTCAGGTCTATTTCCAGCTGGAGTTATATGTGAAATACAAAATCCTGACGGATCCATGTCACGACTTCCACAACTTAAAGAATACGCAAAACAGTGGGACATGAAATTAATATCAATAGCTGATTTAATTAGTTATCGATTTCAAACTGAGAGATTTGTTTTTAGAAAATCTGATGCTGTTCTCCCAAGTATTTTTGGTAATTTCAAAGCTTATGGATATATTAATGAACTTGATGGTTCAGAGCACGTTGCATTAGTTAAACAAAAATTAGCAAAATTAAGTGAACCTGTATTAGTAAGAATGCATTCAGAATGTTTAACTGGGGATGCCTTTGGATCATTACGTTGTGATTGTAGACCCCAGTTAGAGGCTGCATTATCAAGGATAGAAAAGGAAGAAGAGGGAGTTGTAGTTTATTTGAGACAAGAAGGAAGAGGTATTGGTTTAATAAATAAATTAAAAGCTTACAGTTTACAGGATGGTGGATTAGACACAGTAGAAGCTAATGAAAAATTAGGATTTCCTGCTGATCTAAGAAATTATGGAGTTGGAGCACAGATATTAACTGATCTTGGTATAAAAAAATTAAAATTACTAACAAACAATCCTAGAAAGATTGCCGGATTAGGGGGTTATGGAATAGAAGTTATAGAAAGAGTTCCATTAGTGATTTGTCCAAATGACAATAATGCTGAATATTTGAGTGTAAAAAAAACAAAGCTAGGCCATATGATAGATGAAGATAATCAAAATTACAGGAATATCGATCCATTTATATCTATTTTTCTTGACGGAAATTATAAATCTATAGATCTAGTTCCTATAAAAAATAAAGTTATCAAATTCTGTAATGATAAAAACATTAATATTAAACTTGAAAGTACCCCAAGATTATTGGCTTTTTGGAATGGACCAAAATTAATCTGGCGAATTTTACATAACAGAAATAGAACTAATTCCAACATCAGTGATGAAGAAATAAAGAATATAGAATTATTTATTCAGTTTTTATCAAAATACGAAAATAGTACAAAGATAGGGATTATTGTTTCTAGAAATATTGAACAAGCATTACATCCAAAAAGTAGTATCAAACTTATAAATACTAAATTTACTATTAATAATGAGATCTTATATTCATCTACTAGAAAATTTAATCTAGATAAGGAAACATTTAGTATTGTTTTTGAAGGCTAAAATAACTATTTTAGAGTTGCCTTTAAAATTTTTGAACCGTTAGTAAGCTTTAGAACTACGTCCATATCATCTGTCTTACCAAAAACAGTATGAACACCATCAAGATGAGGTTGTGGTTCATAAACTATAAAAAACTGACTACCGCCAGTATCTTTGCCAGCATGAGCCATAGAAAGTGAACCTTTTAAATGTTTATTTGAATTGATTTCACATTTAATATTATATCCAGGACCTCCAGTTCCAGGCATACCAGATGCTCCATCTCGAGTATTTGGACATCCACCCTGGGCCATAAATCCAGGAATAACTCTGTGAAATGCTAGACCATCATAAAAACCATCACTTATTAACTTCGTAAAGTTGTTAACTGTATTAGGTGCGTCGTTAGAGAAAAATTCAATATTTATGTTCCCTACTTCTGTTTCGAATAACGCTTTTGTCATTTTATAAATATAAGATTATTAACATCTTAAGTGTTAAAGCAACTTTTCAAGGTTTTCCTTAATGGTATTTATATCAATTTTTTCTTTATTATTATTCTCACCCTCCCAATTATCAAATTCTAGATTTTTCTGAGGTGGTGAAATTAGTAACCTATCTTCGGCTGTTTTAGGCACAAAATTTTTCTCAACTAATTTGCATTCATAATCTAATTTAATACAAAAATCTTTTATTTCTTCTATGTTGATCATTTCAACTGTTGGAAGAGGGAAATCTTGAGCTTCAAGGAGACCACAATATCTTGTTGCATCATCCTTGTCTTCAAACATAAGAACTATAGTTCTTCCTTTAAGTTCGATTGAATGAATTCCTTCTTTATCTGTTCCTGAATTATATAAAAGAACAAATATGTTCATAAGTGTCGATTTTTCTTTTTATATAATATTTGATTGAGAATCAGAAAGTGATAATTCCTGTAATCTTGTATATAAAGCAATTTCTTCATCATTAATATCAGCAGGTATAACTACCAATATTTCAACATATTGATCACCTACATTATCCTCGAAGGTTAAACCCCTGCCTTTCAAACGTAACATTCTTCCTGTAGATGATTTTGGAGGCACTTGAAGTGTTACATTCCCATCAAGGGTAGGAACCTCTACAGCACAACCAAGAAGAGCATCATGAGGAAATAATTCTAATTTATAATGAACTCTTAAACCATCTATTCGTAGCCCACTTTCCGTTTGAACTTTTAACTGTAGATAATGATCTTTCCCTCCCCTTGCAATATTTTCAAGTCTTAATCTCCATCCATCTCCAGCGAAGGGAGGTGTATCAACTTCAACTACAGTTTGATCTTCAAGTTCTATCAAAATTGAAGCTCCACTTAAGGCCTCATCAGGAGTTAATTCGATAATTGTTTCAATATCTTGGTGAAGTTTAACTGGAGGGGGTTCTTCAGGAGATGTTGTGGGGTATTTAAAATTATAAAATTCATCATTATCTATATTCATGGATTCATTATCATCTAATGGTTCATTATTGTATTCGTCATAATTATTAGCGTTATATTCATATCCAAATAATGAATCAAGATAATCCTGAAAATCGGGAAAGCCTGTCTTGAAATTATTATTTTCGTAATCATCAATACTTATTTCTGAACTACTATTTCTTTTATTTGAATCGCGAAGGTATTCGTATGCTTCATTAATTAATTTAAATCTTTCTTCTGCATTTAGATCATTTTTATTTAAATCTGGATGCCACTTTCTTGCTTCTCTTCGAAAGGCTTTTTTGAGTTCTTTATCGTCGAAATCATAGGATAAACCCAAAATCGACAAATAGTCTTTTTTAGAGGAAATAGTCATTGTCCCATGGATCATTATCCCTAGAGTTACCATACCTCGAATTTCTATAATTTCTATTTATTTGATTATCCCAAGGATCATCATCCCAATAATCATCTGAAAATAGTTCATCCTTTAATGATCCAAATGTATTTTTAAGACCTTGCAAAGGATTATTATCAGTTTTCCTTTCCGCTGCAAATTTCCTATTTAAGCCAAATAATGCTTCTTGGAGAGCACTTACTGAAATCTCTAATTCTTGAGGATCATCATCATCAATAAAATCCTCAACATCTTGAATAGCTAATTCAACCGCTCTTTGTTGTCTTTCAGCTCCATATGGGCCAAATTCTAAAGAAGCATCTCTAAGTCTTCTCTCAGCTTGAGCAATAAGAGTTAATGCATTATTTTTTCTATCAATAACAGATCTTCTCTTTCTATCTTCATTAGCTTTTGATTTGGCTTCTGCAATTATCGTATTAATTTCTTGTTCATTTAAATTAGATCCTCCAGAAATTGTTACAGTTTGCTTTCTTCCTGTTGTTCTATCAGTTGCACTAACTTCTAAAAGGCCATTAGCATCAATGTCAAATGCCACTTGAACTTGTGGTATTCCTCTAGGTGCTGGAGGTATTCCTGATAATCTAAATTTACCAAGTAATTTATTTTCAGAAGCCAATGGTCTTTCTCCTTGCCTTACTTGAACAACCACTGAGGATTGATTGGCTTCAGATGTACTAAAAACATCAGATTGTCTTACTGGAATGGGAGTATTACGAGGAATAAGTACCTTCATTAGACCACCAATAGTTTCTAAACCTAAAGATAAGGGTGTAACGTCATTAAGCAATAAATCTTGTAAATCACCATTAATTATTCCTGATTGAATGGCAGCACCAATTGCAACTACTTCATCAGGATTTACAGATTGACAGGGATCATTAGGAACAAGAGTCTTGACTAATTGTTGAACCATTGGAATTCTTGTGCTGCCTCCTACAAGGACAACCTCATCTATATCTTCTACGTTCCACCCAGAGTCATCAAGAGCAATTTGGACCGGTTCCAATAATCTATCTAATAGATCCTGAGATAATGATTCAAATAATTTTCTATCTATATCCTCTTCAATGTGTAATGGTCCTTCCTTACTTGTAGTTATAAATGGTAATGATATTTTTGTTTTTAGCAATCCTGATAATTCACATTTAGCTTTTTCAGCAGCTTCAGTTAATCTCTGTAAAGCTTGTCTATCTCTTCTTAGATCAATATCATGTTTAGCAAGGAATTTTTCTGCAAGCCAATCTACAATTTTTGAATCAAAATTGTTACCTCCTAGTTGGGTATCCCCACAGGTAGCTTTAACATCAAATACACCATTAGCAATTTTTAATAATGAAACATCAAATGTTCCTCCCCCCAAATCAAAAACTAAAACATTATTAGAGCTACTTTTTTCAAAGCCATAAGCTAAAGCTGCTGCAGTAGGCTCATTGAGGATTCTATCTACCTTAACTCCAGCTAAAATTGCAGAATCCTTTGTAGCTTGCCTCTGAGATTCATTAAAATAGGCTGGTACTGTAATAACAGCTGATTCAACAGTTTCTCCAAGATATGTTTCAGCATCATTAATTAATTTTCTAATCAATGAGCTGACCAACTCTTCAGGAGCATACTCTCTCTTAGTATTTGGACTGAGAACCCTAACACTTCCAGTATTATTAGCTTTGACATTATAAGGAACAGAAATACTTGTCTCATCAAGTTCATCCCAGTCACTACCAATAAATCTTTTTAAGTTATAAAAGCTATTCTTAGGATTTAAAACAAGTTGTCTTCTTGCTTGTTCACCTATTACTATTTCTTTGTCTTTTGTAAATCCAACTATTGAAGGTGTTGTTCTAGATCCTTCAGAATTTGCAATTACAATTGGTCGACCACCTTCTATAACTCCTACAACGGAGTTAGTAGTACCTAAATCAATTCCAACTATTTGCCCCATGATTTTAGATTGCTAAATTAAAGCAAATTTCTAAAAATTAAATTAATTTTTATCTTAGTTATCTACATATAATAGTAAAAATCAAATATTTTCAACTTAATTTAAATAAATAAGATTATTTATAGCTTGTCAAATTGATTACTATCTATTTTAAGTTATCCTAAAGTGACAAAAATGTTGATGTAATTAACCAAAATAAACTAAAATAAAACGGAGAGAGAGGGATTCGAACCCTCGATAAAGTTGCCCCTATACAGCATTTCCAGTGCTGCGCCTTCAACCACTCGGCCACCTCTCCCAAGAACCCCATTTTAACCCTTTATCATCCCATTTTTGAGGAAAGTTATTTGAATAAAACTTTCACAGTCACTATTAAAAATAAAGAAACCGGTAAGGTCTACCAAGAGCAGGTTAATTGTGAGGAATATATCCTTAAGGAATTTGAAAGTAAAGGCTTTAAGCTTCCATTTTCATGTAGAAATGGTTGTTGTACAAGCTGTTCAGTGAAAATATTATCTGGTACGTTAAAACAACCAGAAGCTATGGGGGTATCTCAAGCATTAAAAGACAAAGGTTATGCATTGCTTTGTGTTGCTAAGGCAACTTCAGATCTCGAGGTTGAAACAACATATGAAGATGAAGTTTATGATTTACAATTTGGACAATATTTTGGAAATGGAAATACTAGAGTTGCGCCACCTTGGGAATTTGAGGAAGATTAATTATCATATATGAACTAATGGAAATAAATGAACTCCCAACTCATATCAACTTATCAAAGTTGTATGAGATAGCAAAAAAATCTGCACAAATTGGTAATGAAATTCTAAAAATCAATTACAATAAAATTCAGAAAATTTCATCAAAAGGTAGGAAAGGTGATCTTGTTACCAATGTTGATTTGGAAGTTGAAAATAAAATAAAAGAATATTTATTAGAGGAAACACCCGATATATCTATAAATGCAGAGGAATCTGGGAAATTAATTAAATCCTCTGATTTAACATGGTGTATAGACCCATTAGATGGCACTACTAATTATTCCCATGGATATCCTTTTTTTGGGACTTCGATTGGTCTTTTATATAAAAACAAACCAATTATAGGAGCGGTATCAGTACCATATTTAAACGAACTATATTCTGCCTGTATAGGTACAGGATCGTTCTGCAATGATATTGAACTTAAAATATCTAGTGCTCGAAATCTTTCTGAAAGTTTACTTGTTACTGGGTTTTCTTATGACAGGTTTGAGACCGAGGATAATAATTATGCTGAATTTTGTTATCTAACACATAAAACTAGAGGAGTTAGAAGAGGAGGCGCAGCAGCAGTAGATTTGGTATTTGTTGCATCCGGCAAGGTAGATGGATATTGGGAAAGGGGATTAGAAGTTTGGGATATAGCGGCCGGTGCTGTTATTGTTAAAGAGGCAGGTGGAATTATTTCGGATTATCCATCAGGAGAATTTAATTTAAGTTCTGGAAGAATTCTTGCATGTTCCCCCAGCCTTGAGAATGAATTGAAAAAAGCACTAGATAATGTTGTTCCTCTTAAAAAAAATCTTTATACCTAAATCTCTAAATTATTAAAATGACTGACATAACAGAAATTAAATTAGTAGATGTAAAGAATAACTCTAATATCATAAATAAATTAAATAGCATTTATAAAATATGGGGATATGAAGAGGTCTCTCCTTCATTTATAAACTCTTTAGAGACTATAAAAGGCCGCGGTGTTATTGATGAAAATGAGGTTGTAAGAATAGTAAGTAATAATTCATTATGTCTCAGGCCAGAAATGACAACATCTATTGTCAAATTATCATCTACTAGATTAGTAAATAAGAAAAGACCTATAAGATTATTCACTAATGGAATAGTCTTTGATAAGAAACTAAATAATAAAAATTTATTTAAGTTGCAAGAGAAATTGCAAAGTGGAATTGAATTAATTGGATATGATACAAAATACCCAGAAATTGAAGTTATTAATATATTGTTTGATGCAATAGATAATATTAATTTGAAAGATGATTGTAACCTATGTCTACTAGTTAGTACAACAAAAATAATGGACTTGATCCTGAATAAATATAAGAATAATAATTTTGAAGAAATTAAGAAAAGTCTAGTTAACTTTGATCAAGATAAATTATCTAAATTAGGAATTGAAGAAGATGATAAATATATTCTTAAAGATTTATTATTCACAAGAGGAGAACCAATTTCAATACTAAAAAAATTAGAAAGTATATACGGGACTAGTAAAACTTTAGATGATCTAAATTTTTTATTTGAAACATTATCAAAAATATCAAATAAATATTGCGTTAAATTACAACTTGATCCAACTTTTCAACCTCACTTGAATTTATACGAAGGTATAGTATTTCAATTAATAGGGGACAATGGCAAAAATAAAAACGTTATAGCTAAAGGGGGAAGATATGATGAATTAGTAAGATTCTTTAGTCCTAATGAGAAAACCTTAAATGGCATTGGATTTACAATTTCAGTAGACATTTTAAGAAATTTAATTAAGGAAGAAAATACAAATAAGAAAAAGATTTTATTAATTTTTAAAGATTCTTATTTGTTAGAAAAAGGTATGAATAAACAAAAAGAACAACAGGAAAGTGGAAATATTGCTGTCTTACATTTAAACCCATGTGATGACTTATCTAAAGCCAATCAAATAATGAAAGAAAATAATTGTACAGAGATTTTGTGGGTTAAATAAAAGTATTTAATAAATAATTTCACTTTTTAATTCAAATTATGTTCGGACAATACTCCTAATTAAACTTGATTAACTAGTTTTAAGGAAATAGGATTTGTATGTTTGATTTTTTTTTAAATGGAAAAAGGCGAAATTCGTATTAATACTGAAAATATCTTCCCTATTATCAAGAAGGCAGTATATTCTGACCATGAAATCTTTTTAAGAGAGCTTGTAAGTAATGGTGTAGACGCAATAAGTAAACGAAGAATGGTTTCTATGGCGGGAGATTGTGAAAACGCAGAGGAAGCTGAGGTAAAAATAACAATTGACCGCGATAAAAATACACTAACAATTTCAGATAATGGAATTGGAATGAATGATGAAGAAATTAAGAAGTACATAAACCAAGTAGCATTCTCGAGCGCAGAAGAATTTCTAACAAAATACAAAAAAGATAATGACGAATTTATAGGTCATTTTGGACTTGGTTTTTATTCAAGCTTCATGGTGGCAGATAGAGTAGATATATTAACTAAATCAGCGATTGGTGAATCAAAAGCTTTCAAATGGTCTTGTGATGGATCGCCAAATTTCACGTTAGAAGAATCAGAAAGAGAGACAATTGGTACAGATGTGATACTTCACCTACTTGAAGAAGAAAAAGAGTTTATTGAGCCTGAAAGGATTAAATCATTAATAAAAAAATATTGTGACTTTATGCCAATAGATATCTTATTAGAGGGAGAGACAATAAATAAGAAAAATCCTCCTTGGAGAAAACAACCTAGTGAATTAAAAGATAAAGATTATATTGAGTTATATAAATACCTTTACCCATTTCAGGGAGAACCGCTGTTATGGATTCATCTAAATACAGATTATCCATATGATATACAAGGTATATTATATTTCCCTAAGTTGTCGGGTAGAGCTGATTGGGAAAAGGGAGAAATAAAACTATTCTGCAATCAAGTATTTGTAAGCGATTCAATTAAAGAGATAGTACCTAAATACCTTTTACCTCTTAGAGGAGTTATTGATTCAACTGACATACCGTTAAATGTTAGTCGAAGTGCCTTACAAACAGATAGAAAAGTAAGGTCAATATCATCATTTATCTCAAAAAAAATTGCTAATAAGTTGAAGGATTTGATTAAAAATTCTCCAGAGTTTTATGCAGAAATTTGGGATTCCATCTCCGCATTTATTAAAATTGGTGCTATCGAAGATGACAAATTTGCTGATTTAGTTGATAACAGTATAATTTTCGAAACAATCATCAATTCAGAGAAAGACGTGAGTAAGGATATTGAAAAAAAATCCCTTATCAGATCAAATGATAAGTATTTCACAACTCTGGCAAATTACAAAGAACGAAATAAAATTACAGATTCTAAAAAAATAATTTACTGTTCAGATTTAATTGCTCAGTCAAGTGCATTAAATATCTGTTTATCTGATAACAAAGAAGTTATCAAATCAGATCCCTTAATTGATGCACAATTTCTCCCATGGTTAGAAAGTAAAAACGACGATTATCAATTCCAAAGAGTTGATTCAGAAATCAATGAACTAGATGATAAGGAATCAAAAGAAATTGTAGATAAGGATGGTAAATCAAATTCAGAAAATCTTAGAGATACCATAGTTAAAGCACTTAACAATGAAAAAGTAACCGTTAAAGTTCAGTCACTTTCAAGCAAAGGAGCCCCCCCTGCAATGATCTTGCTTCCAGAACAAATGAGAAGAATTAATGATATGGGTGCTTACATGGAACAAAAGATGCCTGGCTTACCTGAATATCATGTTCTATTAATTAATAAAGAACATCCACTTATTGTTGGCCTCAATAAAATTTCAGGTAATAAAATAATTGTTGATAAAATAGATTCTGTTGAAAATCTATTGGCATATAAAATCGCTAATCACGTTTACGATATGGCTAAACTATCCGTTGGTGGATTAGATCAAGAACAGATAATTAATTTACAAAATAATAATGCTGAATTAATTTCAGAATTACTAAGTTCAACAACATAAGTCGTGTGTTAAAATTTTTAAAGATATAACTTAAAATAATATGTCAAGAGTATGCGAACTTACTGGTGCAAAAGCTAATAACGGGATGGCTGTAAGTCATTCACATATTCGTACAAAAAAATTACAACAAGTTAACCTTCAAAAAAGAAGACTTTGGTGGGAAGAAGGAAAAAAATGGGTAAATATAAAAATTAGTACCAAAGCTTTAAAATCTATACAAAAAGTTGGTCTAGATAAATTCGCTAAATCAAATGGAGTTGATTTAAAAAAATTCTAAATTTGATGAGAAATTTAGTTTTAAGTATATTAATATCATTTTTTTATTTATTTAATTGTAATTCAACATTAGCTTTTGACTTCGCACCAGAAGTTGGTGATTTAGCTCCAAACTTTCACTTGAAAGGCTTTAATAAAAACATAAAAACAAAAACAATATGGCAACTAAATGATTTTCAAGGTAAGTGGCTTGTTATGTATTTTTATCCAAAGGATTTTACTGCAGGTTGTACACTTGAAGCTAAAGGCTTTTCAGAATTAAAAAAAGATTTTTCAAAAAATAATGCAGAAATTGTTGGTATTAGTGCTGATAATAAAGATTCTCATGAAAATTTCTGCAGTGAAAAATCCATAAACTATACTTTATTATCTGATCCTAATGGTGATATTAGTGATAAATATGGTTCCTGGATTCCTCCATTCTCAGATAGAAATACTTTTTTAATTTCCCCAGATGGTAAAATTTCTTATAGATGGATTAGTGTTTTACCTATAAATCATGCTAAAGAAGTTCTCAACGTTTTAAAGAATAAAATATAAATTTTGCACGAATTATCATTTGGAACTTGGTTAATACATATTTCATCAGTTATAGAATGGATTTATGCAATTTTCATAATAAAAAAAATAAGTAATTTTAAAAAATATAAAAGTTTTTTCTGGTTAAGCCTAGCTATGATTCCTAATTTAGTAAGTGCCATGTGTGCAATTACTTGGCACATATACGATAATCAAGAAGCTTTGTATGGTTTAGTTACTCTTCAAGGAATCTTGACTTTTATAGGTAACTCAACATTAGCTTTAGCAACTATTGTTATATACAAAACATCATTGAATTATGAATGATTTTTTCTTAAGGTTTTTAGAAAAATTAGCAGCTTTTGACAATAACGTATTATTTGGTGCTTCAATTATTCCATATTCAATTTTTTTGTTTTACTTATACAAAATCAAATCTGTCAATAGATTTGTAAAAACAGGCTTTTCTTTGACAGTTTTCTTTGTATTTATAACTATTATATTATCTATTTTGTCACTAATTTATTACGATAAAACGCTTGTTGAAGTTGACCTTTTACATGGTTCAGCTGAGTTTTTCTTAACACTAGCGGATTTTGTTATATTATTTGGATTTATAAAAATATTAAATACATTAGAAGTAAACAACTCTTAAGACCTTTTACAATTTTGTGTTTTTTAGCTAAAAGTATTAGAGAATATATAAAAATAACGAATTTTTATGCTTACTACATTATTTGCAGCTGCAGATCCAGCAACATTTTCTTGGTCTCCAAAATGCGCCTTGATAATGATTACGTGTAATGGTATTGCTTATGCAATAGCTAGAGCTAATATTCAAAAACCTAATGAAGGTTTTGAAATACCTAATTCCAAATTCTATGGAGGTTTAAGTCACGCTTCTGTGGTTGGAGCTAATTGCTTAGGTCACATATTCGGTATTGGTGCAATCCTTGGATTAGCTTCAAGGGGTGTTTTATAGAAATTGATTAAACAAATTATTAATTATTTAATTTAAATTTCTCAATAATTTTATCTGCCATCTGATCAGGCATAAGACCTAGTTTTTCTTTGCTCTGATCAGGTGATGCATGATCAACTAACACATCTGGTATACCAATCCTGTATACAGGAATATTCACCTCATTATCGTTAAATAATTCAACAATAGCGGAACCAAATCCACCAATTAAGGTTCCTTCTTCCATTGTTACTACTTTTTGAATCCTACTTGCTAGTGGGATAATAAGATTTTTATCAAGTGGTTTTACAAATCTTGCATTTACAATACATGCATTAATGTTCATCCTTTTCAGGATATCTGCTGTTTCAATAGCTGATGCGACCATTGAACCATAAGCAATAATTAAAATATCATTTCCCTCTTCAAGAATTTCAGCTTCTCCTATATTCAAAGGTTCCCAACCCTCATCCATTACTGCTACACCTAATCCTGAACCTCTTGGTATTCTTAGCGCTGTGGGTCCTTTATGATTAATTGATGTAATTAACATTCGCTGTAATTCTGACTCATCTTTCGGTGCCATTAAGACAAAATTTGGTATTGATCTCATATAACTGATATCGTACTGACCTTGGTGAGTAGGGCCGTCAGCTCCAACTATTCCTGCTCTATCAAGGACAAATGATACTGGTAAATTTTGTATTCCTACATCATGTATTAATTGATCGAATGCACGTTGAAGGAAAGTGCTATAAATAGCAACAACAGGTTTAAGACCTTCACAAGACATTCCTGCAGCAAGTGTAACTGCATGCTGCTCAGCTATTCCAACATCAACATATTGATCTGGAATATTTTTTTGCAATAAATCTAAACCTGTGCCAGTAGCCATTGCTGCTGTAATACCAATTACTTTGCTATCTTGTTCACATATTTTTAACAACGTTTGCCCAAAAATCTTACTGTAACTAACAGGCTTTGGTTTTTTTGATGGAATAGATTTGCCAGTCGTCAGATCAAATGCAGACTGTGCATGATATCCAACTTGATCAGCTTCTGCATAAGGGTAGCCTTTACCTTTTGTGGTGACAACATGTACAAGAACTGGTTTTTTAAGTCTATGGGCAGCATTAAATGTATTAATTAAGTTTCCAATATCATGACCGTCAATTGGTCCCATATATGTAAATCCTAGTTCTTCAAATACAGCACCAACTTTTGGTACAGCTAAACGTCTAACACTACCTTTAATATTTTTTAATTCTTCAGGTATATCCTTACCAATTAAAGGAATATTTTTTACACTTTCTTGCACACTATCTGACAAAAACTTTAATGGTGGACTAAGTCTTACCTTATTTAAATAAGAAGAAAGAGCTCCAACTGGAGGAGATATAGACATATCATTGTCATTTAGTACTACAACCAAGGGAGTGTTTGGTAAGTGCCCTGCATGATTTATAGCTTCTAAGGCCATTCCACCAGTTAATGCTCCATCTCCAATAACTGCAACACATTTATAATTTTCTCCTTTTCTATCTCTTGCTATTGCCATTCCTAATGCAGCTGAAATAGATGTGCTTGCATGACCTGCACCAAAATGGTCAAATTTACTTTCACTTCTTTTAAGATATCCCGCTACACCATTTTGTTGTCTCAAAGAATCAAATTCACTGAACCGACCTGTTATTAATTTATGGGGATAACCTTGATGACCAACATCCCATACAACCTTGTCTAAATCGAGATCAAGTGTTTGATACAAAGCTAATGTCAATTCGACTACGCCTAAACCAGGTCCAAGGTGGCCACCACTGGTAGACACTACTTGAAGATGTCTTTCTCTAATTTGACAAGCAATTTCCTCTAATTGTGAAACTGTTAAGCCATGTAGTTCATTTGGATGACTTAACTCACTTAAAAGCATTACATAAAAATAGTTATCTATATAATCTAAAACGTCGAGGTGCAAAATGAGTATTTTTTATAAAATAGATCATGTAATGTTTTATTAGATTAATAATTAGAGCTTAATATATATATATGATAGATTATTTTGAAAGAATACTTCAAGCTAATGTCTATGAAGTAGCAAAAAAAACACCACTTGATAAAGCTCATAATTTAAGTAATAAGCTTAAAAATGAAGTTTTTCTAAAAAGAGAAGATCTTCAAGATGTATTTTCATTCAAAATAAGAGGTGCATATAACAAAATGAGCAAGCTCACTAAATCTCAGCTTGCTCAGGGAGTAATTACATCTAGTGCAGGGAATCATGCTCAAGGAGTCGCGCTCAGCGCACTCAAATTAAATTGCCTAGCAACAATATTAATGCCTATAACGACACCACTAGTAAAAATAAACGCAGTAAAAGATTTAAAAGCAAAAGTAATATTATTTGGAGATAATTATGACGAAACTTATAAAGAGGCAATAAGAATTAGTAAAGAAAGAAATTTATGTTTTATTCATCCTTTTGATGACCCTGACGTAATCGCAGGACAAGGCACTATAGCTATTGAAATTGAACAACAATTAAAAGAAAAACCTTATGCAATTTATATAGCTGTTGGTGGTGGCGGATTGATATCAGGAATTTCAATATACATAAAAAAAATATGGCCTGAAGTAAAAATAATTGGTGTAGAACCAGAAGATGCAGATGCAATGTCAAAATCCCTAGAAGAATCTAAAATTGTGGAATTATCATCTGTTGGACAATTTGCAGATGGAGTAGCAGTTAAAAAAGTTGGTAATAATACTTTTGATATTGGCAGTAAATATATAGATAAGATGATTAGGGTTAACACGGATGAAATATGTGCTGCAATAAAAGATGTTTTTGAAGATACTAGATCGATATTAGAGCCAGCAGGAGCATTATCAATTGCTGGAATGAAAAAAGATATTTTGAACTCTAATCATTCAGATAAAAAAATGGTTGCAATTGCATGTGGTGCAAATATGAACTTTGAAAGACTTAGATTTGTAGCAGAAAGAGCCGAACTAGGTGAATGTAAAGAGGTAATGTTGGCTGTTGAGATTCCTGAACATGCTGGAAGTTTAATTGATTTTTGTAAGTTGCTTAATAATAGAAATTTAACTGAATTTAGCTATAGAATGTCAAATTCTATAAAAGCACAGATTTTTGTTGGAGTTCAAGTTTATGGTTTAATCGATAAAAAAAATATTTTAGATGAATTTAAAAAGTCACAGTACTCATTTATTGATATTAGTGATGATGAATTATCGAAAAATCATCTAAGACATATGGTAGGTGGGCGATTACCACTTAAATTTAAAGAAATGAATAATAGAAATTTTGTGGAATTGTTATACAGATTTGAATTTCCAGAGAGACCTGGAGCATTAATAAATTTTTTAAATAATATGCAATCAAACTGGTCGATAAGTGTATTTCATTATCGGAATTACGGTGCTGATGTAGGAAAAATAGTTATAGGAGTTTTAATCGATAGAAGTGAAATAATAGAGTGGAATAAATTTGTAAAATATTTAGGATACAAATACTGGGATGAAACAAAAAACGATACATATAAATTATTTCTTGGTGCATCAAATTAAATATAAGTTATCTTAGAAGAGATTTCGGTAATAAAAATTCTTCAATCTGACCTAATTTCAAAGCAAGTTTCTGATATAGAACTAGTTACTAAAATTGAGGCTGTACTTTATTTGAAAGGCAGACCAATTACTAAAAAGGATCTTTCTGAAATTACTAATTCTGATATCAACTCAATAAATGAAGCAATTAAAAATCTTCAAATTAAATATTCTAATCCAAACTCAGCAATCGTATTAAATGAAGTAAATAATTGTTTTTGTCTCGAACTTAAATCTACTCTTAATGATTTTGTAGAGGATTTACTTCCCTCTGAGTTAAAAACATCAGAATTAAGGACATTGGCAACTATTGCCATCAAAAAGAAAATCTTGCAATCAGATCTTATTCTTCTTAGAGGTTCTGGAGCTTATGATCATATTAAGGAATTATTAGAAAAGAAATTTATTGTTAAACGAAAGCAAAAGGATGGCAGATCTTTTTGGTTATCGCTATCTGATAAATTTTTCCAAACCTTTGCTGTAAGTAATGAATATCTTTCAAAAATAGGAAGTCGAAATAATAAGCATCAATAATAAGTAAATGCTAGAATTAAATTGAATATTTTTTTTTATGACTGGAATAACTATTTCAATTTTACAAGTTATCGGTACAACTTTATCTCTATACTACGCCTTATTGATAATTAGAATACTTTTGACATGGTTTCCAGGAGTTGATTGGAGTAATGGAATATTATCCGCATTAACATCAATAACCGATCCATACTTAAATATATTCAGAGGTATTATCCCACCCATTGGAGGATTTGATATATCATCATTATTAGCATTAATTCTTTTCCAAGTTATACAAGGATTTATACCTCAATTAATAGCCTTTTTTCTAAACCAAGGGACTGGATTTGGATATTAAAGTTAACGATCATCACCAGAACCACTTATCTTTCCCTTCTCAACTCTTAATTTTAATTTTTCTAAGTTTTTTAATGCAACATCATCTAAATTGAAATTTAATTCTGTACAAAGATTTGATATGTACCATAAAACATCTCCTAACTCTTTTTTAATACCTAATTTTGATTCGTTATCAAAGATTCCATTTTTATCTCTAATAACTTTTTTTACTTTTTCTGCAACTTCACCAGCTTCGCCAACTAATCCAAGTGTTGGGTAAATACTATTTGAGCCTAAATTTGGATATTGTGCTGTTTCTCTTGCTTTTTTCTGATAAGTTTTAAAATCCATGACTTAAATAACTAACTTTGGGTATGGTAAATTTATTTATATCTAGCAATATTATTTATATATGTCGAATATTGATTTAAAAAGAAGAACAAAAATTGTAGCAACTATTGGACCTTCTACTCAGTCTGAAGAGATAATTACAGATTTAATTAAGGCTGGAGTAACAACATTCAGATTAAATTTCTCTCATGGTGACCATAAAGATCATGCAGAAAGAATTAAAACTATTAGGGAAGTATCAAAAAAATTAGATATAGATATTGGTATTTTACAAGATCTTCAAGGTCCTAAAATTAGATTAGGGAGATTCAAAGATGGTCCTGTAAAAGTTAAAAAAGGTGATAAATTTACACTGACTTCTAATGAAGTCGAATGTACAAATACTATTGCTAATGTCACATACGAAAGACTTTCACAAGAAGTTAGTCAAGGGAAAAGAATATTATTAGATGATGGTAAAATTGAAATGATTGTAGAAAAAGTAGATAAAAAAGCTGATCTTTTAGAATGTTTGGTAACAGTAGGAGGGGTTCTTTCAAATAATAAAGGTGTAAATTTCCCAGATGTTCAATTATCAGTAAAAGCTTTAACAGAAAAGGATAAGGAGGATTTAAAATTTGGTTTATCCGAAGGAGTTGACTGGATAGCTCTAAGCTTCGTGAGAAATCCATCAGATATAAACGAGATAAAAGATTTAATTAACAAAAATGGTCATTCAACTCCCGTAGTAGCAAAAATAGAAAAATTTGAAGCAATTGATCAAATTGATACTGTATTACCTTTATGTGATGGAGTTATGGTGGCAAGAGGAGATTTAGGAGTAGAGATGCCAGCTGAAGAGGTTCCACTTTTACAAAAGGAATTGATAAGAAAAGCTAATTCATTAGGTATACCAATAATTACAGCTACTCAAATGCTTGATTCAATGGCTTCTAATCCAAGACCAACTAGAGCTGAAGTAAGCGACGTTGCGAATGCAATTTTAGATGGTACAGATGCTGTAATGCTTTCAAACGAAACTGCAGTGGGTGATTATCCCGTTGAAGCAGTACAAACAATGGCAACTATTGCTCGAAGAATTGAAAGAGATTACCCACTTAAAGCTATAGAAAGTCACTTACCTAGTACAATTCCAAATGCAATTAGTGCCGCAGTTAGTAATATAGCTAGACAACTTGATGCAGGGGCCATAATTCCATTAACAAAATCAGGATCTACTGCTAGAAATGTAAGCAAGTTCAGACCACCAACGCCCATTTTAGCAACTACTACTGAGAGGACTGTAGCGAGAAGATTACAACTGGTTTGGGGAGTTACTCCCATAGTAGTTAAGAATGATGAAAGAACCGCAAAAACATTTAGTTTGGCAATGCAAATTGCTCAGGAGATGGGGATACTAAATCAAGGAGATTTAGTAGTTCAAACAGCAGGTACATTAACTGGTATTAGTGGTTCTACTGATCTAATAAAAGTCGGTTTAGTAAGAAAAATTGTTTCAAGAGGAATTTCTATAGGTGAAATTGGAGTTACTGGAAAAGCAAGAATAATAAATAATAATCTTGATATTTCCTTAATTTGTCCTGGAGAAATATTATTTGTTCCAGAAGAACTAATGGAAAATATTCCATTAAGTAAAAATATTGCTGGTATTGTCACAAACCAAAATGTGGATGATGTTTATTCGTTATTTAATAAAAAAAATAAGAAAATTTCAACTATTTGTAATTTAGAAAATATAGAGGATCATAAAATTTTTAATGGTGACCTAGTAACATTACAGCTTAATGAAGGTGTTATCTACATGGGACAAATTGAAGATGACGAAGAAGCTTTAGATAAATATAAATATGTCTAGGAATATCTCAATAAAGGAAGCCTTAGGCATGGCGACCAAAACATTAGTATCAAACAAATTAAGAAGTTCTTTAACTATGCTTGGGATAATTATAGGAAATGCATCTGTAATAACATTAGTAGGACTTGGGAGAGGTGCTCAAACATTAGCAAAAAATCAATTAAGTAATTTAGGTGCAAATGTTTTATTTATTGTTCCAGGAAATAATGACACAAGAAGAAGAGGTATTTCATTTCCTAAAAACTTAGTCTTAGAAGATGCTGAAGCAATTAGAAATCAAGTACCATCAGTTAAAAAAGTTGCACCTCAAATTTCTGCAAATGAAATAGTTCAATCAAATTCTAAGAGCTTAAATATATCAATTGCAGGAGTTACGCCAGAGTTTCTTGATGTTAGAAGTTTTGAAGTAGATAAGGGTAGATTCTTATCTAAAAGTGATGTTAGCGGTGCCAGAAGTTTTGTAGTTATAGGTCCTGATCTAAATGAGGAATTTTTCAATAATAAAACTTCATCGCTTGGTGAAAAAATCAGAATTAAAGATCATACATATGAAATAATAGGAATTTTAAAACCCAAAGGAGCTGTGTTCGGAAGTAATCAAGATAAAAATGCTTATATTCCTCTATCAACAATGGTTAATAGGATTACTGGAAAGGATCCAACCTATGGTGTAAGTTTAAGCTTCATAAGTGTTGAAGCTAAAAACAAAAATGCTACTAGTGCAGCAAAATTTCAAATTACAAATTTACTAAGGCAAAGACATAAAATAATAAGAGATGATGACTTTGCGGTTAGATCACAAGAGGATGCATTAAATATAGTTACTAATATAACAAGTGGGTTAACTTTTTTATTAGCAGGTATTGGTGCAGTATCTCTATTTGTTGGAGGAATAGGAATTATGAACATAATGCTTGTTTCTGTTAGCGAAAGAACAGAAGAGATTGGCCTTAGAAAAGCAATAGGTGCTAAACAGTCGGATATATTAATTCAATTTTTAATTGAAGCATTGATTTTATCTACAATAGGAGGATTAATAGGAACAACAACTGGATTATCAGGTGTATTTTTTTTATCTCTGATAACACCACTTCCTGCATCTGTAGGAATTACAACTACTTTCTCAACAATGATAATTTCTGGATCAATAGGTTTAATTTTCGGGGTTTTACCTGCAAAAAGAGCTTCTAATTTAGATCCGATTGTTGCATTAAGAAGTTTATAAATAGAATTTTAATCATGCTCAATTTTTATAAATTAATTGAGA
Organism: Prochlorococcus sp. scB241_528O2; assembly: GCA_000634115.1. Taxonomy (GTDB): domain Bacteria; phylum Cyanobacteriota; class Cyanobacteriia; order PCC-6307; family Cyanobiaceae; genus Prochlorococcus_A. The sequence goes on along the minus strand of JFLJ01000113.1, from coordinate 150,488 downwards.
TAATTGTGAGTCTTCAATCATTAATAATATCAACAATGATACCTGTTTATATTTATCTGCCATTTTTTGACAAATCAAGGATTTTAACTGAGATTCCAATCACATGGCAAATTCCAACAATTATTTTATTGACAATTATATTTAATAGAAAAGTCGTTTTTACATCATTTACTATCTATATAATTTTAGGTTTATTTATAGCTCCAGTTTTTCATCAAGGAGGTTCATTAGGTTATTTGCTCACTCCAAATTTTGGATATTTAATAGGAACATATCCACTAATCAAAATAATTGACAATTTAAATAAAAAAAATCAAATAAATATTAGAAACTTTTTAAGAAATGGATTTTTGGCAATAATTACGATGCATTTAACCGGAATATTTTTTAATTTTATTCAAATAATATATTACCGTCATTTTAATATTTTCTTATACAATTTAGGAAAATATACTATAGGTAAGATTGGATATCATTTAATTATTCTTTTGCCAATGATATTGCTTATTAAACCTATAAAATATATAAAATATAGCAAATAATGATTGTTAAAATTCAAACAAAATTTTATTTTCTTTCGTTTAGTATTTTTATAACTCTTATTGATCAATTATCGAAATATATAATAAGTAATTATTACAAATTTTTTATTAACAATGATTATATATTATTTAGATTTGAGTTTATAAAAAACTATGGTGCAGCATTTAATTTATTTAGCGGAAGTAGGATATTTTTATCCTTTGTAAGTATTATTATCTCAATAATACTTCTTTATTTATTATTAATAAAAAATAATATTAATAAATCAGAATTATATTCTTATAGTTTTATTCTTGGTGGAACTATAGGTAATGGACTAGATCGTATAATAAAAGGTTACGTAATTGATTTTATAAATTTAAATATAATAGATTTTCCAGTATTTAATATTGCTGATTTATCAATCAATATTGGATTTATATTATTAATATTTAACATTTTTAAAAGTAATAGATAACATGAATTACTTGAAAATTAAGTACTTTAAATATTTATTATATTTATTAATCCTATATCTTGTTTATTCGATATTAGTAAGAATAGTTAATATATATTTTATTTTATTTTTAATAATTATTATGTATATTTTCTACAATATTGATAAAAAATTATTTAAAAAAATAGTTTATAAACTTTATTACACAAATAAAAATAAAGACTATTCATTTAATAATACTTATACAGCAGCAAAAACAAGTTTAAAAGGGATCGATAATATTAATAAAAAAATAAGTGATAAAGTAAAAGTTCAATTATTAAATTATGAAAAAAATAAACTAGAAACACAATTAAAAACAGGAGATTATAAAGTTACACTTTTTGGAGCAGGTTCTTCAGGAAAAACATCTATAGCTAGATCATTATTAAAAAACATTATCGGTAAAACTTCAGCCAAGATAGGTACAACTAAACAAATTAATAGTTATAAAATTCGTATACCAATTTTAAGAAGAAATATTAGTATAATTGATACACCAGGATTATTTGAACCCTCAGAAATTGGCAAAGAAAGAGAAAAATCAACAATTATACAAGCATCTAATTCTGATTTAGTTCTCTTTGTTTTAGACCAGGACATAAATAAATATGAAAATTATTTAATTAATGAATTATTAAAAATAGGAAAAAAAATAATAATAGTTCTTAATAAATGTGATTTAAGGTCAAAAGAAGAGAATAATCTCATTAAAGAAAATATAATTTCTATTACTTCAGCTATAAAAAATAAGATTTCAGTAGTTCAAACAATTGCAATACCTAAATCATCTCCTTACATAAATTCAGATACCTTACAAATAGGTCCCGATGTAGGAAGTTTATTTAAAGAAATAATAGAAACACTTGATAGTAATGGAGAAGAGTTACTTGCAGATAATATACTGTTTAGATCAAATAAATTAGGAATTAAAAGTAAGAATTTTATACAAGAACAAAGATTTTTAATGTCAAATAAAGTAATTAAAAAATACATGTGGATAACAGGTGGAGTAATACTGGTTAATCCTCTGCCTGCTGTTGATTTTCTAACTACGACTTCTGTAAATATTCAAATGATAATGGAATTATCAAAAATATATGAAATAAAACTGACCAAAAAAGATGCAAAAGATTTATCGAAATCATTGCTTATTGCTTTGGCAAAATTAGGAATTCTAAAAGGAGGAATTTCAATTATTTCTCCAATTTTAGCCACTAGTTTGACTAAAATAATTATATCTAAGTCAATACAATCAATTACCGCAGGATGGTTAATAAAAATAGTAGGATTAAGTTTGATTGAATATTTTAAAAATGGACAAGATTGGGGAGATGGGGGAATTCAGGAAGTAGTAGATAAGATTTACAGAATAAGCAAGAGAGAAGAAATATTAAATAAATTTGTCAAAGAGGCTATCACAAAAATAGAAATAAAAAAATATTTTAAATCTCATAAAAGTTTGCCTCCATTTATTAAGTAATATTTGATAATTGATCATTAAGAAAAGTTCTAAAATCAAAGATAGTTATCAAAATTAAGTATGCTATACAAATCGATATAGATATAGCACCTGTTATTATTGCAATAATTTTTGATCTGCCAATATTCATAGATAAGCATCTAATAATTTCAAAAGTTCTTCAATATGAGACTCTTTAGTATTATAATTTCCCATTACGACTCTTAAAAAATATTTACCTTTAAATTTTGGTCTAGAAAGCATAAAATTATTTTTCATAAGTTTATTAATAATGTTTTGAGTCCAGGAATCAGAGTCTTTTGGCATAATTCCCTTTGGTAGGAATGAGACAATATGTAAAGGACCTGAATATATTTCAAAATTATTTTTACTAATATTTTCTATAAAAAAGTCTTTTCTATCAATTGAAGATTTTAATATATCTTCGATACCTTTCATACCTAAAAATCGTAATCCAAGCCAAAGCTTTATGATTTCTGCAGGTCTAGAACCTTGTATTCCTAATTCCCCTCTATTTGAAATGTTCTTCTTAGATGATATGTATGGAAGTCCAGTAGAAAAGGTATTTTCTAAAGTATTCATTTTTGATACCAATAATAGAGAGGAAGTCTTGGTGATGCCTAGTATTTTTTGAGGATTTATTGTTATGGAATTAGCTTGATTAATATTTTTTAATCCTTCTATTGGAATAGATGTTAATGCAAAAATACCTCCAATGGAACCATCGATATGTAACCAAATATTTCTTTCACTGCATATTTTACTTATTTCATTAATAGGGTCAATTGCACCTCTTAAAGTAGAACCTAAGGTAGCTACAACAGCAAAGATTTTTTTATTGTCAACAGAACATTTATCTATGATTTTTCTAAGATTTTGTATATGCATACAACCTTTATTATCAGTTTTGATCCTGATAAGATTATTTTCGTGAAGGCCCATTATTCTCGTACATTTAATAAAGGAGGAATGAGCATCCTCACTAACAAGTAACACAGAATTAGGATCTGAACCTAATCCAGCATTATTTCTTGCGGCTATTAGCGCATTTAAATTACTTAATGTTCCACCGCTAGCTGCTATGCCTCCAGCGGAATTATTAAATCCTATTTTCATTGCAAACCATTTGCATATAGATTCCTCAAGCAAAGTAATACTTGGAGACAAATCGTAAGCTAGAAGATTATTATTTAAACCAGCTGCAATCAAATCTCCTAAAATAGAGAAATTTAAGGGTGGAGGATCTAGATGAGCTAGAGACCCGGGGTGAACTGGATTAAATGAATTTCTCAATAGGTAATCAATATCAGAAAACAAATCTTCTTTAGAATTGCCATTCTCTCCTGGCATATTGAACTTAAAGTCTTCATCTAAAGGTAATGGACCATATTTTTCAGCATCTGAAAACCAGTGGCAAAGACTTAGAGTAGCTCTATTAAGAAGACTAATCAATTCATCATTAGTCCCTATATGAGAGGGAAAGTATATATCATTATTATTAATTAAATCTTCAGTCATCAGATAAAATATCTATTAATAAGTCTATTCTCTATATTGCTAAATGAGGTATATTTTTGAAAATGGAAATAGTAATGAAAATCAAAAATTAGATAGAAAAAATACAAAATATTTTCAATGGATGAAATCAATCCTAAGAAGATCAGGGGAAATTGGAAAAGTGGAGTTGCCAATTTGTTCAGTAATTTTAGATGAAAAAGGAAGATGTATTGGAAGAGGAGTTAATAGGAGAAATATTAATAATGATCCATTAGGTCATGCTGAGATAATGGCACTAAGACAGGCATCTCTAATAAAAAATGATTGGAGATTTAATGAATGTATAATTATCACAAATTTAGAACCATGTACTATGTGTGCATCGGCACTTATTCAAGCAAGAATGGGTAAAGTTGTTTTTGGGGCTTACGATAAGAAAAGAGGAGGATTGGGCGGTTCAATTAACTTATCAATTCATAAGAGTGCACACCACAAGATGGAAATCATTGGAGGAATCCTTGAAGATGAATGCAGTCACGCTTTACAGTTATGGTTTAAAAAGTTGAGGACTCAAAAATAGAATATTTTTTTAACTCAGTATCAAAAAGATTTAATAATCTATCAACATTCTCCTCACTAGAGTTAAAGCCCATTAGTCCTATTCGCCAAACCTTTCCAGACAATTCTCCTAGTCCGTTTCCTATTTCAATTCCAAAGTTTGTTAAAAGATGGTTTCTAAAACCATCTCCATCTACTGCTGGAGGAATCTTAACTGTCGTAAGGGTTGGCAATCTATATTCCTTTGATACATGTAATTCCATGCCTAGACTTTCTAAACCATTCCATAGTTTCTTGGCATTAACGTTATGTCTAAACCAAACATTTTCTAAACCCTCCTTAGCAATTAATCTCAATCCTTCTCGAATTGCATAATTCATATTTACTGGAGCTGTATGATGGTAAACACGATCAGAACCCCAATATTTATTTAAAAGAGATAAATCTAAATACCAATTAGGAACTTTATTTTTTCTGGAACTTAGTTTGTCTTCCGCTCTCTTATTCATAGTAAAAGGGCTTAATCCAGGAGGGCAACTTAAACCTTTCTGACTACAACTATATGCCAGATCAATATTCCATTCATCTGTCAAAAGTTCTAAAGCTCCAAGCGATGTAACTGCATCAACTAAAAACAAGCAGTTATTTTTTCTGCATATATCTCCTATACCATCAAGAGGTTGTAAAACACCACTAGATGTTTCAGCGTGAACGATAGCAAATATATCTGGTTTTTTAGTTTCTATTTCATACTTAATTTCTTCATAAGAAAAAGCATTCCCCCAAGGTTTTTCCATAACAGAAACATTAGCTTTATATCTAGTAGCCATATCAACCAATCTGTCTCCAAAATATCCTTTTTTAGCAATTAAAATAGTCTCTCCTTCTTCAATAAAGTTAGCTATTGATGCTTCCATCGCAGCACTACCTGTTCCACTCATTGGAAGAGTAAGACGATTATTACATTGCCATGTGTACCTTAATAGCTGTTGAACATCAGACATCAATGAAATGTATGCTTCATCTAAATGTCCAATTGGATTAAGAGAAAGTGCTTTTAAGACTTCTGGATGAGCATTGGAAGGGCCAGGACCTAATAAAAGTCTAGAAGGAACATAAGTCTTTGATAAATGAGATAAATTTTCCTCATTTAAACTAGAAATAAGTTTTGCTTCTGTCAAAGCATTACATTCAATTACTTTTAAATTAATCTAATTTAGGCACATAAGCGATATTTTTTTAAAGAAATTCATTCAATTTAAATATTTTAGTAAACAAATATTAAACTTATAAGTTGAAACACTGAAAGAATACATCTAGTCTTGCAAAAAGTTACGGTTGATACATAATAAGAGTCATCAAGTTATTAATTTCATAGAAGGTATTACAAAAGTTATGTCTAAGTCTCCACAAGATGTTTTAAGTCAAATTAAAGACGAAGGAATTGAGCTCATTGATTTAAAATTTACAGATATTCATGGGAAATGGCAACATCTAACTCTTACATCAGACATGATTGAAGAGGATTCTTTTACAGAGGGTCTTGCTTTTGATGGTTCGTCAATTAGAGGTTGGAAAGCAATTAATGCTTCTGATATGTCAATGGTTCCTGATGCCAGTACAGCTTGGATCGATCCTTTCTATAAACACAAGACTCTTAGTATGATTTGTTCTATACAAGAGCCTAGAAGCGGAGAACCTTATGATAGATGCCCAAGATCCTTAGCTCAAAAGGCATTAAAGTACTTAGAATCTACTGGAATAGCTGATACAGCATTTTTTGGTCCAGAACCTGAATTTTTCTTGTTTGATGATGTTAGATATGACTCAAAAGAAGGATCTTGTTTTTATAGTGTAGATACTATCGAAGCTCCATGGAATACAGGTAGAACTGAAGAGGGAGGAAATTTAGGATATAAAATTCAATACAAAGAAGGTTATTTTCCAGTATCCCCAAATGATACTGCCCAAGATATTAGATCTGAAATGCTTCTACTAATGGGTGAACTAGGCATACCTACAGAAAAACATCACCATGAAGTTGCTGGAGCGGGACAACATGAGCTTGGAATGAAATTCGATTCTCTAATCAATTCTGCTGATAACGTAATGACTTATAAATACGTTGTAAGAAATGTTGCCAAAAAATATGGAAAAACTGCAACTTTTATGCCTAAGCCTGTTTTTAACGATAATGGGACCGGAATGCATGTTCATCAAAGTTTATGGAAAAGTGGACAGCCACTTTTCTTTGGAGAAGGCTCATATGCAAATTTATCGCAAACAGCTAGATGGTACATTGGAGGCATACTTAAACATGCACCTTCATTCCTAGCATTTACTAATCCAACTACAAATAGTTATAAAAGATTGGTTCCTGGATTCGAGGCACCAGTAAATTTAGTTTATTCAGAGGGCAATAGATCTGCTGCAGTAAGAATTCCTCTAACAGGTCCAAGCCCTAAAGCTAAAAGATTAGAATTCAGATCAGGAGATGCACTCGCAAATCCATATCTAGCCTTCTCCGTAATGATGCTCGCTGGTATTGATGGAATTAAAAATCAAATAGATCCAGGCGATGGTGTAGATGTAGATTTATTTGAACTTCCAGTAGAGGAACTGGCAAAAATTGATACTGTGCCATCATCACTTAATGATTCACTTAATGCCCTAAAATCAGACAAAGATTATTTGTTAGCTGGTGGTGTATTTACAGAGGATTTTATAGATAATTTTATCGATATTAAATACGAAGAGGTACAACAATTAAGACAGAGACCCCATCCACATGAGTTCTTTATGTACTATGACGCATAATTAATATTATTTATATTCACATTAATCAATTTGAGAATTATCACAAAATATTCTCAAATTGGTTTTTTTTTTGTTCAAATATATATATATATAACGAAAAATGGCTAGGCAATCTATTTCAAAAATTGCATATAAAACCCTCCAGCAGAGTAAAAGCATAGCAGGTTTTGCACATAAGCAAATCAGTTCAAGAATAATGAATTTTATTCTGCCAGATTCGAAACTTGATAGTTTTGATATAGATAAGACTCTTCTTTTACAAATCCAAAAGTCAATGGATCTATTAAGAGAGGAGGATTGGAACGACGCCGAAAAAAATATTTATCCAAAAAAATTATTGTTTGATGAGCCATGGATTAGATATTTGACTCAATATCCTAAAATTTGGTTAGATATGCCTATTACATGGGATAGACGAAGAAAGCAAAACTTTGATGATCTTCCAAAATCGATTGAAAAAGATAATTACCCTCAATATTACTTAAGAAATTTTCATCATCAAACTGATGGTTATTTATCTGATTTCTCAGCTAGTATATATGACTTACAAGTAGAGATCCTTTTTAATGGTACTGCCGACTCTATGAGGAGGAGAATAATAAAACCCATAAAAGAGGGACTTGTTAACTTTAGTAATAGAAAAAAGAGTTCTATAAAAATACTTGATGTAGCTACTGGTTCAGGAAGGACTTTAAAACAATTGAGAGGAGCATTCCCTAAAGAAAAAATTACAGGAATTGATTTATCTGATTCATACTTAAAAGAGGCAAGTAGATATATTTCAGATTTAGATGGTGATTTAATTGAATTAATAAAAGGTAATGCCGAAGAATTACCTTTTGAAAATGATAGTTTTCAATTTATTACTTGTGTTTATTTATTTCATGAATTGCCAAGAACAATTAGAGCTAAAGTATTAAAAGAATTTTTTAGAGTCCTTGAACCAGGAGGAACATTAGTTTTAGCAGATTCGATTCAATTAAGTGACTCTCCTGTTTTTACATCAGTTATGGAAAATTTCTATAAAACATTTCATGAACCTTTCTATTTTGATTACATAAATGATGATATAAATTCTAAAATTGAAGAAGTAGGGTTTAAAAATGTGAAATCAAATTCCTTTTTTATGACCAAAGTATGGTCTGCATTAAAGTAAAAAAATATGACTTATTGGGATAAAGATACTATTAAGCTTGTTCAAAGTCTTAATTCTAAGTTAAAAATTGATCATTTAAAATGGCATAAAGATAAAGGAAATAAATTTAAGAGATCTGCAGAACTTATTTCAGCAGGTTTATGCCAATTACTTATTTCTTGTAATGAAAAAGAAACAATTGAATATATTGAGGAGAGTATCAAATGGTTAAAAGAAATTAATGTAGACCAACCCTGCCCAAGCAAAAATCACCTTTTTAAAGCCAATTGAAGTCTATTTCCTTTACTACTCCATCTAATATCATCAAAACATTCATTAATAATATATAATCCACGTCCATTTACACTATTAATTTTTTTTGGTAATTTATAATTTCTTTTTTTTATTTCTAAACCATTTCCTTGGTCTTGAATTTGCCAAACACACCAATTAGGAGTAATGATTCTTCTGACTCTGACACTTTTTTTCGGATCTAATTTATTTCCATGTTTTACCGCGTTAACAAGAGCTTCATGTAATCCAAGTTTGATAAGATAACTTGATTGAGATTTGTTAATTGGTTCCAATAATTGATCAACAAAATCATTTAATTGCAATGAAGATTCAAATTCGTGATTCGACCAGTTAATGCTTGGCTTTTTAAAAAATTTTTTTAAAATATTTTTGCCCTGAAATAAGGACATAATAATATTTTGATACTAACTCATTTTAACTTATTAAATAGCTCGATTTCAAAGAATATTATTATGTCTTTCTGCTATAGCCGGATGTCTAAGGATTGAGTCCATAAGTCTTACTCCTCTGAGTTGATTTATTAAAGGCATGTGTCCATCAGGAGCCTCCAATGACCAACAAAAAGATGAAGGGTATCTAGTCCATAATCCCTCTTTTTTCCAGCCTATTTTAGGCCACAATAATTCATATTTTTTTCCTACTGATTTTAAAATCTTTGCTTGAGTTGAAAAGCCAAATTTACCAGTTGAATAAATAATCCATAATCTATCTATTGTCTGAAGATCTTTACTAGACATATTCTTGACTTCACTATAGAAAACATAACCACGTTTTTCAGCTAATTTTCCAGCCAACTGTCGCAAGTATGAGCTTGTTAATCTATCAGCATCTTCAAATTTTTGGTTAAGTAAATTTAATTGTAATTCTTCATAATTAATATCGATATCTGAATAAGTCTTAAACCAATTATTGAATTTAGTGTCTTCGAAGAAAACAGGCTTATATTTTTTTAATAATTGTAATAACCAACCAGCGGCCCAGTCATCTCCATCACTATCAAATATTTCAAACAATGTTGGGCCAACGTTAAAAATATTCTCGACTTCTTCTTCTATTTGAGATAATAAATTTATTCTTTTTCTTTGATTAGAATCTACAAATTTGTTTATCAAATTTAATGTGGCATTATTATATTTATCTTGTTCTTTGTTAATCATTTCAATAAATTTCCTAATAATTAAAACTATCCATGTATTTCAAAAGAAAAGAACTAGAGAAATTTAGAAGTTTTGACGGACCACTTATAGATGTTAGAAGCCCAAGTGAATATTATAAAGGACATATTCCTAACTCTATAAACATACCATTATTTGATAATGAAGAGAGATCAATAATCGGGACAATTTATAAAAATGTAGGTAGAGAAAAAGCTGTAATAGAGGGATTAAAATTTTTTGAAAAAAAAATGGAATGGTTTCTTGATAATTTATTTAATATTATTGATTCTAATAAAATTAATGGTGAAAATAATAATAAAGAACTTTTTATAAGAATATATTGTTCCAGAGGGGGTATGCGATCACAAAGTATTTCATGGTTACTAGAAAAATTTAAATTAAATATCGTTACACTTAATGGAGGATACAAAATATATAGGAAATGGGTATTAGATAGTTTTTCAAAAAAGTTGAATATCGTAGTTATTTGCGGAAAAACAGGAACAGGGAAGACAAAATTATTATCGTTATTAGAGAAATATAAATATCAAACTATTGATCTAGAAGGATTCGCTTGTCATAGAGGAAGTACATTTGGAGGTTTAGGAATGAAAAAACAACCTTCAAATGAACAATTTGAAAATATAATTGCAGAAAAATTAAATTCTTTTAAATGTTCTAATAATATTTTTGTAGAAGCTGAAAGTGCAAATATAGGTAAATGCAAAATCCCTCATGAATTCTTCAATCAGATGAAAATTTCTAGGAGAATTGAAATTATAAGGAGCGAATCTAACAGGTTAGAAGAGTTGATAGATACTTATAGTGTTTTTAAGAAAGAGGATCTCAAAGAATCTGTATTAAGGATAAAAAAAAGATTAGGACCACAAAGAACAAAAATAGCTCTTGAATCAATTAATAATGAAAAATGGGAGTTAGTTTGCAGATCAGTTCTAGATTATTATGATAAGTGTTATGAATATGAAAAGGTTGGCAAAAGGAATATAAACTTTTTAGATTTAACCGACAAAAATTATGATGAGGGAATCCTAGAATTAATAAATAATGTTTTATAAAATAATTACAAACGAATGAGAAAAATATTTCCTAAAATAAAAAATTATAAACCGAATATTATGACAGCAAATAAAACCGCAAAAATACAATTTTATGAAGGAAATGATGAACCAGTAGTTCCTGAAATAAGACTGACTAGGAGTAAGGATGGTACCACAGGCCAAGCATTATTTTCGTTTGAAAAACCTCAGGCATTATCTTCAATTACAGAGGGAGAAATCACAGGTATGCGTATGATTGATTCTGAAGGTGAAATACTAACTAGGGAAGTTAAAGTAAAGTTTGTTGATGGTGAACCAATATTTTTAGAAGCAGTTTATATTTGGAAGAACATATCAGACTTTGATAGATTTATGAGATTTGCAAATAGATATGCTAAATCAAATGGATTAGGATATTCTGAGAAGAAGTAGCATATTTTGAAAATTGAGTAGTCCATCATATTTCAAGTTAGTAGTAATTTTTATCACTTCGTTCATAGTATGGACTTTAAGAGATTTTCTCCTTTTAATAATTTGTTCTTTAGTAATTTCAAATATTGTATGTAATTTATGTAATCAAATTCATAAGGGTTTGAAAATTCCCCGATTACTTTCTTTGTTTATTGTGTTAAGTGTTATATCAGTAATAGTATTTACTATTTTTATTCTTGTATTGCCTCCGTTTATAAAAGAATTCAATGAAATACTAGTTGACATTCCAAATGGATTATCAAAAATAAATATTTTAATTAATACAAATTTGAACAAATTTAATAGCTTATTTTATGGCGAACAATCAGAAAATGTTATAGACATATTCAGTCTTATAAATGATGTAGTTACAATTCCAGATGTCTCAACTATTGCAAAAGCTATTCAAGAAAGTTTTAAGAATTTAATAAATATTGCGGGGAATCTGGGTTCAGGTCTGTTGAAATTAATATTTGTATTAGCAGTGAGTTTGATGATTTCTATTGAACCAAAACAATATAAAGAAAATATACTTCTATTAATTCCAAAAAATTATCGCAATAAATTTAGAAATATTCTGGAAAAATGCAATATTGCATTAGCAAATTGGGCCTTTTCTATGGTTATAAGCTCATTATCAGTAGGTCTATTATCATTAATAGTCTTGTCTATATTAGATATAAAATATGTCGTCTCAAATGCTTTAATAGCAATGGTTCTTAATATAATTCCAAATATAGGTCCAGTTATTAGTGGTATATTCCCAATCTCAATTGCACTCCTAGATAATTTTTGGAAACCAATTGCCGTTTTAGGAGCATATGTAATTATTCAAAATATTGAAAGCTATATAATAATGCCATCTATAATGAAGAAAAAAGCTAACTTACTTCCTGGTTTGACATTAATATCACAATTTGGATTTACCTTTATTTTTGGACCATTAGGCTTAATACTATCTCTTCCATTAGCTGTAGTAATACAGGTTTTAATCAAAGAATCATTTAAAGATACTTAAAAACTACTTAATTAATTTTTTATATAAATATGGGTAGGAAAAAAGTATAAAGAAAGATAAGGGATGTTTACCTATAGCAAAATATAGTGAACTAAAAGTAAAGTGATCAAATAATATTCTTATCTCAGTAGAAAGATCAATTAAAACTAAAGAAAATAAAATTATCAAATAGTAATTCAATTTCATAAAATTAAAAGATTAACCTCAGTCTTTAAGCAATAAAGATGGAGCCAATAAAATACTTGAATAACTTCCGATTATAATTCCTAATGATAAGGCCAAAGAAAACCAAAATAGGGAGTAAGATCCAAACAAGATTATGCTTAATAAAGGGATAAGGGTTGTAATACTAGTAAAGGCTGTTCTTCTAAATGATTCGTTGACTGATAATTGGATAGTTTCGTTATAGCCTTCTTTCTTAGTTTTCAAATTCTCACGAATTCTATCAAAAATTACAACAGTATCATTTACAGAATAACCAGCAATAGTTAACAAGGACACCGCAAATAAACTATTTACCTCGATAGATAATATAATTCCCAACCAGGAGAATATACCGAAAACAATTAATAAATCATGGAATAAAGCTAATAATGCAAATAACGCATATTTTTTATCAAATCTAATAGTTATATATAAAGATATTGCGAATAAAGAAACTAACAATGATGTAACACAATTAGTAAGTAATCTTTTCCCAAGCTTTGGACCTATTAATCTTGAATCCTTACTCTCATAATTTAGAGGTCCAATAATATTATCTAGATTAGTAATAAGATTATTTGATTCTTCGATACTCAAATAAGGTGTTCTTATTGATATTAATTTATTATTATTTTGGAATTGTAAATTAATATTATTTAAAACATTTTTATTTTTAGATATCCCTCTTAAATTTTCTAAAACTGAATCAGGGGAAAAATTAGAACATTCCTCTTCACAAACTCTCTCTATTCTTAGTTCATTACCCCCAACAAAATCCATCCCTAAATTTATAGGTTTCTTATAAGAAGTATTAAAAGTAGAATATAAAATTCCTAAAAGACTCAATAAAATAAGAAAAGTTGAAAAACCAATTATCTTTCTTTTATTTTTTATGAGTTCAAGATTGTATTTCATGGGAAAATTAGAAATAAAAAATTTAATTTGAATAATTATTCCTGGGTAGATAGAGATTTTTTTGTCTTAAAGATTGATATGTTGTAAAAAATCGCAAAATAGTTTTAGAACAATTTAATGAGGTAAACAAGCTTATTAAGACTCCAATCCCTAATGTTGCCGCAAAACCTTTAACAAAATTTGTTCCTAATATAAACAATACAAAACAACTTAGAAGGGTTGTAATATGGCCATCGACTATGGATGAATTAGCTCTTTGAAAACCGCTATCAATAGATCTTGTAAGAGTATTACCATCATATAATTCTTCTCTAATTCTCTCAAATATTAGAATATTTGCGTCAACAGCCATACCAATGCTAAGTATAAGCCCAGATATTCCAGGTAAAGTCAATGTTACAGGAATTAAAGAATATAGGGCTAAGTTAAAGAAACCATAAAGTACTAGAGAAAGAACTGAAACAAAACCTAGAATTCTATAATTAAGAATCATAAATATACCAACAAAAATTAATCCACAAATAGCTGCATAAAGACTTTTTAAAATATTTTTGGATCCCAACAGAGCCCCTATCGTGTTAGTTTCTACTATTTCAATTGGCAATGGCAATGAACCTCCTTTAAGTTGAACTTCTAATTCTCTAGCATTTTCAGCACTAAAATTACCGCTTATTGTTGCTGATCCACCTGTAATCCCAGTATTAGCGAACTGACTACCAACGCTGGCTTCACTTATTGATTCGCCATCAAGAACGATAGCCAATAGTTTATTAGTGCCAGCAATTGACTTTGTAATTTCTGCAAACTTTTCACCTCCCGAATTACTAAAAGTTAATAAAACTTCCCAATTACTATTTGATTGTTCTTGTCTCCTTCCAGCGTTAATAAGATCCTTACCAGATAAATCTGTTTTAATAAATAAATTTGTAATTTCTTTATCAACATACTTTTTAATATCAATTAAATTCCCATATAAATCACTAATAGTAGATGAGTAATTTAATTCTTGCTCTATCTCTTTAAGATTATCTTGAATAATCTTTAAGAAATTATCATCATATTGACTTTTGTCTCTAGAGGAATATTGTTCAATTAATTCTTTAATATTTAATCTATTAAATTGCAAGGTTTTTAAATCTGTAGATGTTCCTTCTTTTTGTGTCCTAAATTCTAATAAAGCAGTCTTACCTAAAACTCTTGAAGCAACTAATGGATTTTGTTCTCCAGGTAATTCTAATATCAATTGATCACCTCCTAGGGTTTGCAAGTTAGACTCTGAAACCCCTAAGTTGTTAACGCGTCTATCTATAACCGAATTAACTGCATCAAGTTCATCTTTTGTTACCTTTCCTTCCTCTTTAATAATTTGTAGGGTAAGTTGAGACCCCCCTTGTAAATCCAATCCCAACTGTAAGGGATAATTTATTAATAGATAAACAGATATCGTAAGTAGAAATATAATAAAAAAAAGCCAGCCTTGCCTTCTTTTCATTGCCTATATACTCCCACTAATTAAATCTTCAACTTTTTCAACTATTTGATGTGGTTGGATTATTGTCAAATTTTCAAGATTTCCATTATACGGAGTAGGAATATCCTGACTAGATAGTCTAATTGGTCGGGCATCAAGATCATCGAAACACTCTTCTGTTATCAAGGCAATTAATTCTGCACCAATACCTCCAGTCTTCATACATTCTTCAACAATAATTACTTTATTTGTTTTTCTTATTGATTTTGAGATAGTTTCCATATCAAATGGTTTTAAACTTATTAAATCGATTAACTCAACATCTATTCCTTTTTTTTCTAATTCTTCAACAGCTTTAAGGCAGTGATGTCTCATTCTTGAATAAGTCAATAATGTAATATCTTTTCCTTCTTTTACAACGTCGGCCTGATCTAAAGCGCATGTATAATCACCCTCAGGTAATTCTTCAGACAAGTTGTATAAAAGAACATGTTCGAAAAATAAAACAGGATTATCATCTCTTATTGCTGCTTTCATTAAACCTTTAGCATTAGTAGGAGTACTACATGCAACTATTTTTATTCCTGGAACTGCGTGAAAATATGCTTCAAGTCTTTGACTATGTTCTGCACCAAGTTGACGTCCAACTCCTCCTGGACCACGGACTACTGCAGGAATCTTATAATTTCCGCCACTTGTATATCTAAGCATTCCCATATTATTAGATATCTGATTAAAAGCTAAAAGCAAAAACCCCATATTCATTCCTTCTACTATTGGCCTCAACCCTGTCATAGCTGCACCTACAGCCATACCTGTAAAACTATTCTCAGCAATTGGAGTATCTAATACTCGTAACTCTCCATATTTTTCAAATAAATCCTTAGTTACCTTATAAGAACCTCCATATTGACCAACATCTTCGCCCATAACACAAACATTAACATCAGATGCCATTTCTTCATCAATTGCCTCTCTTAAAGCATTAAATAATAATGTTCCAGCCACAATTACTTTCCTAATTAATCACATATATAAATCTTACCATTTTGATTAATTCATCCTCCTTCTGCAAAGGTTATGAGGAGTAATATTGACAAAATCATTCCTGGCAAGAGCAAGAGAATTAAAAGCCCTAAGTCATTTAAAGACATTCAAAGAAAGTGTTTATATTATGATATTGGTAATTCACGTTTTCTTCAGAAAAAAACTGCGAATAAATACAATAAAAAGTCCTATACCAATAAAAGCAAAAGAAAAAGTTAGCAAAAAAGATAATCCAATTATTAAGGTATTAATACTAGAAGAAATATTTTGGACTATTTCAGAAGAATTAGATGGTTTATGTATTGAAAAATAAATTGCAATTTTATTACTTAAAAAATAAAAAAATATAAATAATACAAAACTAGTTAATGATCCTACAATAAAATTTATTGGTCCTTTTTCGGGAATATTTTTTTCAATATTTTCATTACTATAATCAGCCACAATAAAATATTGTATAAAAAATTTAAATGAATGTTATTCCTTTTTCAAGGAAAGTGCAAACCCATGAATCGTAACCTTTATCTTTAAATAATTTATAATTTGCAGTTAATTCTTTTTTAGCAGTCTCTACATCTTTAAAGATTGCAAAGCATGTAGGGCCTGATCCACTCATTGAAAATGTCAGACAATTCTCTAATTTAGAAAGTAAATATAATGCTTGCTTTACAGAATTATTCTCATTTTCAACAACTAACTGCAAATCATTTTTTATAGTTAATTGATGATTATCAAAATCTAAGTTATTTAAAGCATTATCTCTTAAACTTTTTCTTATGTTCTCAATCATTTCTCTATTAGTATGATATGGATCACAAAATCTTTGACTATATTTTTTATAAGTTTCAGCAGTAGATACTGATACATTTGGATTTTTTAAAAGAATTAAACCATATTCTAAGTTTGAATCTAATTTCTCCAAAATTTCGCCTCTTCCAAAACATAATTGAATCCCACCATTTATAAAAAAGGGAATATCAGATCCTAAATTTGATGCTAATGAACATAATGTTTTTTGATCTAAGTTCAAATCCCATAACTTATTAAGAGCAATTAATGTTGCTGCTGCATTACTGGAACCACCAGCCAATCCTGCACCAATTGGAATATTTTTTCTTAAAAATATATTTGCACCCAAATTTATATTTGATTTTTCCCTTAATAGATTTGCCGATTTAACAATTAAGTTATCACTAGATAAGCTTAAATCATGACAATCAGATTCAAGTTTAATTAAACCCTCTTTATTAATTTGAAATTCTAAATAATCATAAAGATCAATATTTTGCATAATCATTGCTAACTCATGGAATCCGTCCTCTCTTTTACCAATAACTTCAAGGTGCAAATTTATTTTGGCAGGAGATTTTATAATGATTTTCGTTTTGGCTAAATCTTGCATATACCTAAATTTTTATTTTTTAATTTTAATACAATTTTCTGCAAGCTTAATCCATTGATCAATTGAAATATCTTGTGGTCTTAAATTAAAACAAATTTTTGAAGATTCAGATAATTCATTTATCTCATCATTTGAAAGTATTGAATTAAGAGTATTTCTAAGCATTTTTCTTCTTGCATTAAATGAAATTCGAAGAAGTTTATCTATATATTTTTCTAGACTAATGTCTAATCTTAAATCATTATTAATTGGTTCGAAAACTACTAAAGAAGAAAAAACTTTTGGAGGCGGACTAAATGATGAAGGAGGTACATCGCAAATTTTTTTTATCTTTGATAAGAGTTGCATCCTAATACTAAGCGCACCAGCATTGGGACTACCTTCTTTTGACAAAATCCTATCTACAACGTCTTTCTGCATTAAAAAAATTATTTTTTCGTAATTATAGTTTCTTATATTACCCAATCGGCCTATAAAAATATCCAATATTGGTCCAGTTATATTGTAAGGAATATTTGCAATCACTTTTGTAATTTTCTTATTAATTGAATCTAAATTTACAGAAAGAATATCTCCCTGCTGAAGTGAAAACTTATCATTATTTTTAAATTTAATATTCAAAAGATCAATTAAATCTTTATCTAATTCAATTGCATGTAGTTTTCTAATCTTTGATTCCATCAACTTTGATGTTAAGGCTCCTCTTCCTGGGCCAATTTCTAAAATAAAATCATTTACATTAAGATCAGCAACTTCCTTAATTTTTTCTAATATTTTTTTATTTACCAACCAATGTTGTCCAAATCTTTTTTTTTGATGATAGTTTTTAAAATTCATCTAAAAGATAAATAATATGTTTAAATTAATATGAATTTAATCAATACTTAATATCATGAGCTTATCAAAAAAAAATTTAGATAAACTCAATAAATATAAATACAATAAAAATTTAAATAACAACAATAATAATAATATAATTAACCACACAAAAATAGATAAAAATGTTAATTTAACCAAATATCCACTTAAATCAGAAGATCCCAATTCAATTTTTTATTCGTTAATTGATAATTCAGAGTCTTTAGAAGAGACTTCTAACGTTAATAATTCACTTAGAAAAAGTGAGCTTAGTCAAATTAATATGAATTCTAGAAAAGCTAATTATTCCAATAAATTAACAATTGAAGAGGAACTTTATGATGAATTTAATTATCTTCTTGATGAATAACTAATTTTAATATTTACTTATGCTTCAGAGTAATAGATTAACAATTAATGCTATAGGCAAAATAAAGAAAACTTGGATTAAAGATGGAATAATTCAATACAAAAAAAGAATGCCTGAACTTATCATTAATGAGTTAAAGACTTTTAATTTAAATAATCTTAGATCCAATAACAATATTATTATCTGCCTAAGTGAAGAAGGAAAACAGTTTAATTCAGTTGAACTATGTTCTTTACTCTTAAATTTTAAAAATAAAAAAATTAATTTCTTAATCGGTGATACTGACGGAATAAGTTCAGATATAAAAAAAAATTCAGACCTTATACTAAGCCTCTCTCCTTTAACTTTTCCTCATGAATTAGCTAGATTAATTCTAATCGAGCAAATCTATAGAGCTGTTTCTATATCTAACAACTCCCCTTACCATCGTTCTTAAAAAGAAGAAATTTAATCTAAAATTAACCTATAAAGCTTTAACAACTAACTATTTTTGGATTTTTATTGTATAGTACATATATACTATTAAATGAAGTTTTGGATTCTTTTGATTCTAATATTAAAAAATTTAAAATTCCCTTATTAGTTGATTCAGTATCTGCAGGCTTCCCTTCTCCTGCAGATGACTATACAGAAGAGAATATTGATTTAAATGAACATTTAATATCTAATCCGTTTAGCACTTTTTTTCTTAGAGTTAAAGGCGACTCAATGATAAATGCCGGAATTAAAGATAAAGATTTAATAATAGTAGACAAGAGTTTAACAGCCAAGCCAGGGAATATTATCATTGCAATGGTGGACGGGGAATTTACAATAAAAAGATTATCTATAAAAAATAATGAATTATATTTAAAAGCAGAAAATCATAATTATCCTGATTTTAGATTTAAAAACCATATTGATGTACAGATATGGGGCGTTGTCATTTATTCAATACATAACTATCTATGAAAACTTCAAGTATTGATGCTATAGCTCTTATAGATGCTAATAATTTTTACGCTTCATGTGAACAAACTATTAATCCTTATTTGAGAAATAAACCAGTAGTAATTTTATCTAACAATGACGGATGTATCATCGCGAGAAGTCCTGAAGCGCGTGCTTTAAAAATTAAAATGGGGACTCCATATTTTAAGGACAAAGAAAGATTAAATCAATTAGATGTAGCCGTTTTAAGCTCAAACTACTCGCTTTATGGCGATATGAGTAGAAGACTAATGAATTTACTAAAAGACTTTTCTGAACAGATTGAGATTTATTCTATTGATGAAGCATTTATCTCTATTTCTAGACCTAATGATAAAAATCTATATCCTTGGGCAAGAAGCATAAGATCATTAATATATCAAAATCTAGGGATTACCATAACAATAGGAATAGGAGAAAATAAAGTACGAGCAAAAATTGCTAATAAATTAGCTAAAAATATTGATTATTCGGCTGGAATATTTGATTTAGCTATAACCAGAAATGAGAATATTTATTTGAAAAGAATTAGTGTAGATAAGATTTGGGGAATCGGGAAACAAACTTCTAATTGGTTACAAAGTAAAGGTATTAAAAATGCAAGAGAATTAAGAGATATGGAAGAAAATGAAATCATTAATAAACTAGGCATCGTAGGGAAAAGATTGCAATTAGAACTGAAAGGTCATAAATGTCTGCCAATAGAAAAAAATAAAAAATCAAAAAAAGAAATTCAGGTAAGTAGGAGTTTCGGTACGCCTATCACAAAATTAGAAGACTTGACTCAAGCACTGGTGACTCACGCAATAAAAGCATCTGAAAAAATGAGGAGTCAAAATTTGCAATCATCTAATATAAGAGTATTTGCTAGAACCAGTAAATATTCAAGTCAAAATTACCAAAGAAGTGCTCATAGAAAACTTACAAATGCAACAGATGACACAAATAGTATTTTAAAAATAGTAGTCGCATTATCTAAAGAAATTTATAATCCCGAATATAAATTCTCAAAGGCTGGTGTTTTAATGCAGGATTTAACTAATAGAGAATATTTACAGCAATCAGTTATCAATTACAAATCTCAGAAAGACCTAAAAAAATCAGCAAATCTCATGAGAACGATTGATTTCTTAAATAAAAAATTTAATAACAATGCAATTACATGGGCGATCACAAAAAAGCCACAAAGTTGGTCGATGAATAAGAATTTCTTAAGTCGGTCATCTACAACTGATATCAAGCAGATACCAACTATAGTAAAGTAAAAAAATAAAAAAAATGGAATTTATTATATTTTTAAGCAAATTAGATAAAGAGATTCTTAACTTATTGATAGAAGCAAATTATGTAGTTCAAGAAAATAAAGCTGAGTGTCTATTAAGCAAAAAAATTAAAGGATTACATATTTTTGAAGAAAATAAAATAATAATATGTACTGAAAATGCAAAAAGGAACACAAATTATAGAGATAAAAAGAAACAACCAAATAAAGATAACTTCAAAACAGAACAAGCAATAAGAAAAGCTTTAAGACATGAAGCGACTCATGCAATACAAAAATGTAATAATAATAAAATATTAGGTGATATAAAGAATTTAGAAAGTAAATTACATAAAAGCAAGAAGAAAGCGTTAGAATACTCTACTTTCAATTTTTCTGGTACTTATGCAAAAGAAGTAGAAGCTTATGTTCTTGAAGACAAACCCAGAAAGGTAAAAAAAATGATTGAGAAATACTGTCTATAAATTATGAATAAAAATACTAACTAGCAATGAAATTACCACAACGTTGTTTGTCTAAAAAATTTATGTGTTTTCTTTCTAAGTAATATAGTTCTTGAAATTTAATTGCATCTGAGTTTAAATCCTTAAAAAGATCATCTATCTCTTTATTAGTATCTGAGAACTCTGAAGATGAATTGTCAATTAAAATAGATATACAATTCTCTAAAGTTTTTAATCTTTGAGACCCCCAAGATTCAATCAAATGTCTACATCTTTTTAGAGAATTATATCTCTCAAGAAGTGATAAAGTGCCAAGTAAATTATCCTTCGGATTACATAGCAATGTTAAAAACAACTCATTTGGATTAAGAAAAATATTAATTTTATTTGAAGATTCATAATTATTTAGAGCCAAGTGATCAGGAAGAAGTGAAATTAAGTTAATATCAAAAAACTCATTTTGAAGAGATTGGTTATTTGCTTGTTTTAATTCATTTAAGTAATTTAAACCTAAATTATTTTCTTCAATTTTTGAAATAGCTTCCCATATATTTTGAATATAATCAGTATTAAAACCATTAATTTCTCTTTTATTAAATTCATCACGAATAAAGAGCTTAAGATTAGGACAATGAAGATAATAAAAAATTATTTCAGATTCATTTTTCTCACGCCGAGAAATATCATTAGGTTTTTCAAATTTTTTGGCTCTACCATGCCAACGAAATCCTTTTACTTGATTTCTTAAATCTTGTTCGAACTGTATGGCCAACCTAGCTTGACCCTTACTTAATCTTTCAGAAACTTTTTGTAAATAATGCGTTCTGGTTGTTGATTGAGGTAATTTACTCAACAACTTCACTAATGAGGTAATAACGCTATGAAAATTTTCAGACTTTGTTAAATCCTTATTGTTAAAGATTTGATCAATCTCCCAATCAATCCAAAAAGATGCATTATCAATTAAATTAAAATAATCTTCGGGAGTATGACAATTCAAATATTCGTCAGGATCTTTAAAATCTTTAAGTTGAAGTATCTTTAGATTAATTTGGTCATGCAAAGATAAACTTTCTACTTCTTTTATTACTCTTTTTGTCGCTAATATCCCTGCATTATCAGAATCAAAATTCAAGATTATATTTTTATTATCTGTACATCTACATAGTTGAGAAATTTGATACCTATTTAGTGCGGTTCCAAGAGAAGCAACAGCATTGGTAATGCCTTTTGAATGAAGAGAGATCACATCAAAGTAACCTTCTACGATTACAGCTTTATCTCTTTTCCTTATATTGCTAGATGCTTTTTCGAATGCAAATAACATTTTTCCTTTTTCAAATAACTCAGATTCAGGAGAATTAAGATATTTAGGTTCCTGACCATCTAGAGATCTACCGCCAAAGGCAACTACACGTCCCTGCATATCATGAATTGGCACAATTAATCTATTCCTAAAACGATCATAGATTTTGTCAGAATTATCCTTAGAAATAGCAAGACCTGAAGCTAAAATAAGCTTGATAGGAAATTTTTCTACCTTTGAGAGATAATTAAATAAATCATTCCATGAATTTGGAGCAAAACCTAATTCAAAGTTTTCAATAGTTTTATTATTCAAGTTTCTCTGGGATTTTAAATATTTCAGTGCTTCACAACCTAAAGAATTATTTAATTGTGACTTAAACCAATTTTTAGTTACTCTTAGTATTTTATAAAGTTCTTCCTTTCTAGTTAATTGTTTTTTATATGCTTCTACTTGAGGGCCGGCAAGATTTTCAACATTAATGTTATTTTTCTTAGCAAGAGAAAGTACAACATCCGAAAAATTAGCCCGAGTAAATTCCATTAAAAATTTAATAGAGTTACCACCAGCACCACAAGAAAAACAATAATAGAATTGTTTACTTGGAGATACTGTCATAGAGGGCTTTGTATCATCATGAAAAGGGCAAATTCCAACAAATTCCTTCCCTTTTTTCTTAAGAACAATATGTTCAGATATGACGTCAACAATATCTACCTTTTCTTTAACCTCGTTAATAGTTCTTGGATGTATAGAATGAACCATTGAGATCGAAATCAAATTTAGATAATGATTTTATTGTTATAGTTCAAAATCAAAAAAGAATCTACTTAATTTCATAATAAAACTATTTTTTATATGTTAAACATCGGAAAATTAGAAAATAAAATAAACTCGTTGAAAAAGTTTAATTTAATATTTGCATCATTCTTCTTTAGTTTAATGACATTATGTGTAAAAAATATTGATAACAGGATTCCTATTTATGAACTAGTTTTTTTTAGGTCATTACTGAGTTTAATGATTACATTATCAATAATTAAGGTAAAAAATATAAATCCATGGGGAAATAATAGACCATTACTTATTTTAAGAGGGGTATTAGGAACTTCAGCCTTAGTTTGTATTTTTTACGCAATAAGAAATATGCCTCTTAGCATTTCCACTGTCATTCAGTACACATATCCCATCTTTATATCTATATTTGCTGGAATATTAATAAACGAGAAAGTAACTAAAAATTTATTTATTGCTTTAATTATAGGCTGGCTAGGAATAATAGTAATATTAAATCCAAACCAACTATCAACCATAAACGTTGAGATTGAAAATACATCCGTATTGTTAGCTTTTCTTGGTGCAATCTGCACTGCATTTGCATACGTTACAGTAAAGAAACTATCAGTTACTGAAGATATTTATGTAATTATTGAATATTTCCCTCTTGTTTCTTTAATAACTCTATTACCATTTGTTTTAATTAACTGGGTTACGCCAAATTTAAATGAATTAATTTGGATTATTGGGATTGGCTTATTTACTCAATTAGGACAGACTTTTTTAACTATTGGATTAAAAAAATTACCTGCAACAGAGGCTTCTGCAATAAACTATTTGCAAGTTTTATTCGGTTCAATTTGGGGAGTTTTGTTTTTTAGTGAAGTAATAACAATTAATTTCTTATTAGGTGCATTATTAGTTTTATTAGGAACTATTATTTCTACTCCCAAAATAATCAAAAAGACCTAGACTGTTAATAGAATAAAAAAAACAGTGAAATTTTTCTATTTAACTTTTTTGTTTTGTTTTTCTCCTATTCTTCAAGTTAATGCAACTACTCCAAAATCAGTAACTTGTACAAGAACTGAATATAGAGAAGAATATATTCCCGGAACTAAATCAAGCCCAGGCTTCGTAAAAAGCTATGAAGTTGATGTTGTTATCCCCTGTGGAGGTCAAACTAAAGTTGAAAAAATAGATGATAATGACTGTAGAGAAGGTTCTGTTATTGGGGGCATTCTAGGAGCCGGAATAGCACTTTCTTCCTCTAGAGGGAAAGATAGATTTTGGGCAGTGCCTGCTGGTGGAACCGCCGGAGCACTTATTGGATGTCAAGTGGATGGTGGTTAATTGATTAGCTGGATAAGTGGGGATCTAGTCGAATCATGGCAAACAAATCAAAAATTTTTTGTTTTAATAAATTGTCAAGGATTAGGATACGAAATTCAAATACTAGAGTCCTTATTTCTCAAATTAAAAACAAATAAGCTTTGTAATAAGAACATTACTCTTTGGATAAAACACATAAAGAAAGAAGATTCAGATTTGTTTTTTGGATTTAAATCGAACGATCAAAAAAATTTTTTTATTAAAATTTTAAATATTAGAGGTATTGGATCTCAAATCGGTATGGGTATATTAAATAAATTTACCATCACTGAAGTAATCAATGCAATTAAAACCCAAAACAGAAAATTAATTTGTACCGTTCCTGGTATAGGTCAAAAAATGGCTGATAGGTTAATTTTAGAATTAAAGAGTAAATTTATAAATGAATTACAAATTGACGAAAATACCACTCACGAAGAATTTCCAATTATGAATAATGAAATAAATAAAATGTTAGAGGACCTTCAGTTAACACTTCAATCTTTAAATTATACGAAGAAAGAAATCAATGGTATTTTGACAATTATTAAAAAAGACAACGAACTAATTAGTAAGAACGATAAAAATATATCATTTGAAAATTTACTGAAGTTGGCTATGAACTATTTAGAAAATGATAGTAGTAATATAGTCAGATAACATAGTAGAATAGATTCAAGGATAATAAAATTTATGTCATTAGATACTGCTGAAAAACAGGAACTTATTAAATCCCATCAAGTTCATGCAACTGATACTGGATCTGCGGAAGTACAAATTGCAATGCTTTCTAAAAGAATTTCAAAATTAAGTGACCATCTACAAGGAAATATCCATGATTTTGCCTCAAGGCAAGGATTATTAAAAATGATTGGAAAAAGGAAAAGATTACTATCTTACATAAAAGACAAAAACATCCAAAAATATCATGATTTAGTAAAGAAAATTGGAATCAGAGGATGATTTCAATCTATGAAAAACAAACAATCAAAAAAAAAGATACTTAATAAAAAGAAAAAAGATATATCAGAAAAAACAGCTTTCGCAAATCTAGAAAAAAAATCAGAAAAAGTTAATATAGCAAAGTCTTCTACAAGTGGGATACCTAAATATGTAGCTGATAGAATGGCAAAAAGAATTTTTTTTGCAGCAGGAATACCGACGATATTAGGAATGTCGGTTTTTGTCGTTAGCTATATTATCGTTACAAGAAATATTGCTGAAATACCTCCTTCTTCAACAATTGCAATCTCAGCATTGTTTTTCTTATTAGGTATTGCAGGATTGAGTTTTGGAATATTATCAGCTAGTTGGGATAAGGAGCCTGGATCTTTTTTTGGTATTGAGAATATTCCAATGAACATAAAACGAGCAAAAGACGCCTTCAAACCTGCAACTCAAAATTTTGAAGAGAAAAGTTAATCTAGGAGACTAATGATTTCAAATTAATTTGGAATGATTTATCTTCTAGTAATTTGCATGCACCTTGGATATCTCCTATACAGAATTGTTCACCAAATTTAACGTATGTAACATTATTTTTATTTCTTACTGCGGCTAAAACTGGTATTTTTATTCCGCATTTTCCTTTATCTGGCTTAAATTTAATTAAACAGTCTCTTAAAGTATTTTGTACTCTTACATCTGAAGCTTGAGAACTTTCAAGATTAATAATAAGCAATTTGAGGTTATCTATTTCTCTACAATCATCTATTATTAATTGTGTTTTATCACTTTTTTTATCTATCGTGCCCCACACCAATAATCTTGTATCTGTCAAAAGAAATTCTGATAATCTGAGATAGGTTTTCGGAAATACTATAGCTTCGCAACTTCCTGAAAGATCTTCAAGTTGAACTATAGCCATCCTATCTCCTTTTCTAGTAGTGATTTGCTTCAACTCAGGGATCATCGCCACTAAAGAGACTTTTGTTCTATCTTTTGTTTCTTCTAACTGGGAAATACTAATTGGAGATACAAGTTTGGCTGGCTTAGTTAAATGTTTTAGAGGGTGATCAGATAAGTAAAAGCCCAAAAGCTGCTTTTCTAACTTTAACTTCTCAATAAGTGAATAATCGTCAACTTTAGCTAATTGTGAATCTGAAAAAGCTACTTTTGAAAATTCTTCTTTAGAATCAAATAGATTACCTTGCCCAGACAATCTATCACGATTTCGTGAAGAGGCCCATTCAATAACATGTTCTAAATCTGACAATAATTGAGCTCTATTATTATTATTTGAAAATTCATCTAGTGCTCCACAATGAATTAGAGATTCAAGGTTTCTTTTGTTAAGAATATTAGAAGGTAAACGATCACATAAATCAGATAAGGAAATAAAACAACCAAACTTATTTCGATTTTCAATTATATTTCTTATGGCAGAATCTCCTAAATTTTTTATTGCAGAAAGACCGAATAAAATCTGATTATTTTTAATAGTAAAATCAATTCCAGAGAAATTAATGCTTGGTGATATAACTTCTATTCCCATAGAATAACAATTAGAAATATATCTTTGCATTTTGTCGCTGGAGCCAGAATTTACACTTAAAAGTGCTGCCATATATGCGACTGGAAAATGTGCTTTTAAAAATGCAGTTTGATAAGTTACAGCTCCATAAGCCGTTGAGTGGCTCTTGTTAAAACAATATTCTGCGAACAAAACCATTTGATCAAAAAGATCATTTGCCAATTTCTCATTAACACCCTTCTTCATAGATCCGCCTACAAAAATATTCCTATGTTTTACCATCTCTGATACTTTCTTTTTACCCATTGCTCTTCGAAGTAAATCTGCATCACCAAGGGAATAACCGGCTAAGTCTTGAGCAATTTTCATAATTTGTTCTTGATAAACCATAATTCCATAGGTTTCGGTAAGAATTGACTTAATAAAAGGATGAGGGAAATCAATCTTTTCATTCCCATTTTTTCGATTTATGAATTTAGGTATAAGCCCAGCATCAAGAGGACCAGGTCTATAAAGAGCCAGAATAGATGAAATATCCTCAAGAGAGTTAGGTTTAAAGTCCTTTACAACCTGTTTCATACCAGAAGATTCAAGTTGAAATATACCTTCAAGATCTCCTCTACCGATAAGTTCAAAAGTTTTACAATCATTTTGTGGTAACTCATCAATATTTATTGTCTTACCAGTGGATTGATTAATTAGGGAAACTGTCTTTTCAATCATAGTTAGATTCTTGAGACCCAAGAAATCCATTTTCAATAATCCAAGTGATTCAATATCATCCATAGAATATTGGGTTATTATTTGTCCTTCATTATTCCTTTGAAGAGGTACAAGTTCATCAAGAGGATCTGAAGCAATAACAACTCCTGCTGCATGAACTCCATATGTCTTATTAGTTCCTTCGATTCTTAAAGCCAAATCGATCCATCTTTTCACCCTGTTGTCATTAATATATTTATCTCTAAACTCTGGGCTAGGGGTGTTCTTATCAATCATCTCTTTAAGTTTATAAGGTTTCCCTCTTACGACTGGAATTAACTTAGCTAATTTATCCGCCTCTCCATAAGGAATATCTAGAACCCTTGCAACATCTTTTAAAACAGCCTTAGAAGTCATTTTATTAAAAGTAATAATTTGAGCAACTTTATCCTCTCCATAGCGATTAGTAACATAATCAATCACTTCATTTCTCCTATCGATACAAAAGTCGGTATCAATATCTGGCATAGATTTTCTTGCAGGATTTAAAAATCTCTCAAACAATAATCCATGCTCAACAGGATCTATATTTGTAATTTGAAGAGCATAGGCTACTAGTGATCCTGCTGCAGAACCCCTTCCTGGACCTACTGGGATAGAGTTATCTCTAGCAAATTTGATATAGTCCCAAACAACCAAAAAATAATCTGGGAAACCCATATTTTTTATAATTTTTAATTCCGAAGAAAGTCTTTCTTTGTAAATCTCATCAACTTCAGTAAGATCGTTTTTTTTAAGTCTTTTTAAAAGACCTTCATTGGATAATTGTGTTAGTAGGGAAAATGAATCTTTATCTTTAATAAGAGGGAATTTTGGCATTCTATATTTGCCAAACAGATCAAATACTTCAATTTTTTGAGAAATCTCTACTGTATTGTTCACTGCCTCTTTAATTAATTCATCATCAATATGATCTTTAAAAAGTTCAAGCATTTCATTTTCACTTTTAATATATTCAGTACCGGTATATCTCAGTCGTTTTTCATCGCTTATTAATTTTCCCGTTAATACACAAAGCAAAGCATCATGTGATTCAACATCCATATTTGATATGTAATGAGCATCATTCGTCGCGATGACTTTTATTTGATGCTTCTTACCAATTTTTAATAATTCAACATTAACGATTCTATCCTCAACAGATCCGTGATCTTGTATTTCTAGATAAAAATCGTCTGAAAACAATTTTTTATACCAAAGAGCTATATCCTCTGCTATATCTAATCTTCCTTTCAAGATAGCCTGAGGAATCTCTCCTCCAAGACAAGCCGTAGAAACGATAAGACCTTCCTTATATTTATTTAAAAGGAATTTATCAATACAAGGTCTAGAAAAAATACCTCTACCTCTCATCCCATTTAAGTGACTAATTGTTGTTAACTTTACGAGATTCTTATAACCAGTATGATTTTTTGCTAAAACAACCAAATGATATCTTTTTTCTTTTTTAGGTTGAGGATCATCAATAGAACCATTAATCACATACATTTCATTACCAATAATTGGTTTTATACCTTTTTCTTTGCACTTCTTGACTAAATCTAGAACACCATACATAACTCCATGATCGGTCAGTGCAATAGAATCCATCCCAAGATCATAGGCCCTATCTACTATTTTTGAAATTTGACTTGCTCCATCAAGCAGACTGTAGTCACTATGATTATGAAGCGGAACGAAACCCATACTCAATTAATTTATATATATAAAATAGAGAAGATTTTTAAAAAATCTATAGTTTGTGATTACAAATTAATTATTAATACAATTTTTAGAATGACGGTCTATTCTTAATGATCTGGGCATCATTTTCAAAAATATTTGCAGCATTCAATATTTTATTCTCTTCCAGAACATTGCCTATTAGTTGAAGTCCTATAGGTAATCCTTTACTATCAAAACCACAAGGAATGCTGATGGCTGGTAGTCCGGCCAAATTCGCCGGAACAGTCAATAAATCAGATAAATACATAGAAAGGGGATCATTAACAAAATCACCTTTCAAAAAAGCGGTAGTAGGACAAGTTGGAGTTAATAAAATATCAACTTTCTTAAAAGCATTATCAAAATCTCTTCTTATAAGTGTTCTAACTTTTTGTGCTTTCTTGTAATATGCGTCAGTATATCCAGCAGATAAAGCATAAGTTCCTATCAAAATTCTTCTTTGAACTTCATCTCCAAATCCTTCAGCTCTGCTTTTTGAGGTCATATCTAACAGATTAGAAGCTTCATTAGTTCTATAACCATATTTAACTCCATCGTATCTGGCCAAATTTGCAGATGCTTCAGATGGTGCAATTACATAATATGTAGCAATTCCGTCATTAAACCTAGGACATTCAACATCAATGATTTCAGCTCCTAAATTTCTAAATCTCTCAACTCCAGAAAGAACAGATTCTTTAACTTCAGGATTAAGGCCTTGATGCTCAAAACATTCTTTAATGATTCCAATTTTTAAATCTTTAATAGATTTATTTAAATCAATCAAATAGTTAGGAACTGGTTTATCAAGACATGTTGAATCTAAGGGGTCTTTACCAGATATTGAATAAAGAATTTCAGCGGCATCTGACACGGTATTTGTAATTGGACCAATTTGATCAAGAGAACTAGCGAATGCAACCAATCCCCATCTGCTTACTCTTCCATAGGTAGGCTTAAGTCCTACGACACCACAAAAAGAAGCTGGTTGTCTTATTGATCCCCCAGTATCAGAACCTATAGCAGCAATAGATAGTCCAGCAGCAACTGATGCAGCACTACCTCCTGAACTACCTCCTGGAACTCTATTAATATCCCAAGGATTTGAAGTAACACCAAAAAATGAAGTTTCTGTGGAACTGCCCATTGCAAATTCATCCAGATTAGTTTTACCTAAACAAATAGCGCCTGAAGACCATAATTTTCTTGAAGCTGTAGATTCATAAGGTGCAACAAAGCTTTTGAGCATTTTACTTGCACAAGTAGTTAAAACTCCTTTTGTACAAATATTATCTTTAATGGCTATTGGAATTCCTGCAAGAGGAGGAAGTATTTCTTCATTTTGTATTAATTTATCAATATTATCAGCTTGTATGATTGCAGTTTCTTTAGTATTAGAAATATATGAATTTATAACAGCATCTTTTGACTCGATTTTTAAATAAATTTCATTAATTAATTCCTTAACAGAAATATTTTTTTTATTAATTTCCTTTCTTAAAGAATTAAAATCCATTTTTAAACTTATTTTTTAAATTAAAAGTTATTAAACAGTTAGAGGTTCTTCTTTTTTGCAACGTACTAAACTATGTTTGATTTTAGTGGCGCCTTCATCAGAAAGATCTTTAATAAAAGAAGGGATATTTTCTTTTAGACTACGTTTAGTAATAAATGGCCCATACCAGTAGGTAGCGTTAGGTTGTTCTGTCTCAATCTTAGCCCACCAAGCTAATCCGAGTTTGTTTCCAAAATTTCTAATCAATTTTATTGATCTTAAAAGATCTTAAATTCTTGTTAAATTCTATACAATTTTGTAGTAAAAATTCAATATATTATCATTAATTATATAAATGTATTGAAACAACAATATTTAAAATACCCTTATTAAGGTTTCACTATTAAAAAAAACTCATTTACTTGTCAAGTGAAATAGTGATATTGCAGCTGCTACAGAAGCATTTAAACTTGATGTTTTGCCTTTGAGAGGAATGCTTAATAGAAAATCGCATTTTTTTTGAGTAAGCAAAGAAATGCCTTTATCCTCTGCTCCAACTATTAATACCAAGGGAGTATTTTTTTTAAACTTTGATATCGATGATTGAGCATCTGCAGATAATCCAATAATAAAAAAACCATTTTTCTTTAACTCCTCTAGTGACCTATTTAAATTAACAACTCTACTGACTGGCAAGTGTTCCAAAGCCCCTGCTGCTACCTTGGCAACTGTTCCAGTTAAGCCAGCAGATCTTCTTTGAGGAATAATAATACCTTTGCAATCAAATGCTTCTGCTGATCTTATTATCGCACCAATATTATGTGGATCGGTAATTCCGTCTAGGGCCAAAATAATTGGATTTGTAGAGTTCTTTTTAGAAAAATTGATTAATTTGTCTAGCGATATTGTTTTAGCACATGCCAACTGTAACGCGACACCTTGATGTGATGCTCCACAAGTCAATTGTGAAAGTCTGTTCCAAGAAACTTCTTCAATAAGGATTCCTTTTGATTTAAGGTCCTTTAGTAAAATATAGAATTTCTCTGAAGAAAAAATTTCTGATGTACACCAAATCCTATTAATAGCTCTTTCACTAATAAGGGCCTCAAATACAGAATGTTTTCCCCATATCCAATCATCAAAATTTCTTTTATTTGCATACTCTTGATTAATGTTATGAATATTACTAGAAACATTTATATTTGGTTTAGTTCCTGGCTTTCTTCGTTTTAAAGATGAAAAGTTATTTTTATTATTATCTTTTTCAAATAAATCTTTAGAACTCTTATTTTTATCAGAATTGATCAAAAATCTATTATTTTTTTTTGAAGATTTTGTATTTTTAGAATAAACATTAGAATTAGAGTCTTTTCTGTATTGATTACTATTTTTGCGAGAATGATTAATTTTTGATGAGTTTTTCATAGATGATCAGATTTAATTTCAAGATATTCAAAAATTGTTGATAATCTTTTTGGGTCTTTTAGAAAAAGCCAACCGATCAAGGTTTCAAAACCAGTAGCTCTTGAGTATATTGTAGGGTCTGAAGATTTGGGGTATCTCTTAGTCTTATTCCTAGCACGTCTAATTAAATCGATTTCATTGGAACATAATAAATGTTCAATTTGACTTAATGATTTTGACTGAGATTTTGCTTTTACTTCATTAACTACAGATAAATGGAGTTCTTTTGATTTCAGAGGATAATGAACATATCTTAGTCTTTGATGAAGTTCCCATACAGAATCACCAAGCCAAGCAAGTTGAATAACACCTATTTCTTCAGGAGATCCATAAGGAACCAAGTTTTGAATCCAATAATTCAATTTTGTAAAAAAGTTAATGCATCTTCAAGAGTAGATTTTAAGTTAAGAAAATCACCCAAACGCACAAGTTTTATTGTTTGAGCAACTCTTGAATTACCAACAACGGAGAAACCTAACTTTAACTTTTTACATTCTTTTGCTGTCTGAACAAGAGCACCAAGACCAGAAGAATCTAGAAAATCAATTTTTGTAAGATCAATAACGAATGGATGATCATTTTTAAAATTATTAATAACGAAATTCTTAAATTGTTTTTCTGAGAAGGCATCAAGTTGGCCCTTAAAAGTAAAAACAATAATATTTGTTCTTACATCAATGTTTCCCCTTAAAGAAACCGTTAACTTCTGGAAATCTTCTATGATTTAATTCCTCCAAAAAATTAATGTATCAAATGTAATTATCAAATCAAAAGAAAACAATATGTCAACATCTTTCTAACATTAGAGAAACAAATTTTTTAAATAAATAATCTGAATCATGTGGACCAGGTCCTGCTTCTGGATGATATTGAACACTAAATATAGGCTTATTTTTAACTTCTAAACCTGCAACAGTATTGTCGTTAAGGTTGTAGTGAGTTATTTTAACTATGTCCTTTGGGAGAGAATTAGGGTCAATAGCAAAACCATGGTTCTGACTAGTTATCTCAATTTGATTATTTTTTCCACAAGGATGATTAAGACCACGATGTCCAAAAGGAAGTTTATATGTTGAACCTCCTAAGGCTAATCCAAATATTTGATGGCCAAGGCAAATTCCAAACATAGGAATTTCACCAAGTTCAATGAGTGCTTTTGCTAAGTCTATACCTTCACTAACAGAGGAAGGATCACCTGGACCATTTGAGAAGAAAATCCCATCAGGATTAATAGATAGAACATCTTTTAAAGTAGATCGGGAAGGTAAAATTAAAATTTCACAACCATGGGAGACAAGTCTATTTAAAATTGATTTTTTTATTCCAAAATCAATTGCTGCTATTTTTAATTTTTTAGAATTTTCAGAATATCTCTTTCTAACGTCAAAATCTGTTTTTGAAGGATTTTTCCATAAATATCTTTGCTTTGTAGTAACTTCTTTTGATAAATTTAATCCTTCCATTTTTGGAGCTTCGTATATTATTTTTAAACAGCTTTCTACAGTTATATCTTCAGAGGTTATAACACCATTCATAGATCCATTAGATCTTAATATCTTAACAAGAGCCCTTGTATCAATTCCAAATAGACCTATTATATTTTTTTCAACTAACCATTTATTAAGATTATTTAAAGATCTCCAATTACTATTATTTGATGAATAATTTCTGACAATTATTCCTTTCACACTAATACTAGATTCTGAATCTTCAAGATTAGTACCAGTATTACCAATCTCTGGATAAGTAAATGTTAATATTTGTCCATAATAACTTGGATCAGTAATAACTTCTTGATATCCCGTCATCCCTGTATTAAATACTATTTCACCAACAGTGGTACCATAGGCTCCAAAAGAAAAACCCGGGAAGACAATTCCATTACTTAAAACCAATTTTGCATTTTTCTTATATTGATTAATCATCAATTTATATCTAATTCATTTGCGGATAAATAATTTTTTAAAAGTAAAAAGTTTTTCCAAGGATTTCCTTGATTAATCGATAATAAAGCTTTATTAAAACCTTCATGTAAATCATCCTCAATTCCAGCTACCCAAAGAACTAGTGCAGTATTCAAAGCAACAACATACTTATGGGATTTTTGTGCTGAGCCATTTAAAACAGACTTTAATATTTCCTCGTTAGAGTCATTTTTAGAGACTACAATCTTTTCGTTTGAAATATTTTCAAGATTAAAATCTGAAATATTTATTTTTGAAAATCGCAATTCACCTTTATCAACAAATACTAATTTATTGTCACCTTGAAGTGAGGCTTCATCAAGACCTCCAGATCCATGAACCACTATTGCTCTATTCATCCCCATTTTTAATAATGCACTTCCCATAGGACTTAAAAGATCCTCAGAGGCTACACCTAACACTTGAGCATTAGGTCTTAAAGGATTGACCAATGGTCCAAGTTGATTAAATACAGTCCTTATACCAAGAGCCTTTCTCAAAGGTGCGAGTTTTATTAAAGATTTATGCCAAACAGGTGCAAACAAAAAAGTTATTCCAATTTCATTTACTGCAGAGACTACTTTTTCTAATGGACAATTTAAATTCAAACCAAGATTTAATAAAACATCTGCAGATCCAACTTTTCCACTTGCACTTTTATTGCCGTGTTTTGCAATTTTTACACCACAAGATGCAGCAACAAATGCTACTGCAGTAGAAATATTAAATGTATTAGCACCATCACCTCCAGTACCACAAGTATCTACCATATACAAATTTGGTCTTTCAACTGGCAATTCACAAACTTTTAAGAGTTCTTCAGCCATAGAAAACAATTCAACACCTGTACAACCTTTAGCTCTTAAAGCGCTCAAAAAAGCGCCTGTTTGAACATCAGATATTTCATCATTAAGCCATCTTTTCATTAATGATCTAGCATTGAAATCATCAAGGTTTGACCCCTCCAACAAACTATTAAGGATTTCAGCGTTGGATAGATTAGAAGACATTATTTTATTTAAATGAGACAATTATTCAGTAAAGTCAATTTGAAGTATCAAAACCTGAACCTACTAAATCTTTATTTGTATTAGAAGGCCTGAAGCTTTTTGACCAAATATTTTTTGTTTTTGAAAAAAGTTCATTTTTAGAAATTTTCCAAAATTTTAGAATTTTTTCAATATCGTTTTTAATTTCCATTTCTCCTGGGAAATCACTATAACGATTTATTAGTCTAGCTAAATTAATGAGGTCAAGATCCTCTGGTTTTTCTTTACTGATAAGAAGATCTATAATATTCTTGTCTGTTGAGTGTAAAGGATGAGTTTGTTCGTTACTCATAGGTAAATACTGAATCATTTATAAAATTAGCTCACATATTTAAAAATGAAACATTATCTTAATCATATCGGCAAAATTAAATGAAAAATTTAAAGTTAAAAATTATATTTAAATACCTCAGACCATACAAAAAAGAATTTTTATATGGAGCTTTAGCTCTCTTGATAGTAAATATTTTGAGCGTTGTAATACCCTTAGAAGTAAAAAATATAATTGACCAATTACAAAATGGCTTTTCATCAGATTTTGTTCTTTCTAAGTCATTGTGGTTAATCTTATTAGCAACTTGTATGGGTTTAATCAGACTATTCTCTAGACAGATTGTATTTGGTATAGGTAGAAAGGTTGAAGTAAATCTGCGACAGAAACTATTCGATCACTTGCTTATTCAGGACCCAGAATGGATACAAAAAAAAGGTAGTGGAGATATTATTAGTAGAGCCACTAGTGATGTCGAAAACATAAGAAGGCTTTTAGGTTTTACTGTTTTAAGTTTATGCAACATTACCTTAGCCTATTCATTTACAATTCCATCAATGTTTTCGATTAATAGAATATTAACGATATCTGCATTAATGATATTCCCATTAATCCTTGGAATTGTAAGTTTATTCGGCAGTAGAATGGTTAACCAAAGAAAAGCTCAACAAGAATCATTATCCAAACTTAGTGATTTAATACAAGAAGATCTTTCTGGCATAAGTGCTATAAAAATCTATGCACAAGAAAATGCAGAGAAGAGAGAATTTAATATACACAACGATGCTTATCGAAATTCGGCGATAAAACTTGCAAGAACAGCAAGTACACTTTTTCCGTTGTTGCAAGGTATTTCATCAATTTCATTATTGATTTTATTAGGATTAGGAACATTTCAATTAGAGAGTGGATTTATTACAATAGGTGGTTTAGTAGCTTTAATTCTTTACGTTGAAAGACTAGTTTTCCCTACCGCTCTTTTAGGTTTTACATTAAATACTTTTCAACTCGGTCAAGTAAGTATAGATCGTGTAGAAGAAATATTTAAGAACAATCCAAATATTGTAGATAGTACCAACACAAAATTTCTAAAGAAAAGAGTAAAAGGACTTTTAGAAGCAAAGCACTTAACAGTAAGATATCCAGGATCAAAATTTAATTCATTAAATGGTCTAAATTTTAAAATTTATCCTGGGGAACTTATCGCAATAGTTGGTCCTATAGGTTGTGGCAAAACAACACTAGCAAAATCTCTAGGAAGAACTATTGAAATTCCTGACGGTCAATTATTTTTAGATGAAATTGATGTAAAAACTATTAAATTAGAAGATCTTAGAAAAAATATTGCAATTGTTCCGCAAGAAGCATTCTTATTTACTTCCACAATCTCAGAAAATCTACGTTTTGGAGAACCAAAAGCGCCAAAGAGATTAGTCAAAGAAAGTGCTACAAAAGCTGCTTTAATAGATGATATAAATAATTTTCCTCAAAAGTTTCAAACAATTGTTGGAGAAAGAGGTATTACACTAAGTGGTGGACAGAGACAAAGAACAGCTCTTGGAAGAGCATTACTTGTAAATTCTCCTGTTGTAATTCTTGATGATGCTTTAGCAAGCGTGGATAATAATACAGCAGCAAGAATAATAGATGAAATGAGAGAAAGAAGTAATAAAACAATTTTAATGATTAGTCATCAGCTATCTGTGGCTGCTACATGTGACAGGGTCTTAGTAATGGACAAAGGGGTAATAGTACAAGAAGGTAATCATAAAGAATTACTAAAAGAGAACGGTCTATATAAACAACTTTGGGAAAGAGAGCTTGCAACCAACATTGTTAAGAGCTAAAAGTATTTTTTTAATTTATGATATATGAAATTTAAGTTATGTTTGAATTCCTAAAAAACATTATGAATAAAGAAGAGTCAACTTTGAATAATGATGATAATTTACTTCATAGAATATTAAAAACAGATATAAAAAAAGAGCCTAATTTTCAAGAAGATGAAATAATATTTGGGTGTGGTTGTTTCTGGGGAGCAGAAAAATGTTTTTGGAAACTTCCAGGAGTTGTATCAACTTCTGTAGGATATGCAGGTGGTAATAAAAGCAATCCAACTTATTATGAAGTATGTTCGGGTTTAACTAATCATTCAGAAGTTGTAAGAGTCATCTGGAATAAAAGTAAAATAGATATAAGTGATTTGTTAAAAATGTTTTGGGAATGTCATGACCCTACTCAAAAAAATCGACAAGGTAACGATCTAGGTACTCAATATAGGTCAGCAATATATTATAAAAATGAAAATAATAAGAAAATCATATTAGCCAGTAAAGAACAATATCAAAAAGAACTAAAGAAAAAAAATCTTGGTCTAATTGAAACAGAAATAAAAATGATTGAAACCTATTATTATGCAGAAAACTACCATCAACAATATCTTGCATCAGAAGGAAGCAGACAGTATTGTTCTGCTTCTCCAACAAAAGTTAAGTTAAGAGATTTTCCTGGAAGTAATTACAAATTAAAAGATTATATTTGGGAAAACTTTAATTGGGAAATCAATAAGTGTGTATTGAGATCTGATAACAATCCTATTAAAGAATAACAATTAAATACATCTTATCTTTATAGTAATAATACGGGGCGTAGCGCAGTTTGGTAGCGCACCACTTTGGGGTAGTGGGGGTCGTGGGTTCAAATCCCGCCGTTCCGATTACATATCGTCTTCATTTACAAGGGATTTGTACAGTTTATATGAGCTAATGCCAACAGCGATAAATGTAAAAGAAGAGAAAAATGTTAATACTATTATTGTAAGGTTTGAAACTTCAACTTCACCAAGCTGGAATGATATAAACATATAAATTTGTTATTTTTTTTTAAACATTAACACAATTGCAAAAAAAACAAAAAACTTATAATTTTATAAGAATTAAAATACCAAATATAACTCGATAAATAATAAATAATTTCAAACCATTTTTAGAAAAATAATTTAATAAGAAATCGATAGCTAATAAAGAAGATAAAAATGTAGAAACAAGTCCTAAAACTAAAGGTATAAAAGAAAATGAGGAAAATTCATTAAAAGAAAATATGAACTCAACAATCGCTGCTAGAGATATAGCAGGAATACCTAATAGAAAAGAAAATTTTGTGGCATCTGCTCTCTCCCATCCTGATATTAGAGCGGTAGAAATTGTAATACCAGATCTTGAGAAACCAGGAATAATAGCAAATGCTTGAGAAATACCTATCAAAAAACTATCTGAATAATTATGATTGTTTAGATTTATAGAACCTTTTTTCGAAGTATCTGCTACGTACATATAGATAGCCATTAAAAGTGAAACTATTGCTATGGATAAATTTGAACGTAGAATCTTATCAAAAAAGTAAGGGGAAAATAATTTTATACCTCCTCCAAGAAATACAATTGGGATAGTACTAATTAATATGGATATTAATAACCTTTCATTTATGAAATAGTCAAAAATTTTAGTTGAAGATTTACTTCTTAAATTAAAAATATCATTCCTAAAATACCAAAACAGAGCAAAAACGCTTCCAAGTTGAATAACTGCAGACAAAGAGGTTCCCGGATCATCTAAACCTAAAAGAAGAGATATTACTTTTAAATGAGCTGTACTACTTACTGGTATGAATTCTGTTAAACCTTGAATTATTCCATATAAAATAAATTCTAAATATTCCAATAACCTGCAAATCATATAATTTATTAATAGCAATTTAACAAAAAGAATTTACACTTAATAAGTAAAAGCAAATAAAAAAAATGAAAAAAAATAAAATTATAAAAGTATTATTTCTTTTTTCTCTATTTTATTTTTCTAATTCTGTAAAAGCTAATTATTGGTTAGTAATTGGAACTTATAGACAAGGACCAGGTGGTAGGCCAGAGGTTAGCGGAATAACAAGTCCTTCTTTACATTCTATTCCCATGAAAGACTTAGATAAATGTAACGAGGCCGGTCAAAAAATTACTAATGAAATATATAAACCGGTTTGGCAATTTGATAGTAAATGGACTTGTGTATTTAGCGGTGGTAATTAAAATTACCTTTTGACATCATGAGCGCAACCATCTCCCTTATAATTTTCACTTTCATAAAAATCATTTTTTGTGCCAAAGTAAAGTGTTAATAAAACGAAGGGCAAACTTAATATAAATAAAATAGTGGTTAAATCCATAATTAAATAGTTAGATTATTGTAGTAATAAAAAATTAATCAAAAACAATTGATAATTAAACTCAGCTTTAATAATCTGGAGGAACTTTTAAACCAAGATAAAAGAAGACTACTAAATCAACTAATAATAGAACCCCAGAAATAGCTGCAGAGGAAAAAACCTCCAAATGGATTAAGATTAAAAATGAAACATCTCTAATTACTTAAACTAATTAGATAATATCAATAAAAAATAAGTATTTGTAAAAAATTTTCACTCGATGACAATTAAAGTATTCTTTTTCTAAGCAACTAAAGGCGAATCTTCATTATCAGATGAAACTCTTATTCTCTCTTCCAACTTAGGGCCATATAATTCATTTCCCCAGATCTCAACTCTTGAATCCTTAGGGGCCATAAAAGTCAGAATGTCAGTTGGGAATAAAACCCTCTCTAAAAAAAAATTTGATGGCCCGATACATCTCAGAACAACCATTCTACAACCTTCATTTTTGTAAGAAAACTCAACCATCCTTAAACAACAAATCACAGTAATTAAACACCATTCCAAACTATAAAAAATGTATAAGAAATTACTGAAAAAAAAATAAATTTAAAAATGCTACAAATTTAATCCAGCATCAACTAAATTTCTATCTTGATCAATCAACAACAAAGCATAAGAATTTATATCATCAAAACTTTGATGAGGAATAGAAACATTAAGCATTCTCAAAAAATTAGATAATTTTTCATCTTGAAGTGCATTGCCCTTCTTTAAAAACATTTCTTGTTCTTGATTTGTCTTCCACATATTCATATATTCAAACTTCAAGGGTTTTAAGTGCCAAATATTATCTATTAAATTCCAAACTTCTAAATATTTGTTTAAGTTATTTTGTATTTTAAATTTATAAGAAGACTCATGAGGACTTAATTCTGCTGAATATATTGATTGATCATTTATATCAATAAAAGAAGGTTCTATTCCTAAAAACCATCCCTCGATAATTAATAAATCAGGATTATCTGATATCCAATGAGATCTATCACCTAATCCATTTCTTAATGACTTATCAAATACAGGTACATTTAATTGACCATTTAGTTTCCAATTTGATAATTTTTCAAACATTAAATTTACCGAGTGACTTCCAGGAAAACCTCTTGATACATTCCAAGGATTATTCTTAATTGCTAAATTCATTTCATCTGAGGGAAGATAAAAATCATCAATTGAAATAACAGAAATTTTAAATTTTAATTTTAACGAAATTGCTTCAAGCCATTTACCTAATGTTGTTTTACCTGTTCCAGGGAGAGCTGAAATTCCAATTATTTTTCGCTCAGAGGAATTATTGTGAAATTTATAAGCTTGAGATAATAGAGGTAAAGCTAAACCCCAAATCCAATCATCATTAACTTTGTCAGTCCAAAATTGATCAATTGAAAGAATATTTTTTTGTTTATTCCAAAAATAAATCCAATTATCTAATGATTCCCAGCCAATATCAATAATTAATTTTTCAAACTTGTCAAATGGAAAATTAATATCTAAATCTTTCACGTTACTATATGATTTCTAAGTTATTTAATAATTTATTAATTTCATTTTTCCAGCCATATCCATTTGGTTCAGAAGCTAAAGTGAATTTCAAATCTTTTAATTTATCTAGTAAATTTAAATTAGGACCATCTTTCCCTGGAATAACAATTCTAATATCTGAGTTTAAAAGTAAAGGCAAATCATTTGGAGAATCTCCCAAACCTATAATTTTAAT
This sequence comes from Prochlorococcus sp. scB241_528O2, assembly GCA_000634115.1. Taxonomy (GTDB): domain Bacteria; phylum Cyanobacteriota; class Cyanobacteriia; order PCC-6307; family Cyanobiaceae; genus Prochlorococcus_A. The sequence continues at coordinate 108,390 of JFLJ01000113.1, read as the reverse complement.
ATTTGGAATATTTGAATATTTTTTAAGGGCTTTTATTGCTTTTCCTTTATTAGAATTTGTAGATAATAAATGACTCATTCTATTTCCTTTAAAAATATCAACTTTAAACTTTTTACAACAGATATTAATTCTCTCTTCTAAAAAACCTGGCGGATTTAGAAAAGGCATACTCCAATGTCTATCTCTCATTAAAGCTAAAGAATTTCCTTTTAATCCTGTAAGCTCGGTTGCCTCTTTATCAGAAAGATTATTAAGAGGGGTTAGTTTATAGTCAATTTCTTTAGAAATAAAGTTTAAGATTTCTTCTAGAGTTTCATACTTTTCCCCAAGAATTATTTTTCCATTAACCTTTTTAAGAGATTCTCCATATATTGCTGCACCATTCTCAACAATATAAGGATCAATTAGATTTAATTCCCCTCTAATAACTTGTACTTCAGCTGCTGTCTTACTTGTACAAAGAATTACAGGTATAGATAATTTTTGTAGATTTTTGATAGTTTCTTTTGCAGGCGTTAAATCATATGCGTGATCCATTAAAGTGCCATCTACATCACTAACAACCCAAAGAGAAGATTTTTCAATCATTTTATAAAGAACCAAGCCAAATAACTTGAAACGGATCAAGATTAATATTTTTACAATTGTATTTATTGGACTCTAAAAAATCTCGCATATTAAAATCATTATCAGTTTTTCCAAGTAAATCATTATCATTCAATTGATAATTAATTTTATTTTCTGTCATATTATGGATTGCAAAAACTGATTCAGGACCTTTACCTCTTTTGATTACGACAATATCACTTCTACCTTTAGACAAACATTCCATTTCTGAAGAAGGATGAAATTGATTTAATTCTGATCTGACATCCATAGCATTACGAAGATATTTTAAATTTTTATTAGGATAAGATTCAGGATTATTAAAAATAGAAAAAAGATTCTCTAATTTAAATTTTTCTCTATTAAGGTCTCTTCTTTGACCTGTCATAGAGAAGCTTTTAATATCATTTTCGGAAGCCAGTAATGCAGGCAAATAAAAGGCAGGAACTCCTTTTAGAGCCATGACTAATAATTGACTCAGGATAAATCTTTCAAATTGGAATCGATTAGAATCTCTACCAGAGTCTTCCATCGCACTCCACCAACTAATATTCAATTCGTAAGGTTTATCATACCCATTTGATAAACGTCTATGACTTACTAGCCCACCCCTTTTTTCACAGTTAATTAATAAATCCTTAATTCTCTGCTCATTCATTAGACCCTCAAGAGCTCTCAACCCAACACCATCATGTGATGCAGTAAAATTAAAAAGAGTAGTATTATCTGGTAATTTTGGCCAATCAAAAATCCAAGAGTTTAAAATATCAGCTCTTGAAGTGATAATTGCTTCTAGAAGAATAGGAGGTAACGGGAAATTATATGCCATATGAGCTTCATCTTCGGGAATAAGATAAGATAAATTTTCTTTCTGAGGAACATTTGTTTCTGTTATTAAAACGCCATCCTCAAGAAGTTCATTTAATAGAATTCTTAAAATTTTTACAATTGAATGTGCTTTTGGCAAATGTAAACAAGTTGTTCCTGACTCCTTCCATATAAAACCTACAGCATCAAGCCTAAGCCACTTAATCCCATAAGATAAATAAGTAATAATTAAATTTAAAAACTCAATAGTCATTTTGGGATTATGCCAATTCAAATCAATCTGATCTGGACCAAAAGTTGTCCAAACTTGTTTAGGACCATCTTCCGTATTTATTTGAGAAAACAAGGATGAACTTCTTGGCCTAACGACCATTGACCAGTCAAGATTTTGTTCCGGTGAAAAAACATTTAAAATTCCTGGTTCTTGAGATTTAATAAATTGTTGAACCCATGGGTGAGATGATGAAACATGGTTAAGTACCAAATCAGCCATCAAAACATGATTTTTGGAAATACTTCTGAGATCATCCCAACTTCCAAATTTTTCTTCCAAGGATTCATAACTTGAGACTGCAAAACCTCCATCGCTTGTAGATTTGAGAAAAGGAAGAATATGCACAACTTTAGAGAGACTGCCAAAATATTTACTTAATAACTCTCGAAGAGTAATTAATGTTGACTCCCCATTTTTATAAATGCTATCTGCATAAGTTATTAAAACCGAATGAGATTGATTCCAACTTTCTTTAATGCTTTTTTCTTCATAAGCTGATTTCTCTGAGAAATTATCTAAAATCTGTAATAATTGACTAGAAATAAAATTAATTTCTTCTGTAGTATTATTTGAATAAATTGTTTTCAACAATTTATTGAGTTTTAATCTATCTAATTTTTTCTCTGAATCAATTTGCTTCACTTTGAAAAAATCATTGAAGTATTAATACTATTCTGCACATCAATTAGAAAATGGACTTTCAACAAGGGTTAATCACAACAATACATGAATATGGTGTTACTCTAGATCTACTTAATGAACTAAACAAAAATCTAAAAAAAAGACCAACAACTATATTAATTCCTTGCTTATATGAAGAATTTGAACGACCAGCATTAAAAGATATAAGAGAAGTTTTAAAAAACCTTAAAGGTTTAAACGAATTAGTTATTGCGCTATCTGCAAAAACTCTTGAGCAAGTTAAAGCAGCAAAGTCATTTTTTGACTCGATGCCATTCCCAGTTCATGTGCAATGGACTAATTCTCCTTATGTTATAGAACTTTTAAAAAATCAAGAAAAAAATGGGCTAGAACTTTTGGGAACGCCAGGTAAAGGATGGGCTGTCTGGCAAGGCATTGGCGTCGCCACTAGGAAATCAGATGTTGTAGCTCTTTTTGATGCTGACATAAGAACGTTTAGTCCTTTATATCCTTCCAGAATGATCCTTCCACTTCTGGATGAATCATATGGAATATCTTATGTAAAAGCTTTTTACAGTAGATTATCTTTAGAAACAAATCAATTACAAGGTAGAGCGACAAGATTATTTGTTGGTCCTCTATTGGCTAGTCTGGAACAGTTAGTTGGCAAAGGTCCTTTTTTACAATATCTTCAATCATTTAGATATCCATTAGCGGGTGAGTTTGCCTTTACTAAAGATCTTGCTATGAATTTAAGAATTCCTTGCGACTGGGGTTTAGAAATTGGTTTATTATCTGAAGTATATAGAAACGTAAGAACATCCAAAATAGCCCAGGTTGACCTAGGATTGTTTGATCATAAACACAAAAATATTGGAGATTCTTCCAGAGAAGGGTTGCAAAAAATGTGTACTGAAATACTTTCGAGTGTTTTGAGAGGTCTTATGGAGCACCAAGCAGAAACACTAACTAGCACTCAACTAGCGACTTTAGAAGTTCTTTATAAAAGGGTTGGTGAAGATCGTGTAAAACAATTTGGATTAGATTCAGCAGTTAATCAACTTCCATATGATAGACATGAAGAAGAGCTGTCAGTACAAAAATTTGCCAAATTATTGAGACCCGCTACCGAAGGTTATCTAGCTTGCCCTACAACTCAGCAGTTACCAAGTTGGTCTAGAGTTCTCTCTTGCGAAAACAAACTTCAAGAAGATTTGGCCATTGCGGGTTCAAAAGATATAAAGATTAATGAGAAAGAATTAATTAAAAACTTCTAAAGCAAAAAAAAGGAGATATTTATTTAAGTGGAGAAAATATTAACAGAAAGGTACCTCATATGAGGGCTAGAAAAGGTATGGCTTATGTTCCTCAAGGCAGAGAAATTATTCCTTACTTATCAGTTGAAGAGAACCTAATGTTAGGAATGGAGTCTCTGCCAGGTGGATTATCTAGGAACAGAAGAATAGATCCATTTATTTATGACTTATTTCCAATCTTAAAAGACTTTTTTAAAAGGAAAGGAGGAGATCTTAGTGGAGGTCAGCAACAACAACTGGCTATTGCAAGAGCATTGTTAGGCAAACCACAACTACTATTGCTTGACGAACCAACTGAAGGAATCCAGCCAAATATAGTTTTAGATATTGAGAATGCAATCAATCAGATAATAAGAGATACAGGGTATTGGTGTTTTATTAGTAGAACAACAATTGCATTTTGTTAGACAAGCAAATAGATATTATGCGATGCAACGCGGAGGAATTGTTGCAAGCGGGAATACTAGTGAGTTAAGTCAAGCAGTTATTGACAAATTCTTAAAAGTTTAAATTATTAATTATTCTTAAATAACTAAAAATTTCATTCATTTTCACATCTTATAAGGTCAATACTATTTGGATGTTCATGAATATACTTATTAAATTCCATTGCAAGTGTTCTAGCTTCATAAGCGTCAAAAGCATAAAAACAATTTTCTAATCTTATATTTTGATAGTCACGATAATGAACAGTATATGGCTTTAAAGTATTTTTGTAGCTCATTTTTATTTGCTAAAAAGCAATTAATTTATATTTTAAAAATGGATATATTCATTAAATAAAAGTATATCTTATGTTGTTATCAAAATATATTGATATTAAATATGTATTAAAAGATACTTAATTAAGCTGAAAATTAATTAATCTTGTTTTCTTTAGTATATTGCTTCTTACTCTTACCTTCAATTATAAAAACAAATTTGGACAAAATATAGCCAAAGATAGGAACCCAAATCTTGTCATATAAATATTTCATAAAAAATTAAGCAGCTAATGAATCTTTATCACAAAATTCAGTTGATTTAATAACCTTTAAATCAATTGAATTAAATAAATGTTGCATAAGTAAAAAATCAAGTTCGCCCTTTAGTAAATAATCTTCGGAAGTTAGAAGATCGTCAACAAAATCATCAAAAGTATCTGAGAGGGGAATCACAATTAAAAATTATTTTTGTCATTATCATCTCTTAAACTAGAAAAGTCAACAAAATATATAAATGAGAAAATTTTAAAAGAAATATCAGAAATAAATATATTTCTTTCATTATTAAGAAAATTTAAAATATAGTATTACGAAAATTTTGTAACCTATCTTTAAGATCCAAAAAATAAAATACTTTAGAATAAAAAATTAAATAATAAATATAAGCAAAAAAAATAATAAATTTAATATTAAACTCAGGTTCTTTGAATTAAAATTCATTTATCTATTTATTCTTGATTTTATATCTCTTCTATTTATTATTATCAAGACAGCAATACGAATATTTTTTAAAAGCAATTTCATGAGATTATCATCGAACATATATTCAATTTATAGAAAAATTAATAATATTACAATTAAAAAATAAACACTAATAAGTTTTTCATGAGAAATAAATATCCTTATATAAATTTATTTATAATGGACAGAATTAACCTTAAAAATTTACTTTTTAATTAGTTCGAAGTAACCATTTTTATTCAACAAGTACTTATCAAACCAAAGGCTTAATAGATTATCTAATCCAATTCCATTCATTTTATTTATTTGAGAACTCTTATAATCTGAAAGTGCCAACAACAAATACGGGAAAATCATATCAGAAGCTCCTTTTGGGAGTTGCTCTAGAGGGACACCATGTGCTCGATCCCATAAGATTTGCATATCCTGAGAGAATAAGGAACTCCAATAATTAAAATTACAATATAACTTTTCAGGAGGTAAAAGATTTATAGATAGAATTTGGGATGATGAATTCATAACAAATAAATATTTTATGGATTAATTAATTTCATTACTTTGAAATAGTAAAAAATAATTTTGAATGATAAATACCCTAGAAAATAATTACATATTAAAATTAACTTATAGTGAAGCACTTAGCAACACTTTCTAAGTATTATATTCATCCATCAATTCCTGAAATTTAAGAAATGATAAGAACTTTTTATAAGTTTGTAAATCAAAAGTGTCCTGATCTGTATGACTGGAAGGATTTGTTTTAACTAAATTTTTATTTATAAATTTAGTATTAATTTCAAATTTATCACTAGCTTTAAGATAAACAGATTCATTAGGGGAATATCCAGAAGATTCCTTAATCTTATAATTTAATTTACCAGTTTTTTTGTTAAATATACCTCTTATAGAGAGTGCCTCCTCTACTAAAATACTTATTATTTTTGAATAACTTAAATTATTCTCTATGCTTAATTGATCAATTATTTTAATAACATCATCTCTTGGAATAAAACCAACCCTTTTTTTCTTTGTAGGCATATAAGAACAAACTAAAGTTCAGCACTTGAATGTTATAAGTGTTGCACTATATTCATAATAAGTCAATAAATTACTAATGATTTTACCGGTTTGCTTACTTTTTGTGGCCCTTGCTTATCTTTTCTATATTTCAAAAAAAGAACTTTTGATGGATCAAGATGTCCCTTTATCAACCTCTAAAGAGAATGATGAATCATATAAAGACTTGCAAGATTTATTTATTTAAAATAATTGTTTGATAATTAAAAACTTTGTTTCAAAACTAATGATATACAAAACCTTAACCGTAATTAGAATCAAAATAAAGATATAAAATCAATGACTGTTCATCAAGATTATGAAATAAAAATCAATCTAAATGAATTGATTGAAAAGAGAATTCCATGCTGTGATTTACTTCATCCAGATCATTGTCTAACTGAAGAACAAGTATCTGAAATTGCACATGACATTCGTATGAATTTAAATTTGCATGATCTTTACAAACAAGTAGATCAACATATTATGAACTATGTTAATGCAGCGGGTATTGATAATAAAGATCATTGGGTTGAAACGCAACTTCCAGATTTGGATAGAGATTTAAAAGAAGAAGTTGGTATAGAATTTGATTAAAAAATATTTTTCATTTAAAAAACTATTAATATATGTATTTTTTTTCTAAATCATCTATCAATTTATAAATACTTTTAGCTGATCTTTTTCTTTTCTTTAAAATTGAAAAAACTATAAATCCAATTAATACTATAAAAACAGGTGTGAAAATTATAATTTCATGATTCATTACCATTCAATAATTAACTTATAATATTTAGATTATTAAAAAGTAAACCTAAATAAAATAGGTACTTTATACAAATCATTCAATATAAAGAATTAAGATTTTTAATAAAAATGTGAAAGAATAAATATTTTTTTATAAATTATGTAATAAATAAACTTCAATACTATAAAGATAATGATTAATTATTTCGCCTTAACAATCAGCGAGATGGGGATAAATAATATAGAGTTAGCCGTTATTGGAGGTGTAATTTTATTATTTCCAATATTGTTTGTTTATGTATCTATAAATCTTGATACTAAAGGTATTTTCGAGTGGATGATGGAGAAACCTAATGATTGGATAGGTAGAAAATAAAACTTCAACAGTTTCAATTTATCTAATTAAATTCTAAATTATCTAAATTACTAATAGCAAAATCATAAATCTGGCAATTATTTTCTAAACCATCAACTATTGAGTTTTTTAGTAGATAATAATCTATAAACTTATTGAGTTTATTATTTTTAAATTCCTTATTTGTTTCTCCAATAGCAAAGGCCAAAGCTCCTTCATAAGAAATACCAAATTTGGTAGTGTTGCAATAAGTTCTAGTGAATTTATTAGAAATTTTCTTTGTATACTTTTCAAGAGTTTTAGATGAAGTATCTAATGAGTAAACTGGACTACTAAATAGAAGAAGCAAAGTTAAAATGAAAAACGACAAAACTCTTTTAATCATTATATTTTATAAATTTCACGTTTAATATAATTTAGTATCAAAAATTGTCGAATATTTTTTATTAAAAATTATAGAAATTAAAAATTTGTATATACAATTTAGTTATTTCATTAATAAGAAATTAAAAACTTTCTATAGGAGAATATTAAATATTGAATATTTTAGTTAATTTTTTAAAAGGAACCTATATAGTTTTAGCCTAATTTAAATTTATATCTAAAATAACAAAAAACAAAAAATTCTTAGGGATTCAATAAATAATTAACCAAAAATAAATAAATTAATTATTAAAAAACATGCCTTAGCTATGGCAATGTATTATTGCTTGAATTATTGTTTAATTAAGTTTTCGGATAAAAACATATGGCATTACCAGAATTAATATATTCTCCTATTGATGGAGGAACAATACATAGATATGAAATTAGTGGTGGTAAAAGAACATTCTTAAGATTTATAGGTTGTTATCTCGGCCAGTGCAATTTCCACAAAAATATTGAAGATGCTAATGATTACATAAAAAATTTAAAAGAATTGCAAAAGATTCAAGAATCATAAAATTAAAGACAGATAGATAAAAACACAAGAGTTTCATTATATTTTAGAAAGACACAATTATTGCTACAAATAATAGAGAATTCTACTTTTAATAGAAATTAATTATTTACTTGGGTTATAGTTTCGATAGATAACTAGTCAATAAAAAGAAATTAATTTATGGAAAACAAACAAATTAATTTTTTTAAATCTAAAGACTTAAATACCGTTCTTAAGCCTTTTGAGAAAGGATCGGTAGTAAAAATTGATTCGTTTGATTTTAGAGAAAATAAAAATGATTTAAATATAGGTTTATTTGGTTGGTATGCAATTTGTCCTTCAACAGAACTAAAAAAAAATAAACTTCATTATTTTTCCCTCTATGATGAGCCTCTTGTTCTTTACAGAGATGGAAATGAAAATGTAAAGTGCATTAAGAATATTTGTCCTCATAGGGGTGCATCCTTTTTTGGAGGAACATTATCAAATGGAGTAATAACTTGCCCATATCACGGAGCAGAATTCTCATCTGAGGGAAGTTGCCAAAATCTAGATCGAATAACCTGTAGCCACATAATAGATAATAACTATGATAACTACGCCAAAAAAATTCATTTATCTCAATACAAAGCTTTAGAAAAAGATGGATATGTTTTTGTACATTTTTCAAAAAAATCTGAGACTGATTTAAATAATCTAAGTGAGGATTCACCTATAAGTAATCACGAATTATCTAATAATGGCTTTTTAATTGATGATTTTGTATCGGAACAGGTTTTAGTTGACTTCAAATGTGATTGGTCAAGGATAATTGAAAATCACTTAGATATACTTCATCTATTTTGGGTTCATGGGGATACAATTCCTGATAAAGATGTTAATAAAAACGTACTTGTTAGCTTTAAACAAAAAATTAATGTTACTCATAAATACATTGAAAGTATTTACTTCTACAAAAATGATCCTTCAAAAGAATTTATCCGTATAAAATACATGCCACCGGGAAGGATATTAATTTATAAAGGAAATCCTTCAGCATGTCGATATTTACAAGTTCTGGATCATATTCCACTAGGAAATAATAAAGCAAGAGTAATAGTAAGGCACTACAGGAAATTTTTAAAAAATAAACTACTTAATAACCTCATATTATTTAAAGAGACTCAAAGAAAAATTTTTTATAAGATATTTGATGAGGATTATATGATTTTAAAGACCCAAACATATAATCACAAATTGGAATTAATTAAAAAAGATGAAATAAAATTATTGGGAGAAGACAGAATAATAAATTACTTTTGGAAATGGTATAAGAAGTCTGAAGAGAAAGATAACCCTTGGAAAAATATTAATAAAACTGAACAGCTTAACGTATACGACAATGTGATATTGAAATATCCCCCAGAGATAAAGAAATTAGAAATTATAAATAATATAGATATTATTAGAAAAACATTTGTAAGATTTGCTGCTCCACTACTAATTTTTATGTTAATAATATAATTTATGAAGAAAGTAAATAGACCTTCATGGTTGAATTGGCTTTATCTTCTTATATTTATTTTAAGCTCGATTCAATTGATTATATTTTGGAGCAATAAGTTTTAGTGATTAGTCAATTTTGGTTTGAGGCAAAAAATATAAATTGTTATAAGAATGGTTATAGAGTAATTAAAGATTTAAATTTAAAGTTATCACATTCAGAGAATGTGATTTTAATTGGACCAAATGGTTCAGGTAAATCATCATTGTTAGAAGTAATTAATAGAAACATATATCCTGTAGTAACAAGTAAATCGCTAATTAAAGTTTTTGACAAAGAACTTATAAATTTGTGGGAACTAAGAAAAAGAATAAGTACCGTAAATAATGATATTAAAAATAGAATAAATCCAAAACTAAAAGTTTTTGATTTAATTTTAAGTGGACTATATGGAAAATATTGTTATATATCAAATAAATCTGAAAGAGATCATGAAATCGTAAATAGTATTATGCAAAATATGAATATATCAAGTTTATCTAAAAAATATTTTTCTCATTTATCTGATGGAGAAAAACAAATTTCTCTCATTGCAAGAGCGTTAATTAAAAGACCAGATATATTAATCCTGGATGAACCAATTACAAATTTAGATTATAAATCAAAGTTTTTTGTAATTGATAAGATTAATGAATTATCAAAATTAAATACCAAAATCATATGTGTAACTCATGATATCTCAATGATTACATCAATTTATGACCGAGTTATAATGCTAAAAAGTGGCGAGATAATCGCTAACGGGAATCAAAATAAGGTTATAAATAGTGAAAATCTTAAAAAGTTATATGGCATAGAGGTAGAAGTAAATAACAAAAATGGGTTATGGGTAATCAACAGACTATCTAAATAAAATTATTAAAATAGCTATACCAATAGCAAGAAAAATTAATTTATTACTATTGAAAAATGAAGACGATTTTCTTTTAAACGAAGAAGATCCACATTTAGAGCAAACTATCTTACCTCCTAAAGATCGATCAGAAACGAATGAAGAACTTCCACAATTAAAACAGACTCTATTTACACTCATTACTCAATAAAGATTTTAAGAATTCTATTTAAATTATATTCATTAAAGCTTATGTTAAGAATACTTTCAAAATTAATATGATAATGAGAATCTATTGCAATAAGCTGTCTTTTAATGCATAATTGATAATAATTCTCATTATCAAATTTACATTAATGAAGTTCCATACTTATGGAGAATCTCCTTTAAAATCAGTAAGAATAATAACTGGTCAATCTGTATTAATAGATCCTTCATCAAGGCCAAAAGGTACCTGCCTTGAAGTTGAGAGTGGAATTGCTAGAGTTTATTGTCCTTGCGAAGAAACTGAAGGGATGACACTTGCATTTTTACAATCAGGTGATCAATTAAGAACGGAGCTTTTATGTAGCGAGGGTGTCTGTGTTGAAGCATTAACAGATTTATCATTTCATAGCAATGTAAATATTGATGAGGATATCGGTTACGATGCTGTAAATGAGTGGACTTTGCAACTCCTAAGAATTAGACACTTGGGCAATGCAGAGCAACGATTGCAAGCTTTATTTTCGATACTAGTAAATCGTTTAGGAAGAAGATGTGGTCAATGGTGTGAGCTTCCATTTAGGTTAACCCACGAAAGGATAGGTGAATTAATCGGTTCAACACGCGTAACATCAACAAGATTAATTTCTAAATTAAGATCATCTGAATTATTAATAGCCCCAATTGGTACCCAAACAGTAAGCGTTGCACCTTCTTTTATTGAAACATCACCACTATAAAAACATAATGGAATCAAAATCACTAACTAACAACTTGTTAATGGAAGTTGATGTATTATCGAATAGACTCAGAAATATAAAGCAATCTTTCAAAACCACAAATAATAAAGTATTGAAAGAGAGGTTATTTTCTGAAAACAAAAACATTTTTAAAAGAGTTAATGAGATTTATAAAATAGCTGAGCTCTTAAATAGAAAAAACAATGAGAAAATAAACTTTTCTAAGCTACTTTTTGAAATAACCAAAAGGACATTGAATGAAAATAAATTTGAAAGTAATCTATTTTTTCTTTAGATCACTATCTATTAATAAAATTGCGGAAGGTTGATTAGAAGCAAATTTAACTTTGCCAAGTATATTTGCAAATTCATCTTCTGATTTTGTTTGAGCATCTACAATTGGATCTAGAAATACATTTGTTCTTGTATCAGAAATTCTTTCTGAAATTGAATAAAGTTGTTGCAGAGATGAAGTTAAATCAGCCTCCATGTTGAACGAATAAGAAATTAAATCTTCAATCGAATCCCATGTTTGGACTGGTGCAGGAAGATCATCTAATTTCACGCTTTGTCCTCTTGCAATTAAGTAATCTGCAAATTTTTGAGCATGCTCCATTTCACCTTGTGATTCACTTAGGAAATGAGAGGCAAATCCATTCAAATCTCGCTCTTGAAACCATAGGTATATAGAAAAATATTGAACATTAGCAAATCTTTCCATTGTTAAATGTTCAAAAATATTATCCAATAAACTATTGTCCATCGGTTGTGCAATCGCTCTTCCAGATGGTCCAAAATTAATTAATTTCTTTGTTTTTAAATTATCTGTATTCATTATTCAAAAATGAAACTAAATAAATAATACAACATTTTGTATAAATTAGTAATTAAATAATACTTTAAATTAAAATAAATAATATGATAATGAAAATCAATCGCAATACTATAAATGAAATTAGAATACAGTTTTTCTGAACTGCTATTAACTAATAAAATATATTTAAGTAAAAAAAAGAAATGTAAAAAGAAAAAATGTTCTAATTGGAAGGGTGGAAAGTGTAATTGCTTATAAATAAAGTTTATATATATACCTTATGTGCTCCAGGATATAAAAAATAATGACTATTTTTATTAATAGTAAGAAAACATTTATCGCCATTATTTAGAAGATTATTTATATTAGTTCTAACCCTTAATATGTCTTCATTAATAGATACTTTATAGATAAGAAATTCTCCAAGAAATTCTTTTGATATTACATTAGCATTACCAGATTCTGATCTTTTAATTGAAATAAATTTAGGCGAAATTGACATGCTTTTGATGTAATTATTGTTTAATAACCCTGAACTATTTATTTCACCTAAGCAAGATATAAATGAATTACCATTTTTTTTAAGATTAATAATATTATTCCCCAAAATAAAACTACTAACAAATTTAGTACTTGGATTATTTAAAAGGTTAATTGGTGTATCAATTTGATGTATTTTACCTTCATTCATAACGGCAACTTTATCGCAAATCGACATAGCTTCTTCAGGATCATGAGTAACCATTAATCCGCTTGCATTACAACCTCTTATAATATTTGGGAGTTCACTTCTCAATTTAAGTTTTACATGCATATCAAGACTACAAAAAGGTTCATCAAGTAAAATAAAATTTGTACCCGGAGCAAGCGCCCTCGCAATAGCAAGTCTTTGCTTTTGGCCTCCAGATAATTCATGTGGATATCTCCTAACAAAGCTATCTAGACCAACAACATTTAATAAATAGTCAACTCTAGATCTATCTTTTTTGTTTTTCAGACCAAACATTACATTTTCCAAAACATTTAGATGAGGGAAAAGTGCGTAATCTTGAAAAACCATACCAATATTTCTTTTCTCAGGACTAAGAATTCTTTTCCTACTTGAGATTTCCTTATCATTTAAAGATATCTTTCCTTTAGAAGGATATTCAAACCCTGCGATTAATCGCAAAAGAGTAGTCTTTCCACAGCCAGAAGGACCAAGCAAACCTAATAATTCGCCATTTTCAATTTTTAGGTTAATTTTATTTAATATCCAATTCGAATATTTTCTCGTATCATATTTATGATGCAAATCATCAATTATTAACGCATCTTTTTCCACAAAATACTTATTCTTTAAATATATTAAATTAGCAGATAATATTCACCTAAAATATCTCTTGTATAATTTTATACACCAATCAATTTTTCAAATTAATGAGAAAGGCTGAAAGATCAGAAATAATTCGTAAGGAACTCAAAAAACTATACCCATCTCCTCCAATCCCTCTTAATCATACAAATGCATATACCCTGCTCGTCGCCGTAGTTTTAAGTGCTCAGTCAACAGACAAGAAAGTTAATGAATTAACAAAGAGTTTATTTAAGGTTGCAGATAATCCAGAAAAAATGGTAAAGCTAGGTATTAATGGCATTTATGAATACATAAAATATTTAGGGCTATCTAATCAAAAATCAAAGAATATTTATAACCTATCTAAAATCTTGATTGAAAAGTATAAAAGTATAGTTCCAAATACCTTTGAAAAGCTTGAATCTCTTCCGGGGGTAGGTCATAAAACAGCATCAGTAGTTATGTCCCAAGTTTTTAAAATACCATCATTCCCGGTTGATACTCATATACACAGGTTGGCACAAAGATGGGGCCTTTCGAATGGAGATAGTGTAATTCAAACAGAAAAAGATCTTAAAAAGATATTTCCCATTAATGAATGGAATACCTTGCATTTGCAAATAATCTTTTATGGAAGAGAATATTGCACTGCAAGAGGTTGTGATGGAACAAAATGTTATTTATGTCGAACTCTTTATCCCAAAAGAAAAAAAAAATTTATATGTAAAAAGCCATAAAAATTAATATAATTAACAAATTACTTTTTAATTATGAAAATAGCAATTACTGGTGCATCTGGTAAAACAGGTTATAGAATATGTGAAGAAGCAGTTAAAAAAGGATTTAATGTAAGACAAATCATTAGAAAGAATTCAAAAGTTTCTGATGGACTAGAGAGTTTAGAAACATTTAGAGTTTCATTACAAAACAAAAAAGAACTCGATAAAGCTTTACAAGATATTGATGCTTTAATAATTGCCACTGGTGCGAGAGCATCTTTAGACTTAACTGGTCCAGCAAAAGTTGATGCTTTAGGAGTATTCAGACAATTAGAGAGTTGCAAAAGAGTTGGAATTAAGAGGGTTATTTTAGTAAGTTCTCTTTGTAGTGGTAAATTATTTCACCCATTAAACTTGTTTGGTTTTATACTAATTTGGAAGAAAATTGGTGAAAATTTTCTCAAAAATCCCAGTTTCGAATGGACTATTGTTAGACCAGGAGGATTAAAGGAAAATGAAGATATTAAATCAGAAAACATTAATTATTCAAAGGAGGATACTCAAATTAATGGATCAATCCCAAGAAGATTAGTGGCGCAATTGTGCATAAATTCTTTAAAAAACAAAGAATCCATAAATAAATTAATAGAAGTAACAAGTTCGAATAATAATAAAAAGATATCTTTTAAAAAAGCTATGCAAATGATTTAAAAGATGTAAATATATAAAATAAAACTATGAAAATAAACCCAAAAATTGACGCATTACAATTAATGCTTACTGATTTAAGAACTAGAAATGAGCCAATAAGACATAAAGCTGCATTTAAAGGCTGTCAACCAGAATTTCAAAGTCTTGTATCAAGATTAATAAAGCAGTTAGAGGACGAATTAGTTTCTGAAAAGCTTTCTAATCGTGATAGTTAAAAAATTTATATTACTTAAGTGAACTTAAGTTATCCAATTTTGCTTGTTCTGAAAGTTCATCATATCCTCCATAAAATTTATTATCCAAAAATATTTGAGGAAAAGTATTATGGCTACTTTGAGCCATTATTTTCTGAAAGATCTCATCATTGTCTATTAAAGTAACTTCATGAGGTATAGATAAAGAATTAAGCAACCTAATTGCTCTTTTAGACCAAGGACAATCCTTTAAAATATATACTTTTACACGTGATTCATTTTTTAATAAATCATTATTTGAGATATTAATAATTTTTTGTTCAAAAGAAAGTAATAAAATATCAGTACCTTTTTTTACAATACATCCCTCCTCAAGATGTCCGCCAAAGACATTACATCCCTCATCTGCAAAACTTAAATGTAAATGAACATCTCCTTTATTAAAATGTCCATTTAAAGAAACGATCTCTAGATTTCCCTCGAATTTATTTATATCTTGATTTCCAGGGCATTGAATACAAACTGTTCTAAGATTACCAACCACTCCAGAAACATACCCATATAAATTATTCGATAAAGAATATTCTTTAATTGAATTTATCAAATCAGATTCTGGAGATAGCTTTAGGCTATGAGGCTGCATTTAGATATAAGGAATAATTTTGTAATATAAAACATCATCAATCATAAAGAGAAGTTGAGTTTATAAACTTTAGGATTCTGATTTAAATTAAATTTTGAATCTAGCATTAAAACCATTTAAAATTTTTACTGAAAATTTAAGCATGTTGAGAGTGTAATATATTTTTTAAATACAAAAACTAATTTGTTATTTAGAAAAAATCTTAAAAATTTGACATTGAATATTCCCAACTTATTATCGATATCTCGACTTTTCCTTATATTTCCATTAATACTTTTTTTAGAAATTAACAGACCTTTTTATGTTTTTATATTTATTATTATTGGAGGTTTAACAGATTATTTAGACGGGTTAATTGCAAGGAAATTTAATCTTAAAACAAGATTAGGAGCTATCCTTGATCCCTTGAGCGATAAAGTATTCTATTTAATTCCTTTGATCTTCCTTTGTAAAAATAATTTGATACCTTTCTGGTCTTTGGCATTAATTTTATATAGAGAATTAATTATTTCTAGCCTAAGGAACTCCACAAAAGACGGTTTACCAGCATCTCAGTTAGGCAAATTTAAAACATTTTTCTTTTTTATTTCTGTTATGACCTTCTTTACACCACTACAAATAAGCTTATTGAATAATTTGGCTTTAATTTTTTATTGGTTAGGTTTCTTCCTGACTATTGTGACTTTATTGGGCTATTTAAGAATTAAAAAGAATCTTATCTGAATTTTCGTCAAACCCCTCACTCTTTTTATAATTAAAATCATTCATAAAACTATCCTTTAAACCATTAAGCAAATCAAAAGTTGGTACCCACTCTAAATCACGTTTAATCTTAGAGATATCAGTCTGATAATGATTTAATCTAATTGGAAAACCCTTTCGAGATTTAGGATCTAATTTTTGATAATTAAATGTTCTTAAAGAAAGCTCATTTTGGTTTAATCCAAGAACTTCTGCACAGAAATAAATTAAGCCCTTAATCGTAACTCCTTTTTCACCGGAGCAGTTGTAAATATTATTTTTAGAATTTTCAAAATTTATGCACCTAATCATTACATCAGTCAGATCAGAAACATGGCCTAGCTGAGTAATTAAAGAACCGTCTCCGGGCATTGGGATGGATTTATTGGTAAATAATCTCTCAAAAAACCAATTTTCAATCTTATTATAATTTCCTGGACCATAAATATAAGTTGGTCTAAAACTAGTAAAAGGAATTTTCTGTTTTATCAACCAATTCTCTGTCTCAAATTTTCCTTTGTGTCGACTATCTGGATCAATGGGATCGTTTTCGGATAGGGGCAGTTCGCAATTATCTTTATAAACCCCTGAAGAGCTGACATATATATATCTCTGAAAAGAGTTATCTAAATTATCTATAAGAAGTTTCGTTTGTTCTAACTCTCGTCCAGAAATATCATAGACAACATCATACTTTTCATTTCTCAGATTAACTATACTTTCTAATTTATTCCTATCACCCTTAATTAAATTGGTTTTTTCAGGATTAGCTTTATTACCTCTCGTAAAAATATCAATATGATGATTTTGACTTAATAACTTTCCAACCAAAGACTTGCCAACAAATCTAGTACCACCCATTACAAGAATTTTCATATTCAAAAAATGTTTAACTGAAGTAGTAATCTTAATTAGAATTACATTACATATTGAATAGTACTACTAAGAAGTAATTAATGAAAAGGATGATTCTATGGAACTAATACCAGCTATTGATTTAATGAATGGTAAGTGTGTAAGGCTTTTTAAGGGCGACTTCAATAAACGAAAAGACTTTACAAAAGTGCCACATGAACAAGCTAAATATTGGGAAAGCGAAGGAGCACAATATTTACATATAGTTGATTTAGATGCTGCGAAAACAGGATCCCCAACAAACGATAAATCGATAAAAGAGATCGCTAAAAACGTTAACATACCTATTCAAATAGGTGGGGGGATAAGGTCTCAAGAAAGGATAGAACAATTATTTTCTTACGGTATTGAAAAAGTTATAATGGGGACATCAGCTATAGAAAATAAAGAATTAGTTAAAGACTTATCAAATAAATTTCCTGGAAAGATCATTGTTGGTATTGATGCAAAAGATGGGAAAGTTAGTACAAGGGGGTGGCTAGAGCAATCTAATGTTTTAGCCACAGATCTAGTTAAGGAGTTTTCTTCATTTAAAATTGCGAGTTTTATAATTACAGATATAAATACAGATGGAACATTAGAAGGAACTAATGAAGAATTCATAAGAAGTATTCTTGAGATTACTGATATTCCAGTAATAGCATCAGGTGGAGTTGGTTCTATTTCTGATCTACTATCTTTAGTAAAATTCGAAAATTCTGGACTATTTGGTGTAATTGTTGGAAAAGCTCTTTATGAAAATAAATTTAAAATAAGCGATGCGAATAATGTACTTTCATCAGACAGAATCAATGACTTTGATTTAAACAAAAATTACTACGCTTAAATAGAGAATAAAATTTAAATTAAGACTGGTATTTGCAGTAATTGTTAGTTAATTTTGTATAAGAGGTAAGAATTTTAGTCTTGGAATTAATTTCAAAAAAATCAATATTAATTATAGCTCCAAGCTTAATAGCAGAATCTTTATCGCTTAAGTTAACATCACTTGACAAAAATTTAGACATTAATTTCAATAATGGAATAGTTGATACACCTCCAGATTTAGTTATATGGAATGTTCTTAATTTCCAATCAGAAGATCTTATCAGGTTAGAATTATTAAAATTTAGAGAAAGATGGGATGAGTCAAAGTTTCTAATAATTCTCTCTGGTGAAATTGTTTATGAAGCAAAAAATACTTCATCTTTAAATACTGAAGGTTTTCTTTTAAATCCAAGTGCGGAAAAAGTTCTCGAATCTATTGATGCCATTTTAAATGGGGGAAGAGTATTTGATATCGAAAATAATTCACGGCTTCAATTAAACAAAGATAAGCCACTTTCTTTTAGTCAAAAAATACTAAATTCAGGCCTTAAACAAATAGATACTGAGATTAATTATATATTCAAATATGTTAACTCTGATTCAACTCCAAAATTTTATAAATTTATTTTAAAAGGAAGACTAAGAGAACTTATAACTGCTAAATCATTTCTTATTTTCTTATGGGGTAATTCATTAGAACTATATACAGAGGCAATTTATACTGAAAATAAAGTTAATCTGGAAAATAAAAATACTATCTTTATTAAAGATAAAAATACTATAGAAATATGGAATTTGATTATAAATAGACTCAAAGAAAGATATAGCTCGACTAACCTACAAGTTGAATTTAATAATTCATCAATAATTCTCTCTGGAATAAAGAAAGAATTCATTTCACGTCTAATAATCAAAATGTTAGACGAGTTAAATAATTTAGTAAAAAATATTAGAGAGAACTATAAAGAAAATGATTTTAAAGATGATTTAAGTTCTCTTATAAAAGAACTTAAAGTTAATACAATTTCAAACATTACAGACAGCTATTTTAGATTAAAAAAGGGGAACGAGTCTATTTCAATAAATGATTTTATTTATAGTGAAGTAACTTGTGACGAGATAGATAGAGAATCTCATGAATCATTAATGTTTATCGAGCCAATTATTAAAAATGAAGCTCTTGATTATGATGGCAAATTACTACCTTTATATGAAACAGAATCATTCCTAATCCTTGAACATATAATTTCAAATTGGACCATAAGGAACTGTAATTTATTAGCTTCTGAAATTTTTAATATTTGTTCTTCATGGCCTGAATTAAGAACTGTACTAATAAATCCTGAATTACAGTCAACAAGAAGTTTTGAAAGATTTAGGAATAATATTAATAACTACAATCGTTGGCATGACTACATTTATATGCCTATCTACTTATATGAGAGTAAACGAGAATATATTGATATTATTGATAATAAATTTACCAGATACTTTAAAAATGAAAATAGGGAGAAAGAACTGGAGAATTTAGAATGGCTTCAAAAACAAGTTACATTATTAGTTGAGATAAGAGATGCAGTAGCGCCTCAGTTAGAAGTTGCGGTAAAGTATATCGGTAATCTTTTCGTAACTTTCCTAACAAAAGTGGTGGGCAAAGCTATTGGTTTGATTGGGAAAGGAATCCTTCAAGGATTAGGAAGATCACGTTCTAAGTAATTTTTAAATCTTTAATGAAAATATTTCAATGGTTATTAATAGCATTAATTTTATTAATTCCATATAAAGCTAATGCTTATAGAGATACTAATAGTTATGATGGCAACATCTTTCCAATATATGCGGGTAATGGAGCAATAGTGCCTCCAAAGACAACCATCAAGGATTCATTAAAGAAAAAAAGGGTATCAATCCTATTTTTCTACCTTGACGATAGTTCTGACAGCAAAGCTATGGCTCCAGTTATATCAGGTCTAGATTTAATATGGAGGGAAAATATAGATATTATTGCTTTAACCACAGATGAATTACAAAATGAGGAGAAATCAGATCTACCAAGTGATCCTAATTTTTATTGGAATGGATTAATTCCTCAAACTATCATTCTAGATAGTAATGGCCAAATTAAATTTGATAGCAATGGGATGGTTGATTTTGGTGATTTAAACAATATTATTAGTCAATCTACAGGAATCGAAATTGAAAATGATAGCTCATATTCAGTTGAAGCCTTTAATGAATACAATAGTACAATCTCAGAAACAAAAGAAACAAAAAATAATTAACTATTTCAGAAAACATGTTATTTGCAAATATCCTTTTATTTTTAACAATTTTTTTAATTCTTACAGATTTATATATTAAAAAAGCACCCAAATCAAAGTTAGTTCTTGTACCTTTAAATTACAAAATCAAAAAAAGAGAAGGTTTAAACGAAATAATTATTGATTTAAAAATAACTAATAAAAGTAAAACAAAAGAGACAATGGTGACTAATATGAATTTTGAATTAGATTTTTTTAAAAATAAAGGAAATGAATATTGCCAAGGATTTAATTACCAAGAAGACATATTTATATACGATGATAATAAACAAAAGAATTTAAATAATTATTGGCCTACTACTATTATCAAGTCAAACTCAGAATTATTCATAAGAGTTATCTATAGATTTAGCAATAATAATTTTAGAAAAAGATTAAAATATATATGGTTAAAAGTATTTTGGGATAACTATGGTCATTTTGGTATTTCTAAAAAAAAGGATTGTTTTTTAGTTAATTTAGATGGGCAAAAACAAAGCTCCAAAACCATTTTTGAAATCCCAATAAATAATAAATATAATGCTCTGTCTATTAAAACTGATTTACTTGGTTGCTTTGATGACCCAGTAAATACTGTGATCAAATATTGCAATGGAATTGTAGAAAAAAATGATATCTTAACAATCGGCGAGAGTCCACTTGCAATTATGCAGAATAGATATCTTTCTCCTCAAAATCTAGACTATAGTTTATTTTCGAAAGCTTTATGTTATTTTTTTCATCCCACAAGCAGTCTCGCAACTGCTTGCGGTATGCAATTATTAATAAATAAAATTGGGGTCACAAGAATAACCTTTGCACTAATTGTTGGATTCCTCTTTAAATTAGTTGGCATTAAGGGGATATTTTATAGATTAACTGGCTCAGAGTCATCTCTAATTGATGATATAAGTGGTACAGTCACGCCATATGACAAAAGTATAGTTATGGGCCCTCTAAACGCTGATTTATTTTGCAAGGAGGTCTCAAAATATTTAAATATAGATGTTGCTGTAGTAGATGTTAATGATCTTGGAGGTGTAAAAGTATTAGCTAGTTCAAATAAGAAAGTAAATAAAATACTCAAAAGAAACTTAATATCTAATCCCGCTGGCAATGGTGATGAAAAAACTCCTATAGTGTTAATAAGAGAAAAAATCAAATGAAAGAAGATACCTTTAATTCTTTTAAGTCAAAAAAGGGAATTAAAGTAACTTTTGAAGAACTCCATATACGTCACATAAACCTCTTATTTGATATCAAAAATAAGAAATTGAATAATTGGTTTTTTAAAATGGCAATTATTAATACCCTCGATGACTTAAAAATATTTTTAAACAATCTTAAGAAAAATAAAAATAAATGCATAATTGCAGTAAGCGGAAATGAAATAATTGGTTATTTGAATATTTTTCCTTTGAACAAAAAAGAAACTTGTTTAAAAATATCTAAGCCCAAATTAATTAATAACAATTGCTCTTTAACAGAGAAACAATTGACTTTAGGATTGATAAAAAAATCTATCTCTATTACAGATATCAAGACTTCAAGTTGGATAATAAACGCAGATATAAACAATTTTGACCTTATATCAACCTCAAGAGAATTAGGCTTTCAACCTCTAGGAGAGATAATACTTTGGGATGGTTATGATATGAATAAATATACAAAAAGAAATCCTCAAAGTTTTGAATTAATTAATGAATTCAAAGATATTAATAAAGAAAATATATTAAAAATAGTAAATTTCATAAGATCAAATCAGTCGCCCTTAATAAGAAATATTTTAGATTTTGATCAACACGATATTTTTAAAAGAAATAACTCTAAAAGTGGTGCCTTAATTTATGAAAATTCTGTTTTATGTACAATTTTAAAGGATATAAATTATCAAAATGAAGAAATTTATACTTTAACCATAAGTAGATATTGGGATAACAGACTCAATTCTATATTACAAGAATTTTTAAAAAGATTTTTTGCAAAATCTCCCATTTCTAAACTAAAAACCTATAAAGAAAATATTCAACTAAATACCTTTCTAGAGGAATGTAAATTAAAAGAAAAACATCAAGAAATTATTCTAATCAGAAACACAATTCTTAGGAATGAAACCAAACAAGTTAATAAAATAAATCAATCTTTGGAATCAATATTTAAAAAATTGAACCCTCAAGGAAATCCATATCCATCTCCTTCCCCATTAAAATCAAAGTGAAATTTTGTAAACCTAAACAAAAGTCAATTTTAAGTTTGGATGTAGGTACAAAAAGAATAGGATTAGCTTATTGTGATCCACTATGCATAACATCAAATATACTTCCTGCAGTTAGAAGGTTTGAAAATCATCAAGAGATTAAAATCATTAGAAATCATATAGATGAATTAAATTTGACTGGTTTTATTGTTGGTATTCCACTTGATGAAGAAGGTCAAATGACCGCTCAAGCTATTGATTGTAAAAAATATGGTCAATTACTTTCAAATGAATTAAAGCTTCCATTTTCTTTCGTCAACGAACATAGTTCGACATGGGAATCTTCAAATAGATTTGGAATTAAAAAAGATAAATCTGGATTAGTGGATAGTTTTTCGGCAAAAATAATACTTGAACAATGGATCGAAGAAGGTCCTGAATTAGAAGAATTAGCTGGTAAAGGGCAAATAAAATATTAATATTAAAATGAATTAGATAATTTTAAATGCAAGAAACCAAATCAAATGATAATTATGATGCGCAGACACTAATATTGAATGACTCAAATGGAAACGATTTATTTTGTTATCTTGAACAAATAATAATTATTGAGGGAGAAGAATATGCTTTATTAACGCCAGTTGATACTCCAGTAAGTCTCTTTAAAATAAATGATAAAGATGAACCTGAATTAATTGAAAAAATAGATAAGAATGAACAAATACTAAAAAATGCTGAAGCCGTTCTTCAAGAACATGATTTAAGACTTATAAGATCTGCAGTAACATTAACAGTATCGGGGGAGCTTGAAGAACCAATTTATGATGAATTAGAAGAAGATTACATTGATGATGATAGCGAGAGTTTTGAATTGCTTGTTAACTTTAATCTTTTTGACCAAGAATATGGCTTATATATTCCACTAGATCCTTTTTTTATTGTAGGAAAATTAAAAGACAAAGGGGCCTTATTAATTGAAGATGATGAGTTTGATAAAATTCAACCTTTGATTGAATCTGAGCTTGAAAAAAGTAATTCCTAAAATAAATGAGATCCATCCTAAAAGTACATTGGGATTCAAATTTACCAATATATGAAATATCTCAATCTGTATTACAAAAAAAAGGAATTCATTGTTTACTAATTGACGTTGATGGAACTTTAGTGAATAGAAACTCAACCAAGATTCCAAAAGATGTACAAAATTGGATAATTGATTCTAAAAAACTTTTCTCCTTATATCTAATAAGTAATAATCCATCAAAAAAAAGAATCTCAAAAATAGCAAACGAATTAAAATTAAAATACAAATATAATGCTTCAAAACCTAGAAAGAAAGTTACATTGTCAGCTATTAACGAAGTTGGTTGCGAATCAAAAAATATAGCAATAATTGGTGATAGGATTTTCACAGATATTATTGTTGGGAATAGATGTAATATAAAAACAATATTAGTTAAGCGATTAAAGAGAAATGGCTTGCCAATTAAATTTAATTTAACTTTGACAATAGAAAAATTAATTTCTCTTTTTATAAAATGAAAACCTGGGTTATAAAAATTGGTACTAGTATCTTAAGAGGAACAGAAGAAGTATCTACCGAAGAAGTTATTGAGAACCTTTGTAGATCCTTTACAAGTTTTCTTTTAAAAGGAAACAAATTGGTTTTAGTAACTAGTGGAGCCGTTGGATTAGGTTGCCAAAAATTAAATATTAAAAAGAGACCTAATGATTTAAGTATCCTTCAAGCCACTGCTGCAGTAGGTCAAGTTAATTTAATGTCTTTATACGATAAAGTATTTAATAAATTAGGTCACAATATTGCTCAAATTTTAATCACGAAAGCTGACTTTAATTCGAGAGAATCATTCAATAACGCCTCTAAAACCTTAAGAAAATTAATCGATTTGAATGTTATTCCAATAGTAAATGAAAATGATACGGTGGCAAATGAAGAGCTTAAATATGGAGATAATGACACCCTCTCTGCCTTAGTTGCCTTAGCTATAAATGCTAATAAGCTTATTTTATTGACCGACATTGAAAACCTATATTCCAAAGATCCAAGGAAGAATAAAGATGCGCATCCTATTAAAGAGGTTCATAATAGTGAATTAAAAGAAATTAAAAATAAAAACACTCAAAACTCAAATAAAGAATGGGGTACAGGAGGAATTTCTACAAAACTAATTTCTGCAGAAATAGCAACAAAAGGTGGAGTTGAAGTCCAACTAGTTGATGGAACGAATAAAAAAAATTTAATTGAAATTTTTAATGATAATAAAATTGGAACTCTATTCTATCCAGTAGAAAAACCTATAGGAAACAAAAAAAGTTGGCTTTCACATGCAATTCAAACAGTAGGGAAAATCACTTTAGACGATGGAGCCTCTTTTGCAATTAAAAAAAAAGGTGCCTCACTTTTAGCGGTTGGTGTTAAGAATGTAGAAGGAAACTTTACGGTTAATCAGGCAGTTAAAATCGTAAATTCAAATAATAAAGAAGTTGCAAAAGGTTTAGTATCAATAAGTAGTGACAAATTAAGAAGTATCTTAAATAATAAAGAAAATAACAACTCCTCGATAATTGTCGTCCACAGAGATGTTCTTGCTCTCTCTTAGAAAAAATTAAAACTGAAAAATGCTTTTAAGTGATTTAGTTGATCTAATAAAAAAAGGAAATTCAAATTTTATTAGTGCTAATATTTATGAAGATTTAAATATAGATGATGCTGCCTCATTAGATGTTGCAGTTAACCATCAAATATCTTTTTTAGAAGAAAATAATACTCTTAAAGAAAAATTAGATCAAACTCAAGCATCAGCAATAATAACTACAAACAACGATGAAATCGTTAGTGCGCTAAAGAAACTCAATATATCAAACATAGTCGTTAAAAATCCAAGAATTGCTTTTGCAGAAGTATTGAATTGTTTATATAAAACTATCAATTTAAAAACAGGAATTCACCCTTCAGCGGTTATAGATAAAACAGCAATAATTGGAGCAGATTGCCATATTGGACCTAATGTCTATATTGGAGAAAATACTTTAATTGGTGACAATAATCATATTCTTCCTGGATCATCAATTTTAGGCAATGTTCAAATAGGAGATAATAATATAATTCATCCAAATTGTGTTATTTACGAAAATACCACTCTAGAAAATAATTGTGTAATTAATTCAAATTCTGTTATTGGATCAGAAGGATTTGGATTTATCCCTAAAGATGGCAAATGGGTAAAGATGCCTCAGAAAGGTGGCGTTAAAATAATGAGTTTTGTTGAAATTGGAACGAATTGTTGTATTGATAGACCAGCAGTAGGATTTACTTTTATTGATGAGGGTACAAAGTTAGATAATTTAGTACAGATAGGTCACGGAGTTAAAATTGGTAAGAATTGCGCATTTGCAGCTCAAGTTGGTATCGCTGGAGGAGCAAATATCGGAAATGGTGTTATTTTAGCAGGGCAAGTAGGAGTTAATAATAGAGTAAAAGTTGGGAATAATGTCATAGCTAGTTCAAAATGCGGGATCCATTGTGATATAGAAGATGGCAAGGTAATTAGTGGTTTCCCTGCGATGGAAAATAAATCATGGCTTAGGAGTTCAAGTATATTTAAAAAATTACCGGAATTAGCAAAAAAACTTAGACAATTAGACAAGCAATAATTTATTGTTCTATTAAACAAAAATTTAAATGAATAAGCATAAGATAGTTTTATTGTCAGGAGATGGAATTGGGCCAGAGATTTCAGAAGTTTCAAAAAAAGTTTTAAAAAAGCTTTCAAAAAATTATAATTTCGATATTGAGATTCTTGAAAAATTATTTGGAGGGATAGCTTATGAAAAATATGGCAATCCTGCTCCAGATGAGACACTAGATCAATGCAAAAAAAGTGATGCGGTACTTTTAGCATGTGTTGGAGATATTAAATATGACTCTCTAGCGAGAGAATTAAGACCAGAAAGTGGGTTACTAAAGTTAAGATCTGCCCTAAACCTTTTCGCAAATATCAGACCTGTCAAAATAAGAAAATCTCTCTTAGATGCAAGTACATTAAAAAAAGAAATAGTTGAGAATGTAGATCTTATTGTTGTAAGAGAATTAATAGGGGGAATTTATTTTGGTAAACCTAGAGGAAATATAACAAATACAAAAATCCCAAAAGCTTTCAATACGATGGTTTATGATTCTGCCGAAATAGAGAGAATAACTGAAATAGCAATAAAAATTGCTAACCAAAGAAATAAAAAAATATGTTCTGTGGATAAATCAAACGTTCTAGAGGTTAGTCAATTGTGGAGAGATACAGTTTTAAATATCACGTCAAAATATAAAAATATATCTTTAAGCAATATGTACGTTGATAATGCAGCGATGCAATTAGTTAGAGATCCTAGTCAATTTGATGTAATTTTAACTAGTAATTTATTTGGTGATATTTTAAGCGATTTAGCCGCAATGTTAACTGGTTCTATTGGTATGCTTCCATCAGCCTCTCTAAACAATAATGGTCCAGGAGTTTTTGAACCTGTTCATGGTTCAGCTCCTGATATAGCTGGTAAAAACATAGCAAATCCTATAGCAATGCTTTTATCTGCTTCAATGATGTTAAAGATTGGATTAAATGAAGAAGAAGCCGCAGAAAGTTTAGAAAATGCTGTTGATAAGGTCTTATCAAAAGGATTTAGAACAGTAGATTTAGCTGATGGATCTTCCGAAGTATTATCTTGTAGCGAGATCGGGGATAAAATAATTGATGAAATTTAAAAAAAAATTAATAAATAAAAAAATATTTTTAAGTTGAACATAAAGTTGGCATATGACCTGTCAGAATCATTAGATATTATTTTTTAAAAATGTCAAAACGTCATCCAGTAGTTGCTGTAACAGGATCTTCAGGAGCAGGAACAAGTACCGTAAAACGAGCCTTTGAGCATATTTTTGCCAGAGAAGATATTGTTCCAGCAGTTGTAGAAGGTGATAGTTACCACAGGTTTGAAAGAATGCCTATGAAAAAAGCTATGGCGGAAGCACTTTCAAAAGGCGAAAATTTTTCTCACTTTGGACCAGAAGCTAATCTTTTTGACAAGCTAGAAGAACTTTTTAAAATCTAT
This sequence comes from Prochlorococcus sp. scB241_528O2, assembly GCA_000634115.1. Lineage (GTDB taxonomy): Bacteria > Cyanobacteriota > Cyanobacteriia > PCC-6307 > Cyanobiaceae > Prochlorococcus_A. The sequence goes on along the minus strand of JFLJ01000113.1, from coordinate 80,379 downwards.
GGTGAAACTGGAGGGGGTAAGAAAAGATATTATCTACATAGTCCAGAGGAAGCAGATGAACATAATACAAGACTTGGAACATCTCTAGAACCAGGTCAATTTACTCCATGGGAAGATATTCCTAAAGGGACAGACGTACTTTTTTATGAAGGTTTACATGGTGGTGTAGAAGGTGAAGGGTATAATGTAGCATCTTACGCTGATTTACTTGTTGGCGTTGTCCCAATAACAAATTTAGAGTGGATTCAAAAAATACATCGAGATAATGCAGAAAGAGGTTACTCAGCTGAAACAATTGTGGATACTATTTTGAGAAGAATGCCTGATTATATAAATCACATTTGTCCACAATTCAGTAAAACCGATATTAATTTTCAAAGAATTCCAACAATTGACACATCTAATCCCTTCATATGTAGAAATATCCCAACTCCTGATGAGAGCTTTGTGATCATACATTTCAGAAAAGGGGCTAGAGAAAAATGGGGAATTGATTTTCAATACTTACTTGGAATGATTCACGATTCATTTATGTCAAGTCCAACAAGTATCGTTGTAAATGGTGGGAAAATGGGTTTCGCAATGGAACTAATTCTTACTCCAATAATTCATAAAATGATTGAAGAGAAAAATAAAGGATAATTAATTTTCGATTATCAACTCAAATCATTATATTTATCATTAAACTTCAAGGATTTTGTCATCTATAGAATCTCAAATTTTTATATATCTTTCTTGATAAAAGTACCGTATTTAGATTTAAATAGAAAAAAACAGGTAACATTGTGTCATTAATCGACTGGTTTGCCGCAAGGCGTAAAGATCAATTTGTTGGGAAAGTTTCTCAAGATACTGACGAAGCTGATGGCTTGTGGGTTAAATGCCCAGAATGTTCACAAGTAGCATACAGAAAAGACCTGATTTCAAATTTCAATGTTTGTAGTAATTGTGGACACCACAATAGGATAAATAGCGATGAAAGGATAAACATAATTGCTGATAAAAATTCATTTAAAGAGTTTGATAGTTCATTAAGTCCTACAGATCCTTTAGGATTCAAAGATAGAAGGTCTTATGCAGATCGAATTAAAGAGAGTCAAGCAGGTACAGGTTTAAGAGATGGTGTTAAAACAGGTTTCTGTTCTGTAAATTCAATGCCTTTAGCATTAGCTGTTATGGATTTTAGATTTATGGGGGGATCAATGGGTTCTGTAGTTGGTGAAAAAATAACAAGACTTATTGAGAGAGCAACTATAGAAAAATACCCAATTCTGGTTGTTTGCGCATCAGGAGGCGCAAGGATGCAAGAAGGCATGTTAAGTCTCATGCAGATGGCAAAAATATCAGGAGCACTTAAAAAACATAAGGAAAAAAATCTTCTATATATGCCCTTATTAACTCATCCAACCACAGGAGGGGTAACAGCTAGTTTCGCGATGTTAGGCGATTTAATTTTAGCGGAACCAAAAGCTCTCATTGGGTTTGCGGGAAGAAGAGTAATTGAGCAAACATTAAGAGAAAAATTGCCTGATAATTTTCAAACAGCTGAATATCTACTAGAGCATGGTTTTGTTGATGTAATAGTGAAAAGAAACGATCTGAAGGATACTTTGACCAAAATTTTAAAGATCCACGGTGTAAAAGAACTTACAGAAGCAAAAATATAATATGAAAATTATTTCTAATTTATTTTATTTTTCTTTAACTCTTTTATGTTTCATTTTTAATTTTGTTTCCTATTCAAATGCAATAGGTAATGTTGATTGGATTCTTTTAAAAGAGAATAATGATGGAAAAGAATGGCTTGATAGAGGAAGTATTAAGCAACTTTCAAATGGTGAAATAAGTGTCCTAACGAAGTTCTTTAAAAATCCAACTAATTCCGATGATGATGGAGAGTTATCACTATATGTAATGAGAATTAATTGCGATGAAAAAAAGTATAAAGATACTTCAATAAATGGAATTCACCAATTTAATTCAAAATGGCAAAATTCTAATAATGACGAACTAATAGATGTTGTTATTGAGAATAGTTGTTCAGAGTTTATTAATGGATAAATATGAATACTAAAAACAAAAAATTAAAGATAGCCATCTCGGGAGTAGGATTTGGCAAAAAAGTTCACTTAGAGGCATTAAAAGAGTCGGATTATTTTACTCCTGTAGCTATTCATCATTATGAAAAAAAGTATAAATCGATTTTAGAAAAAGAAACTGGATTAGAGTTTTATGATAATTGGGAAGACTTAATTAAATCTCCAGAAATTGATGGGATCATAATTGCAACTCCTCCTGAATCAAGATTTAAATTAGCGAAAGAAGCACTTGAAAATAATAAAAATTTATTACTAGAAAAACCAGTTGCTTTATCCTCCTCAGAAATTGAAGAGCTTCAGAGAATAACTTTAATTAATAACTTAAGCGTATGTGTTGATTTCGAATATAGAGCAGTACCCCTTTTTCTTCAAACAAAAAAACTTATTGATGAAAATATATTAGGAGATATATTTTTAGTCAAATTAGATTGGTTAATGGGCAGCAGATCCGACCCTAAAAGATCTTGGAATTGGTATTCTTTGGAAGAAAAAGGTGGAGGAGTTATTGGCGCATTAGGTACTCATGCATTCGATATGTTGAATTGGTTTTTTGGAGAAGCAATAAACGTATCAGGCAAGTTAGCAACATCAATTAAAAAAAGACCATTGCCTAATTCCTCTGAATTATTTGATGTTACGAGCGAAGATGTTTGTCTAGCAAACATAGAGATATCAAACTACAGATCAAATCTAATTCCATGTCAGGTTTCTTTATCATCGATTTCTAAAAATGGAAGAGGATTTAGTTTAGAAATATATGGAAGCGAAGGTTCACTTATTCTTAAAAGCGAGAACCAAAAAGATTATGTACATGGTTTTAATTTGAAATATTCAAACAACGAAAATAAAATACAAAATTTACCTGCAGATTCAAATTTTAATTTTGAGAAAACATGGACTGATGGCAGGATAGCTCCAGTTTTGAGAATTCAAAATTTATGGGCTGAGAGTATTTTTAATAACACACCCATCATTCCAGGATTGTTGGAGGGACTTGCCAGTCATAAAGTTTGCGAAGCAATAAGAGAATCATCGAAAAGCGGATTAAGTATAAAAATTTAAGGCTATACATATATAAGTAGCAATTATCACCCTATAAAGTAATAGATTAATTTTATTTTTTATTCATATTCTGGAAAAATCAATTGAACTGAATTAATTATTAAAGAATGGCTTTAAATTATTACAAAAATGAGCTTAAAGAAAATGCTCAATTACTAGCTTCTAAAGGCAAAGGGATATTAGCAGTAGATGAATCCACTAAAACAGTAGGGAAAAGACTAGCTGGAATTGGTGTTGAAAATACTGAAGATAATAGGAAGGCATATAGAGGAATGCTTTTTACTACAGAAGGGCTTGGGAAATACATAAGTGGAGCAATCCTCTTCGAAGAAACTCTTTATCAGAATCACCTAGATGGTGATTCAATGGTTAAGAAACTAAATGACTTAGGTATTATTCCAGGTATAAAGGTTGATAAAGGTTTAAATCCACTCCCTGGAGCAGGAAATGTAGAAACTTTTTGCTCTGGCCTAGACGGGTTAGTTGAAAGAGCAGCAAAATATTACGAACAAGGGGCAAGATTTGCGAAGTGGAGAGCAGTACTACAGATAACAAATGATGGTTGTCCTTCAAAACTATCAATACAAGAGAATGCTTGGGGATTAGCAAGGTATGCAAGATCAGTTCAAGAATCTGGTTTGGTCCCAATTATCGAACCTGAAATCTTAATGGATGGCGACCATACTATTGAAAAAACTGCTCAAGTCCAAGAAGAAGTAATAAAACAGGTTTATATTGCCTGTCAAACAAATGGAGTTTTTCTAGAAGGAACACTATTAAAACCTTCTATGACAGTAAATGGAGCAGATTGTCCAACAAAGGCTGATCCTATGAAAGTTGCTGAAATGACAATTAGAACTATGGAAAGATGCGTTCCTGCATCTGTTTCTGGAATAGTATTCTTATCAGGAGGATTAAGTGAAGAGGCTGCATCCGTTTATTTGAATAATATGAACACTCTTTACAGGAAAGCTTTATGGAACGTTTCATTCTCCTATGGAAGAGCCTTACAACACTCTTGCTTAAAGGCCTGGAAGGGCAGTGATATAGAAGGAGGTCAAAAGGCATTGATATCAAGAGCTCAAGCAAATTCTGAAGCTTCAAAAGGTGTTTATGTAGCAGGATCTCAACCTTCTTCTGATGAGCAATTATTTGTTGCAGGCTACACTTACTAACTAAAAAACCTAATAAATATACTCAGGGCCATAAAAAAGGTTTCTATAATTTAGTATTTTGTATATCTAATGACGTGACATTTGATACCTATTTATACTAAACTCTCTGAAACAAATGCTTTATGTAGCATCTAACTTATTTTAATTATGGCCCTCGTCCCACTAAGACTACTTTTAGATCACGCTGCTGAGAATGGTTACGGTATTCCAGCTTTTAATGTTAATAATCTTGAGCAAGTTCAAGCAATTATGGAAGCAGCCTATGAGACTGATAGTCCTGTAATACTCCAAGCTTCAAGAGGGGCAAGAAGTTATGCAGGAGAAATTTTCCTACGTCATCTTATTCTTGCTGCAACTGAAACATATCCTAATATTCCAGTCGTAATGCACCAGGACCATGGTAACGAACCATCAACATGCTATTCAGCAGCAATAAATGGTTTCACATCAGTAATGATGGATGGTTCTCTAGAGGCAGATGCAAAAACACCAGCTAGTTATGAATATAATGTCGCAGTTACTAAAAAAGTAGTAGATTTTGCTCATTCAGTTGGAGTTAGTGTTGAAGGAGAATTGGGTTGCTTAGGTTCATTAGAAACAGGAAAAGGTGAAGCAGAAGATGGTCATGGATTTGAAGGTGAACTTTCTACAGATATGCTTTTGACTGACCCCGAAGAAGCTGCAGATTTCGTTGCAAAAACAAAAGTTGATGCTTTAGCCATCGCTATAGGTACAAGTCATGGTGCCTATAAATTCACAAGAAAACCTACAGGAGAAGTCCTTGCAATAAGTAGAATTGCTGAAATACATAAAGCACTTCCAAATACTCATCTTGTAATGCATGGATCTAGTTCAGTTCCTCAAGAATGGTTAGATATCATTAATAAATATGGTGGTGAGATTCCTCAAACATATGGAGTTCCTGTTGAAGAGATTCAAGAGGGAATAAGAAATGGAGTCAGGAAAGTTAACATTGATACCGATAACAGGCTTGCTTTCACTGCCGCGGTTAGAGAGGCAGCATTTGCTGATAAAGCAAACTTTGACCCTAGACATTTCAACAAACCTGCCCGAAAATACATGAAGCAAGTTTGTCTTGATAGATACAAGCAGTTCTGGTGCGAAGGTCAAGCAAGTAAGATTAAACAAAACAGTACAAATTATTTTGCAGATCTTTACGCTAAAGGTGATTTAGATCCAAAAGTAAAAGCTACTGTTTAAGTCATTACTTAATCAAACAAAAAGGCCTCCAAAATTGGGGGTTTTTTTATTTCAATATTAATGATTTTAGTGTAAAGAGACCATCAGTTCCACCAATTGCCTTGTCGCAGGCACGCTCTGGATGAGGCATTAAACCTAAAACATTTCCCTGTTCATTAGTTATACCTGCTATGTCGAATGAAGATCCGTTAGGGTTATTCTTATATCTCAAAGCGATCAATTCATTATCTACAAGTTTTTTTAAAGTATCAGAATCGCAATAATATCTTCCTTCCCCATGCGCTATTGGTAACTTAATAGTTTGTTTTTCATCTCTATTATAAAACCAACCTCCTTTTGAAGAAACAATATCAAGTTCAACATCATCGCAGATGAAATTTAGATTTTTATTTGCAACCAGGGCGCCAGGCAAAAAACCAGATTCTGTCAAAATTTGAAACCCATTACAAATTCCTAATACTCTTTTTCCGCTCTTAACAAACTCATCCAAAGCATTAATTAATGGAGAGAATCTCGCAATTGCTCCGCATCTTAAATAATCACCATAGCTAAATCCTCCAGGCAAAACTATTGCATCTACATCGCTTAAATCTGAAGACTCATGCCACAAGTATTTTGTTCTTATTTCTAAACAACCTTCCAGTGCCCATGAAACATCACGATCACAATTAGAACCAGGGAAGACAACAACTCCTACAGTAAAATTTTCCATCTTATAATTTTGCTAGTGAATATTCATAATCTTCAATAACAGTATTTGCGAATAACCTATCACACAATAAATCAATTTTTTCTCTTACTTCGTTTTCACCATTACCTTCTATTTTTAATTCAATCATTTTTCCTATTCGTAATGATTTTATTCCTTCGGCTCCAAGTTTAATAGAGGCAGATTTAGTAGCTTCGCCTGCTGGATCTAAAACTGAGGGTCTTAGTCTTACAAAAACTTTTACAGCAAATTGGTCCAATTAAAAATTAATTTCTAATAGAAGATTAGTTTAAATTTTAATAAAAAGTACTATTGATTAATAAACAAATATTTTTACCTTAATGTTTTCTGAATTATTAAATGTTTATGTAGCCTTTACCAAAACAAACCAAGCAAGTTCTTCTTGAATTTTCAGGAGTTTTAAAATTTCCTGCTCCTCCACATTTTGAACATTTGATTTTATCAATTGATATTAAATCGTCAGAGATTATTTGTTTTAAAGCAATTTTTGGATTTTCCATTTAGGACTATCTACTGTAGTAAGTATCCTGACAGCTAACTATAAAGTCAAATTGATATTTTTGGGTCAATTAAAATCTTAAATTTCTCTTTAATTTTTCTATTTAAAGTTTTTATCGATTTTTCATCAAAGGAAATTATTACTAATTCAAGCCCAGCATTATCATTTGGTCTCCAACAATTATCTGGAGCTTCTTCAAACCAAGTATTAATTTTTTTTCCAACAATTTGTATTTGTAAAGGCAACGATTTGTTTGGTATCCAAATACGTCCTTTTATTCGAAGAATGTTTAATTCGCCCAAGATTTTTGACATCTCTTTTTCAAAGTCATTTTTTTCAAGAAAACAATTTAATTTAATTGAATCTGCTATAAGATCAACATGATTATGATCATGTTCTTCAGTTAAAAATTCTTTATAAGTCTCTTTTTTAAATTTAAAATCAAATAGATAATTTAAATCAATTTTGCCATTTTTGGATTTGAGGACTGGCACATATGAGTTTAGACTTCCCTTGATTTTGTTTTTTACAAAGTGAAATTGATCATCATTTAAGATGTCTGATCTAGAAACTAAAACGATATCAGAGACTTCAAGTTGCTCCTCAAAAAGTTCTTCAATAGAGGCGTTGTGATCAATTTTATCTATATCTTTATATTGTTTTGTTATTTTATTTAGATCATTAATTGGTAAACCATTAAGCATTGATTCTCCATTAACGATACCAACAACAACATCAAGGTAGATGGAAGACCTAATTTCAGGCCAGTTAAGTGCTTGAATTAAGGGAATTGGAAGTGCCAAGCCACTTGTTTCAATAATTATTGATTCGATAGGAGGATTAAATTCGAGGAGTGCTTTTATTGATGGAACAAAATCATCTTGAACAGTACAACATAAACATCCATTATTTAATTCGATTACACAGTCGTCTTCAGTTTCATCACATCTATCACAACTTTTAATCAAATCACCGTCAATTCCAACATCACCAAATTCATTGATTATTAAACCAAATTTTTTATTACTCTCTTTTAATAAATATCTAAGAAAAGTTGTTTTACCTGAGCCAAGAAAACCTGAAACTATTATTACTGGTATTCTCTTTTTCATAGTTAGTTATTAACATCCTAAACTATATTCTGTACTCTCTCCCGTAGAACTATTTGTGCCATTAGCAATCGCACATAATTGTTTTTGTTGTGTTCGACTAAGAACAGCATCAGTAAAATCTGCACCATCTATTTTTGCTCCTTCAAAATTACTCTCCATTAATAAAGCATTTGTAAAATTAACATCCGAAAGATCTGCGTCTGTAAAGTCCGTAGCATAGGCAAGAGCGTCTCTCAAATTAGCACCCGTAAAAGTTGCATTTTGCAATTTACTATTATTGAATACCGCACCTTCTAAATTACTTTCACTGAAATTAAAACCTTTCAAATCAAACTTAACATATTCGTTACCGCTTAAATCTTGACCATGCATATCTGGCTCTAAATTAAGGTCTTGTTGGTTTCTAATCTCGGGAGGTCTTTTAGCCCATGCAGAATTTACAGAGTTAAAAAATAAAATCCCAACGAATAACAAAGTAATTAATGCATTCTTTAGAGAGGAGAAAACAATTGATTTAATCATAATAAGACTGTATTTTAGAACTTAAGTATTTAAAGTTTGTAAGAGTATCTTAAAGGAAAATATATGGCAATGTCACTAAAGGTTATTGTTCCTCCTCATCCATTAATAAAACATTGGCTTTCTATATTGCGAGAAAAAAACACTCCAAATATTTTGTACTCAACAGGATATGAACAATTGGGGAAATGGCTTACTTATGAAGCATTACGTAATTGGCTCCCATATAAAAAAGAAATTATAAATACTGACAATGGGGAAGCGGATGGATTTTTTATTAATAATGAATATCCAATAAAAGTTTTTGCAATGATGCCTGAAGGCTTATCTCTATGGTACGGATCTAAAGAGGTAATTCCTAATTCGACCCTTTCATTGGGAGAACTACCTAAGAGTATCGAATTAAATGAAGGTGTTATATTTTATTCCGAACAAATAACCACAACATCAGCAACATTAGAAACTTTAATTAAATTAAAGAAATTAGGTGTTGAGTCCAATAGGATTTTGTTAATAACTGCTATTTGCTCAAATAAAGGGTTAAATGAAATTGCGAAGTTATTCCCTAATCAGGTAATCTACACCACTTGCATAGATGAGGAAGATGAAAGCACAAAATTATTGGTACCAGGTATTGGGAATCCTTTATTGCGTTTGAGTACTAAATTTCAAGATAAGAACTAATATAGAATATAGGAGTAAATATTTTACCAATGTCTGAATACAGAGATTCGTCTTCAAATAATCTTTTATCATTAATAAGCGGTGCTTTTATTGGAGCAGCAGGTCTAGCTTGGTGGTTAATATCCGAAGCAGACAAAAGAAAGGAGGAAAAAAAACAAAAAGCAATGATGTATTCCTCCAGAATTCAAGACGGCTCTGAAGCTATTGATTCAAATGAAAATATAAATGAAGTTGAAGGAGAGAATCTGGAGAAGAAAGTTGAACAACTTAATTCTGCAATTGCTGATGTGAGGAAGCAACTTGAAGAGTTGGGGCAATAGAATAAAAAAGGTTCTCAAATAATATGAATAAACTCAGATCATCTGCAATAACCCAAGGTGTGCAAAGATCCCCTAACAGATCAATGTTAAGAGCTGTTGGATTTAATGATGAAGATTTTAATAAACCTATTATTGGAATTGCAAATGGATACAGCACCATAACACCATGCAATATAGGTTTAAATAAGTTAGCTCTCAAAGCTGAAGAGTCAATAAGAAGATCAGGTGGGATGCCTCAGATGTTTGGAACGATAACAGTAAGTGATGGCATTTCTATGGGAACAGAGGGCATGAAATATTCCCTAGTTTCAAGAGAAGTTATTGCTGATTCAATTGAAACAGCATGCAATGCTCAAAGTATGGATGGAGTGCTTGCTATAGGTGGATGTGACAAAAATATGCCGGGTGCCATGATAGCGATTGCAAGAATGAATATTCCCTCAATTTTCATTTATGGAGGAACAATAAAACCTGGGAAATTGAATGGAGAAGATCTTACTGTTGTTAGTGCATTTGAAGCTGTTGGACAATTAACATCAGGCAAAATTAATGAAGAAAGGCTAATCCAAGTTGAGAAAAATTGTATTCCTGGTGCTGGTAGCTGTGGAGGGATGTTTACAGCTAATACAATGTCTGCGGTTATTGAAGTATTAGGGTTAAGTCTTCCTCACAGTTCCACCATGGCTGCTGAAGATCTTGAAAAAGAAATAAGTGCAGATAAAAGTGCTGAGATATTAGTCTCTGCAATTGAAAAAGATATAAAACCTCTAGACCTAATGACAAAGAAAGCATTTGAAAATGCAATATCAGTAATTATGGCAATTGGAGGATCAACAAATGCTGTATTGCACATCTTAGCCATAGCAAATACTGCAGGAATAGATATCAAAATTAATGATTTTGAGAGAATCAGACAAAAAGTACCCGTTATTTGTGACCTAAAACCGAGTGGTAAATATGTGACGGTGGATCTTCATAATGCAGGTGGGATTCCACAGGTAATGAAAATACTTTTGAATGCAGGATTAATTCATGGCGATTGCAAAAACATTGAAGGCAAAACCATCTCAGAATACTTACAGAATATTCCAGATAAGCCTCCAACAAATCAAAATGTCATAAGAGAAATAGATGACCCTCTTTATAAAAAAGGACACCTAGCGATATTAAAAGGTAACTTAGCGAGCGAAGGTTCCGTAGCCAAAATTAGCGGAGTAAAAAATCCTGTATTAACAGGTCCAGCAAAGATTTTTGAAAGTGAAGAGGATTGTCTAAAATCCATATTAAATAATGATATCAAAGCTGGTGATGTTGTTGTTATTAGAAACGAAGGGCCTGTAGGAGGACCAGGTATGAGAGAGATGTTAGCCCCTACATCTGCGATTGTTGGTCAAGGCCTTGGAGAAAAAGTAGCTTTAATTACCGATGGTAGATTTAGCGGGGGTACTTATGGTCTGGTTGTGGGTCACATAGCCCCAGAGGCTGCTGTTGGCGGAAATATTGCTCTAATAAAACAAGGTGATTTAATTACGGTAGATGCGGTAAAACAACTAATTGAAGTTGATTTATCTGACGAAGAATTAGAAAAAAGAAAAAAAGATTGGGTAAAACCTACCCCAAAATACAAAAGAGGGATACTTTCAAAATATTCGAGAATCGTAAGCACATCAAGTTTAGGTGCTGTTACTGATTTATAGATCAGCTCAAAGTTTATTTTCTTAATCAATAAAGCTTTTTATCCTATTTGCTAAGTTTTCCAATCTAGCACTGTATTTTGGTGAGTTACATTTTTTCCCATTATTGCTATTCATCCACAATGTTTTAACTCCACACCATAATATTGGTTCATCTGGGAAATTAAGCTTAGAGATAACTAAAACCAATTCATTATTTGATTTAAAAAGTTCTAATTCAAGATCGTAAATTTCTAATCTTTTACCTTCTTTATCTCGACATAAGATATTAACCGTCAAATCAATATCTTCTTCTTCGATTTCGTATTGACCATTTATTTTTACGACAGAATGAACAAAAGGCTTATTTGTTAAATCTGCTGACTTAGCGATTAAGCTCTCTATATTTTTAGGTGGATTTTCAAATAACACTTATTGATTTAATTAAAACTTTTATAGAACCCTGTTTAAACTCATTATTAAGTAATCCATCATCACCAAACTTAGAGTGTAGTAGTTGCAATCTTTTAATTTTAGAAGGCTTGAATTTAAATGGAAACCGTACCTTATTTGCTCTTACTGAAGGTTTTAGCTCACTAAAAGGAATTTGAACATTTGTTGTTCCGAATTTTTTTGTTGGGAATGATTTAATCCACCTAAGACCACCCGGAATAAATTCGGTTAGTCCTAATAGATCATCTTCACAAGCGACAGCAAATTTAAAAGTTCTTCCTTGTCCATCAATATTTAATTCAAAGGATGAATATTCAGATACATTTAAATAGGGTTTATAAATAGACGATCTACAACTAACAAATCCTCCTGATTTCTCGACAATATTACCCTTTAATAACAAACCAGAATTAGAAATATCACAAAAAGCTGAACTTGATCCGCCCATAACAGTATCATTTAATGTTTTCCAACCATCGAACTCCTTTTTCTGGAATAAAAATTTCTTCTCACTCATTAAATAATTTAAATTATTAATATATTTTAACTAAATTTCTAATTCTTTTGCTGATTCCTGATCACAAAATATTGAAATTTGATTAACAGATTTTATTAATTTTGATGGTGTTCTATCTGGGAGCTCTTTTTCATCTAATAACCTCTCAAGAGCAATTCTTTTAGAAGCTCCACTAACCAAAAATACTATCTTTGAAGAGGCTGAAAGGACCTTTGGAGTTAATGAAATTCTTTTTAATCCTTTACCTTCATTAAAAATCACAAAATCATCTACATTATTATTTTTTTGATAAGGGAATAGTGAAGCTGTATGACCATCGTCTCCAAGACCTAATAATGTTAAATCAAAAGTTGGAGGGTTTGATCCGCATTTTTCAAATAATTTAGAAATAAATTGATTTTTTATAGCAGCATCATCAGCCTTTAAATCATCGAAAATTTCATAAAAAAAAGCTTTAGATCCAAAATTAGTTAACAATGAATTTTTCAACATTAACGAGTTACTTAATTCTGAATTCGGATCAACACATCTTTCATCTCCTAAAAAGACATCAACCATATCCCATCTAAGATCACTTTTTGATAGAAGCTTATAAACAGGTTTAGGGGTTGAACCTCCACTTACACAAAATTTGAATCTATCTTTCTTTTTTAAAATATGAATCATTTGACTTTCAATAAACTTAAAAACCTCTGTTGAAAGCTCTAACTTGTCTTTGTAAATATTTAGTGTATATCCATTTTTAACCTTTTTAATCATTTCATCCATTCGGTATGAAAGCTACCTTCCTTATCAATTCTTTCATATGTATGAGAGCCAAAACAATCTCTCATAGCCTGAACAAGATTCTGAGGAAGTCTATTGGTTCTGTAACTATTCAAATAATCTAAAGTACTGGATAGACATGGGACTGGTATACCAGCCTTTGTGGATAACGAAACTACTTTGGCTAAGTTATCTAATCTTGTTGAAATTTCATTATTGAACCAATCATCAAAAATTAAATTTTTTAGATTAGGGTCTTTGTTATAAGCATCTTGAATTTTACTTAATAATTTTGATCTAATTATGCACCCACCTTTCCATATTTGAGCAATTGAGGGCATATTCAAACCATAGTTATATACTGAAGATGCTTCTCTTAAAATATCCATACCTTGGGCATAGCTAGCAATTGTGGCAAGGACTACAGCATCAAATAAAGGTTTCATCCCATCTGATATATTTCCTAAATCAAAATCCTCTATCTCTTTAATTGGAATAGTTTTTTCAATCTCACTACGTTGATCTTTTAAAGAACTCATTACTCTTGCATTTAACGATGCATAAATCGTTGGGACTGATACACCAAGTTCTAAAGCACTTACAACGGTCCATAACCCAGTACCTTTCTGGCCAGCCTTATCTAATATTTTTTCCACAACATCCTCTCCAGTTATCTCATCTTTTGTATCTAGACAAATCTCAGTTATCTCAACAAGATAAGAAGCTAATTCATCAGTATTATTCCAAATACCAAATACCTCTGACATCTGCTGTCCATTCATACCTTTGACTCTCTTCATAAGGTCATAAGCTTCTGCAAGTATTTGTTCTATTCCATATTCGATTCCGTTATGAACAGTTTTTACAAAATGACCTGAACCTCCTGGCCCAACATATGCGACACATGGTCCGTCTTCAACTTTGGCAGCCATCTTAGTTAATAAGCTTTCTATTGCATGATATGAAGCCTTAGTACCCCCAGGCATCATACTTGGGCCCTCAAGAGCCCCTTTGGCTCCACCTGAGACTCCCATTCCTATGTATCCAAAACTTTTACTTTCAAGGGTATTTACCCTTCTTTCTGTATCTTTAAATTGAGAATTACCACCATCTATTAATAAATCTCCTTCCTCGAGATATTCAGAAATATTGTCTATCACAGCATCTGTTGCTGGTCCAGCTTTTACCATCATTAGAATTCTTCTAGGTTTCTCTAGCTTGTTAACAAATTCTTGAAGGGTTTCAGCTCCCTCTATATTCTTTCCAAGGCCCCGACCTTGCAAAAATTGTTCGGTTTTTGAGAACGTTCTATTAAAAACTACACTAGAAAATCCATTTCTCTCTGCGTTAAGAACTAAATTCTCGCCCATAACACCAAGACCTATTAAACCAAAATGTGCCTTGGACATAAAAATTTAAAAAACTCAATAAATATAGTGTGCATGCAACTCAACAAAATTGCTCAAAAAAAAGTACTTATGTCAGCGAAAAATGATCGAATAGATTTAAATAACAGTTCCGTTTGCAATAGTTGCATTTTTAACTACTACAACAATCCCATTTCTTATATAGAAACCCAATTCTGGCTTATCTGCTTCTTCTACTCGATCTTTATTAATTATAACAACATTATCACCAATCCTTGTATTCTTATCAAGAATCGCTCTTTTTACAGTAGTTCCTTCACCTACTCCAAGAGGAGTACCGCCTCCTTTTCTTAATTCGATCCTCTCTTCAGGTGATTCAAAGAAATCTGCGCCCATTACTAAGGTATCTTCAAGAACAGAATCACTTTCGATTCTGCTTCTTACCCCTAAAACACAATGCAAAATACTGCAGGCCTTCAAGATTGTACCTTCACATACTATTGAATTAGTAATTTGAGCATCGACAAGTTTAGAAGGAGGTAGGAATCTAGGTCTTGTATAAATTGGAAATTTTTCATCATAAAAACTAAATGGGGGTTTTGGTTGCTCGGTTAATGCCAAGTTTGACTCAAAGAATGCTCCAATAGTTCCAATATCTTCCCAATAATCATCGAATACATAACTCTTTAGAATATCGCCCCTATTAAGAGCTTCAGGAATGATATCCTTACCAAAATCTGTATAACTAGGAAATTTATTTAGAAGATCAAACAGAGTATTTCTACTAAAAACGTATATACCCATAGACGCAAGATAGGGTTTCTCTTGGGCTGATGCCTTAGTTAATCCAAATTTAGAAGTATCAACAGCCATTGCCTTCAACTTCTCTCCGGTGGGCTTTTCACTAAACTCTTTTATGTTGCCTAAATCATCTGTTCTCATGAGTCCAAAACCTTCTGCCTGAGCTTCATTAACAGGTAGTGCTGCAACAGTTAAATCAGCACCATTATCTCTATGATGTTGGACAAATAAACTGTAATCCATTCTATAGAGTTGATCGCCTGACAATATTAAATACTCATCAACATCCCATTCTTCAAATAACCATTGATATTTTCTTACAGCATCTGCGGTACCTTCAAACCACTTTGGACTATCAGGTGTTTGTTGAGCAGCCAAGACTTCAACAAAACCTTGACCAAAAGGTCCATTTAGATTATAAGTTCTTCCTATATGTCTATTTAAAGATGCGCTATTGAACTGAGTCAATACGTACATTTTCTCAATGCCTGAATTGATGCAATTACTTATTGGGATATCAATTAATCGATACTTTCCTGCCAATGGGACAGCAGGTTTCGCCCTCATTTTTGTTAAGGGATAAAGTCTAGAACCTTTTCCTCCTCCGAGGATGATTGCCAACACACGCTTCATTCAATCTAATGGAGGTAGATACAACTATTTAAAGTAACTGATTATGGGCAGATTTAGAAATAGTAATGGTCAGTTTATAAAGGTATTTCAATAAATCGCTTGAAAAACTTAATATAAATTTAGAAAATTTAGTCTTTTTTATCCTCTTCTACCAAAGAAAATAATTTTTCTACTATTTTTAAAGAAGCTTGTCTTTCTTCTCTTGATTGCGGACTTCTTAACTTAGTAACAGGGGTGTGAAGAATTTTATTGATAATTCCTTTAGTAAGGGCTTCCACAACTTTTCTTTCTCGAGCAGAAAAATCTGGTCCCATTCGACTAAGTGCTTTTTGCAATTCCTCTTTTCTAATTAACTCCAAATCTGATCTAAGTTTATTAATTACAGGAACTGCTTCTAAACTTGCCCACCACTCAAGGAAAAGGATTCTTTCTTCTTCTACTAAAGATTCTGCTTCCTTTGCAATTTTCTGTCTAAATTCTTGATTTCTTGAAACGACCTCTTGTAAGTCATCTACATCAAATGACTCTACAAATTGATGTTGTTTAACATCATTAGATATATTTCTCGGTACACCAATGTCAATAAATTTAAGTTTGTTAGTAAAATTTATTTTTTCAATTTTTGCTAGATCAATTATTGGCTCTTCAGAAGCTGTACTAGTGAAAACAAGAGAAGATATTGATATATTTTCTTCTAATTCGTTTAACCCTTTACAAATAATCTCCAAGTCGGGGTAGTCTACAGCAAGATTTAATGCTCTATCAATATTTCTATTAACAAGAATGAGTTTTTTACATCCTTTTGATTTTAAATGAGTAATTAGAAGCCTGCTCATCCGTCCAGCGCCAACAATGAGAACCTTCTCTGATTCAAGACTTACAAGAGCATCAACCCCCTGTTCTTGTCCAATTTTTAATTGAGCAAGTTCTACTGCCGCTGAACTTATTGAAACAGCACCAGTTCCTAAATTAGTTTCCGATCTTACCTTTTTACCTGTACTAACTGATTGAGTTAATAATCTATTAAGAATAGGACCAGTAGATTGATTCTCTTGACCTAATCTCATCATTTTTTTTACCTGTGAAAGGATTTGACCTTCACCTAAAACTAGGCTATCTAGTCCTGCCGAAACTTTCATTAAATGCAAAACTGCATCTTCTTGTTTGAAGCAAAAAAGATGTGGATTTAAATCCTCAAAGATAATTCCCGAATAATTTGAGATGAATTCTTTAATAGATGAAATTCCAGTATTTTTATCTTTTACAAGAGCATATATTTCTAGCCTATTACAAGTACTTAAAATTGAAACCTCTAAAACATCATTGAAAGTTTTTAATGCTTTCAATGATTCTTTTATAGATTGGTCAGGAATACTTAACTTCTCACGCACTTCGACAGGTGCCGTGCGATGACTTAGTCCGACGACAACAATATGCATAAAATCAAATGTAAATTTTTAAAGGCTGATACTTTTGGCACCATCTTTTATATGGACAGTATTTGTGAATCTTGCAGTACTATCCAATGTACTAATTACTAGACTGCTTGTTCTAACGCAATCCCTTTCAAATTTTACTCCGTCAAATAACAATCCATCTGTAATTCCACTTCCCGCGAAAACAACGTTTTCTCCGGATGCCAGTTCATTTGCCTCATATATTTTATCTATATCAGTTATTCCCATTTCGTTTAGACGTTTTATATTTCCTTCTTTTGTGTAATCAGCCCATTCAGAAGTTTGAGCGATTGCTGGATCATATACTAGTTGTCCTTGAAAATGTCCACCTAAAGCCCTCATTGCAGCAGCTGAAATAACCCCTTCAGGAGCTGCTCCTATACCCATCAGGCAATGTGTTCCAGTTCCTGCAAAACCACATGCAATAGCAGCTTGGACATCACCATCAGAGATAGGTTGAACTTTTGCTCCACACCCTCTAATCTCTTTAATTAAATTCTTATGTCTAGTTCTATCCATTACTACAACAGTAAGTTCATCAATAGAAAGATCCAAACAATCACTAAGAATCTTCAGGTTTTCGGTAGCCGAATTTCTAATATCAACTTTACCTTTTGCAGAAGGAGGAGCTGCTAATTTGTTCATATAAAAATCAGGTGCATTAAAAAGACCACCAGTATCAGAGGCAGCCAAGACAGCCATAGAACCTCTTTGATTATTTGCACAAAGATTAGTTCCTTCACAAGGATCTACAGCAAAATCAACTCCTGGGCCACTTCCACTTCCTACCTCTTCACCAATATAAAGCATAGGTGCTTCATCTCTTTCACCTTCTCCAATTACAATTTTTCCTTTCATTTCAATTTTGCCCATTCGCAATCTCATTGCTTCGACAGCTGCAGCATCAGCTTCATCTTTCTGACCAAGTCCTGTGAGTTTTGCTGAGGCAATTGCTGCTTGCTCGACGACTTCGAGAATTTCTTGAATTAAAGTTTGATTCACAATTAAATTTTTAAGGATTTCTAAAAGGTTTTGAGTATAATCTCATAAAAAATGTCATTTTTCATAAGAATTTTTATGCTGATAAGCTTTTTTAACTCTTTACAGCTGTTACTTTATCAGGCCGTGACTTGAAATTAGGAATAAACAACTAAATATAGTATCTTTATTAAATATTTTAAAAATTAAATGACTGAGTCAAACCAAAAGAATTTAGCTGGTGTTAATAGACCAATTCAAATAATTCCTTCTGTATTACCCGCAGATTGGGCAAATATGGGAGAATGTGTAAAAGAGTTAGAAGAAGCTGGAGTAGATAGAATTCAATTTGATGTTATGGATGGAAATTTTGTCCCAAACCTTACCTTTGGGCCTGAAATGATTGCTGCATGTAGGAAATATTGCAATGTCCCTTTTGAAACTCAATTAATGGTGAGTCAGTACAATTGTGAAACCATGCTCGAGTCTTATGTAAATGCTACGAAAGGGGCTAATGGTGAACCAGGAGTAGTAATAGCTCATGCAGAAGCAAATATTCATCTTCATAGAATTCTTGGAAGGATAAGAGACCTAGGAGGTTCTCCTTCCGTCGCATTAAATCCTCATACTCCATTTGAAATGATTGAAAACATAATGGATATGGTTGATCATGTTTTGGTCATGACAGTTAATCCAGGCTTTGGTGGACAAGCTTATATTCCCACAATGCTAAATAAAATTAGAAAGATAAGAAACTTTATCATCGAAAAAAACTTAAATGTAGACATTGAAGTTGATGGAGGGATAAAAGCAAACTGGACTATTTCACAATGTGCCGATGCTGGTGCTAATTGTTTTATTGCAGGCAGTGGAATGTTTGCTTACCCAACGTTAAAAGAGGGATGTGAAGACTTGAGAAAAGTTGCTCAAGAAGCACAAAATGGAAAGGTGCTTTCAGAACCTCAATAAATATGATATGAAATTAACAAATTACCAAATATCCATCCATAACTATGTAAACCTATTCCCAAAAAATTTACACCTAAATAACATACTAAAACTACTAGAAAACCTGTAGAGGCTAGTAAAGCTGGTTTTCTTCCTTGCCAACCTTTACTTATTCTCATATGCAGATAAGCTGCATAAAACAACCATGAGATAAATGCCCAAGTTTCTTTTGGATCCCAGCTCCACCAAGTACCCCATGCCTCATTAGCCCAAACCGCACCGGAAATCAACCCGAGAGTTAAAAGAACAAATCCTACTAATATTGATCTATAACTTAATGTATCTAACTGTTCAGAATGAGAAAATTCAATTGAATCAATTATTTCATTTTGAGGGAAATTACTCGTTATTTTGTACCCTCCAATACCTGTGGAACTACTTCTAATTTGTAAAGGTTGATTTTTATTAATAAACAAAACAGAAACTGAGAGTAGAGAACCTATTATGAGTGCCGCATAACTAAGCATTACAACACTCACATGCATTATTAACCAGCTAGATCTTAATGCTGGAACAAGGTGGGAAGATAATTTTAAATCCTCAGGTAAAACAAAACAAGCAAAAGCTACGGTCAACAACTCAATAGGTATTGCTATTGAAGGGATAATTGGAGATTGATATTCCCTCTCAATTAATAGCTGTCCCAATGAGATACCCCAAGTAAGAAAATAAAGAGACTCATATAAATTACTTATTGGGAAATGGCCAGAAATAGACCACCTAAATATTAATTGTAAAGCTATAAAAAAATTCACTAAAATCGTAAGTAATCTAACGATAAAAGAAGATTTTTTTGTGAAAAATGCACCTAAAGATATTGGTAAATTAACTAATAAAATATAAAAAACTAAAATACCTAAAACTGATACTGGGTCATATAATAAATTTTTAAAAAGATTATCTAATATCATTTTAGAAATTCGGCCAATTTTACATTTTTAATGACAAATAAATAATAATTTAAATCCATCATTAAATGAGTAAACTTTAATATTTAAGTCTTAATATTTTTCAAAAAGAAGTTCAAAGTTTGAAATTCTCGCCCAGATAATACTTCTTTACAATGTGATTATTAGCTAATTTACGTGATGACCCATAAGCTAATATTTTCCCCTCACTTAAGACATATGACTTATTTGTAATTAAAAGGGTTTCTCTCACATTATGATCAGTAATAAGAATACCAACTCCGCTGTTGCTTAATTTAAGAATTAATTTTTTTAAATCATTAACAGCTAAAGGATCTATTCCAGCAAATGGTTCATCCAACAACAAATATTTAGGACCTTTTCTACCAACAGAAAGTGCTCTTGCTATTTCACACCTCCTTCTTTCTCCACCTGATAGTTGGAAACCATAATTATCAACAAACTTATTCAAATTAAATTCATTAATTAATTGTTCTCTCCTATTTCTTATTGCCGCAGCACTATAAGATGAATTTTGTAAAGCCAAATCAATATTTTCCTTAACAGTAAGATCTCTAAAGATACTTGCCTCCTGAGTTAAATATCCCAATCCAAGTCTCGATCTAATTGGTAGTGGTAGATTAGTTATGTTTTTATCGTTCATTATAATTTCTCCTTTATCAGGTTTTATATTCCCCACTGCAATGTTAAAAGTAGTAGTTTTCCCTGCGCCATTAGGTCCCATTAACCCTACAACTTCTCCTGGAGCTACAGTTATTGAAACATCATTTACTATTAACCTCCTTTGGATTGTCAGAGATACATTTTGAATTTTTAAGTTCATCATTCTTGAGACCGAATAATTATCTGATTTTCAAAAAAAAATAAAAGATTGCGATAAAAACAAAAATATAATTCTTAAAAAAAAAATAGTCATGTTTTTTAAAGAAGTTTCAAAAAAGGTTTGTCATGCTCATTTAAATTCTCCTTACATTGTAATTTAATCAATAAATCTTCCAAACATCGGCAGAAGGATTCAAGATCAATACCTATATTGATCTTAGTTCTAGTTTTTATTCTCCCTAGACCTTCTCCAAGCAAAATAGTAGCTCCATTTAAATTCCCTTTACTTAAGTGAAATTGCGAAACGGATACTTGTAATATTCCCTGAATAACTTGTCTTTCATCACCGTCAACAGTATTCCAAATTTCCTCAAAAGCATCATGGGCATCATACCATTCATGATTATTGAAAAGATTTAAAGCAATACAAAGGGAATCTTGAAAACTTTTAGTGCTTTCTTCATTCATGAAATTAATAATTAATTTTTTTTCTTTTTATTTATTTTTCTCATTCTTATTGATTCAGGTGTCACTTCTAACATTTCATCGGGACCAATATATTCAAGTGCCCTTTCAAGAGTGATATCAACAGGTGACTGCAAAGTATCTAGTTCTTCAGCCCCTGCAGACCTCATGTTAGTCAACTGCTTAGTTTTACATATATTCAACTCAAGATCTTGAGGTCGATTATTCTCCCCAATTATCATTCCTTTATAAACTTTAACTCCAGGTTTAATAAAATAAACTCCTCTATCTTCTGCATTTTTTAAAGCATAAAATGTTGCTACACCTTCCTCAAAAGCAATAAGAACTCCATTTCTCCTAGTTTCGAAATCTCCTGTTTTCGGTTTATATTCATAAAAAGAGTGACTCATGATACCTTCACCTCTGGTTATCCGAACAAATTCACCACGAAATCCAATAAGTCCTCTTGATGGAACAAGGAATTCTAATTGAGTCCTCCCATCTGAACTGGTCTGCATGTTTTTCATCTCTGCCTTTCTAGAACCTAGTTTCTCTATACATGAACCTACAGACACTTCAGGCACATCTAAGACCAAAGTCTCAATAGGCTCACATTCAACACCGTCAATTTCTCTAAATATCACTTGAGGTTGTGAGATTTGGAATTCAAACCCCTCTCTCCTCATAGTTTCAATCAAAATTCCTAAATGTAATTCTCCTCTCCCTGAGACAGAAAATCTGTCAGGAGAATCAGTTTCCTCGACCCTAAGTGCAACATTTGTTAAAAGTTCCCTCTCCAATCTATTTTTTAATTGTCTGCTGGTGACAAATTTCCCTTCTTTACCAGCGAATGGGGAATCATTGACAACAAAAGTCATATTCAAGGTGGGTTCATCAACCTTTATTAATGGAAGCGGATGAGGAGAATCGGGACATGCAATGGTTTCACCAATATTTACATCATCGAAACCAGAAACAGCAACGATATCTCCTGCAAATGCTTCATTAATATCAATTCTTTGTAATCCTTCGAATCCTAATAATTTACTAACCTTGCCCTTAATAGTTTTGCCATTTTCTTTTATTAAACTAGCTTGTTGACCATTTTTTATAGTTCCATTATGAATTTTTCCAATTACAATTCTGCCTAAGAAATCAGAATAGTCCAAAGTAGTTATTTGTAGTTGAAGAGGCTTATTTGAGTCTCCCACTGGAGGTGGAACATGTCTAATAATAGCTTCAAAGAGGGGCATCATATTATCACTATTTGATTCCATCTCTTCTTTCGCAAAGCCAGATAGTCCGCTTCCAAAAAGATAAGGGAAATCACATTGATCATCATCAGCACCTAATTCTAAAAACAAATCTAGAACCTTATCAATTGCTATTTCTGGTACGACTCTTGGTCTATCAATTTTATTTACAAAGACTATAGGTCTAAGTCCTTTCTCTAATGCTTTTTTTAAAACAAATCTTGTTTGAGGCATTGGCCCTTCGTTTGCATCAACAATTAGTAAACAACCGTCAACCATTCCCAAAACCCTTTCAACTTCACCTCCAAAATCAGCATGTCCTGGTGTATCAATAATATTAATTCTGGTATTTTTATAATTTACTGCAGTATTTTTTGAAAGTATTGTTATTCCTCTTTCTTTTTCTAGATCATTTGAATCCATTACACATGTAGGGATAACTTCATTATCTCTAAATATTCCTGATTGAGATAACAATGCGTCTACGAGAGTTGTCTTCCCGTGATCTACGTGGGCAATAATTGCAACATTTCTAATTTCCTTTATTAAAGATGACATTTATAAAATTTATATAAATAATTATTTGGATACATTAAGGCTAACTCAAAGAATGCTTATTATGAGAATTTTCATTCTAAGACTTTAAAAACATAATCATATCAAATAATTTATCACTCAGATTTATTATTTTCTATTTGAACTTTCAAAAACTTTTAATGCTTCTATTGATCCCTCATATCTCCAATGCCAGGGTTCGTAATCTATATATTTGTTATTTTTATTGAACGATAACTTAAAGTGAAACCTTGGAGCATTCTTTAATAACCATTTAAAGGCATTAGTATTCTCAAATTCGGTCTCAAAATCTGTTTCTCTTTGAGTAGCATCTCCAATATCAATTGCGAAACCAGTACTATGCTCAGAATATCCTGGAGGTGCTGAAACTCTAGCTCGTTCTGCAGCTTCTTGATTTCTGATAGATTTTAAAGAATAAAAAATATCGTTTTGCAAATTTATGGATCTATAACCACTCAAGAAAACCAAATATATTCCATCTTTTTTTGCTTCTTCTCTCATCTTTAATAGAGAATCACGCATATCAATATGTACTTCAATATTAGGCTCAATTAAAACTAATTTATCTTTAGAAACTTCTTTATAGGGCAGATGGCCCAAAATTCTATTGTTAGAATTTCTCTCAGTCTTAGAGCTGAAAATATTCAGAGGGGTGAGTTCTATTTTTCTGATCAAGCTAAAAAGAGTTATAGAAAACAGAAGTAAAAGAAATGGGGAATAGATTAATAATTTTTGTAATAATGTTGAATTATTATTATTTAAGTAAGTTCTTTGAGCAAAAGGTATATCAAATTCATTTATATCTTTTTTTGGTTCCAATAGTTAAAGGTTAATCATAAAAACATATTTCGATATTAACTATTATTTTAAGAAATGCACTTTTATAAGCAAAAAAGATGTAGCTTTTTAATACAGTATTATTTTTTTTTCGTATGTTGAGGGTAGCTGTTATTGGTGGAGGTCCAAGTGGTTCATGTACTGCAGAAATACTTGCTAAATCTGGAATAAAAACTTGGCTCTTCGAGAGAAAACTAGACAATGCAAAACCTTGTGGAGGAGCTATTCCTCTTTGCATGGTAGAAGAATTTGACTTGCCCGAATCAATTATCGATAGGAAAGTAAGACATATGAGAATGATATCTCCTTCAAATCGAGAAGTAGATATAAGTTTAGATAAAGTCTATGGCAAAAGTGATAATGAATTCATAGGAATGTGCAGAAGAGAAGTAATGGATGCTTTTATGCGAAACAGAGCAGCCGAACTTGGAGCTACATTAATTAATGGATTAGTCACTACAATTGATACAGGAAATAACAACCAAGGGCCATATAAACTTACATATTCTGATTATTCTTCTGGAGATAAGAAAGGCGAATTAAAAGAACTTACAGTAGATCTATTAATTGGCGCCGATGGTGCCAATAGTAGAGTTGCCAAAGCCATGGATGCTGGTGATTACAAGGTGGCTATAGCTTTTCAAGAAAGGATTAAATTACCTAAAGAAGAGATGAGTTATTATGAAGACCTAGCTGAAATGTATGTTGGAACTGATGTCTCTCCAGACTTTTATGGATGGGTATTCCCTAAATATGATCATGTCGCAGTAGGTACAGGAACAATGCAAAAGAATCAATCATTAATCAAGGGTCTTCAAGAAGGTGTAAGAAACAGAGCAAAAAAAAGGCTTGTCAATGGTGAGGTTATCAAAGTAGAAGCTCATCCAATACCTGAGCACCCAAGACCTCGAAGAGTTGTCGGAAGAATGGCATTAGTAGGAGATGCTGCTGGTTATGTTACTAAAAGTTCTGGGGAAGGAATATATTTTGCTGCAAAGAGCGGTAGAATGTGTGCTGAAGAAATTGTTGAAGCTTCAAAGAATGGAGAAATCATCCCTTCTGAAAATGATTTAAAGAATTACTTAAAGAAATGGGATAAAAAATATGGAACTACATATAGGGTACTGGAAATTCTTCAAAATATTTTTTACAGGAATGACTCAGCCAGAGAGGCTTTTGTAGAAATGTGTGATGATATGGACGTTCAAAGGCTAACTTTTGATAGTTATTTATATAAAAAAGTTGTTGCTATGAAACCAATACAGCAAATTAAACTTACAATGCTTACTCTTGGATCAATTCTAAGAGGTAAAGCATTGGCACCACTAAATTACAAGCCTGTAGATAGTGCTGTTAGAGAAGACAAAGAAGTTGAAAAAATGCTTAAAAAATATGCAATTAAAGGCGGAATTAAAATTAAGAATTCAAAAGTGTAAAGTCAGCGATCTTTAAAGAATAATTTCTAATTAAGCTCAATAAAATGAGTCTATTATTTCTTATTTTTATATCCTCTGTCATTACTAGGACACCCTTTTCATTATCAAATAAATCCTCAATAGTATTTATATTAATCTCAAACAAATTTAGAAGTTTCTGATAATTGCAAGAACCTGTTGAAAAATGTTTTTCTAATTCTCTAATAAACTCAAAAACTTTCAATTCACAATCTTTTTCAAAAAGTTGTGGTTTTACATAATCTCCTGTTGAGAAAACATCTGTTGAAAGATTACTGCTGTTAGCTAATTTGCTTACTCTAGTAATTACCTTCTGGATTTCAACAAAAGTTTCTTTTTTTCTAAAATTGAGAATGGATTGAATCCTATTTTTAAGATCAACAATATTCAATATCTTTTCTTGAGAAAATTCATCAGAAGAACAAACTGCCTTGATTAATTCTTTACTTAGTGATAATTCTTCGAGATGACTTATAATTCTTTGAACTAAAAATTCATTTAAATCACTTAAAACTTTCTCTTTTGAGAAGTTCAAATTCGGGAATGCTATTTTCCAAAATTCAATAAGTTCGTTAAATAAATTATCTAAAGGCAAATCAAGTTCATAATCCCAAATTATTTTAATAACTCCATTCAAATTCCTTCTCAAAGCATAAGGATCAGATGATCCAGTTGGACGCTTACCTGAAATAAATATACTGATTAAAGTTTCAGTCTTATCTGCAATTGAAACTAATGCACCATATTTTGTAGAAGGCAAAGCATCTTTATAAAAAGAAGGTAAATAATGTTCGGCTACAGCTAAACAAACATCCTCACTAAATCCCTCATTTTTGAGATATTTACCACCCATGATTCCTTGCAACTCTGGAAATTCGTAAACAATTTCGCTACATAAGTCGTTTTTACAGTATCTTGCAGCTTCTATTATCTTTTTATCTTCTAAAGAATTATCATTTAAAAATATAAGGATTTTTTTAATAACTTCCTCTATTCTCTCTACTCTCTGGGAAATATTTCCAAGTCCTTTTAAATAAGAAACAGATTTAAGTTTTTCATTTCTTTCAATTGAAGTAACTTTTTTATCACTGTACACAAAAAACTTTGCATCTGAAAACCTTGCCCTCAATACTTTCTCATTACCCTTGGCAATATTATTATTTGATTCTTCAAGACCATTTGAAATAACGAAAAAATTTGTACTAATGTTTTTTTCAGAACTTAAATCTAGTTTGGAAAAAGTATTATTTTTTAATAAAAGAGGTACATATCTCTGATGGCTTTTCATGACTGTTGAAAGAACCTCTACAGGAAGATCAAGAAATTCTTCACTAAATTCACCAATAATTAACTCTGGCCATTCAACTAAATCAGTAATTTCATTAAGCAATCCTTCGGAGAGGTCAGGTTTCAGATTTAATGATTTAGAAGCATGATTTATTAAAGCTTCAATTTTTTCTTTCCTTTCGTGTCTCTTAACTAATACTCTTTTTTGTTTCAATAATTCAAAATATTTGTCCGGATTCGGAACTTCAAAAACCTCATTAATTAATCTATGACTTTTTGATTTATTACTTATTTGAATATTTGGATCACATTCATCAAAAGTAAAATCAAGAATCTCATCATTATATATAGAGACAATCCACCTAATAGGTCTTGAGAATTTTATGTTCCCCGCTCCCCATTTCATAAATCGTGGTCCTTGAAGACTCTTCACTAATTTAGGAATAATTGAAGACAAAAAAATTCTTGTTGATTGTCCCTTTTCAATTTTCTTACCAAAAACAAAATCACCCTTTTCTGTATTTTTTATTTCTAGCTCACCCACATCAATACCCAAACTATTCGCAAATCCTAAAGCAGCCTTAGTAGGAGATCCATTTAAAAAAGCTGAATTTGCTTTAGGTCCTTTTCTTACTATCATCTTATCTTCTGCAAAATCGACTAAACCTTCTAAAATTAGAACTATCCGCCTTGGCGAAGAGGTGACAACAATATTGTTGAATTTTATTAACTTTTTATCCAATTCAAATTCTATTAGAGATTTAAATTGCTCTAGAACAGAATGAGAAAATTTAGCGGGCAACTCTTCTGTTCCTATCTCAAGTAAATATTTAGACAAGAAAAAAATATAACTTCTATTACTATAATTTACTACCAGTTAAATAAGCTTTTCGCTAATGTATAAAAAGAGATATGTTTTGGTCCTTTGATCAAGGTTGAGAAAGTAAAAAAGAAAAAAGATTCTGCCAAAGAAGAAACTGTTTGTCTGGCAAATGGACTAGAGGTTTCTAAATTTGAAAATTTCAAAAAAAGCAGCCAATTCCTTAAAGAACCACTTGCTACTGAACTAGTCAATGAGAGTGATCATTTTACTAATGATGCAGTTCAGTTATTGAAATTTCATGGTAGTTATCAGCAAGATAATAGGGAAAATAGAAAGCCTGGCAAAAGTAAAGATTGGCAAATGATGCTTAGGTTAAGAAGTCCAGGTGGGGAAATCCCTGGGAAATTATTTTTAGCATTAGATAAATTATCAGACAAACTAGGTAATGGATCACTTAGGGCAACCACAAGACAAGCCTTTCAAATGCATGGAATTAGGAAGGAGAATCTTAAGGTAGTAATTCAAACAATTGTAAACTCAATGGGCTCAACATTAGCTGCATGTGGAGACATAAATAGAAACGTAATGGCCCCAGCAGCTCCATTTGATTCACCTGATTACAAAATTGCGAGAAAATTAGCTAGAAAAGTTGCAGACCTTCTCACACCATTAGCTGGACAAGGTACATTTTTAGAACTTTGGGCAGACGGGGATTTAGAATACACCATAAAACCTGACAAAGATATCGAAGCTATTAGGAGGCTTCAATTTAAAGATAATGTTTTTAGTGGAATAAAAGATGAGCCTCTCTATGGTTCAACTTATTTACCTAGAAAATTCAAATGCGCTGTGACAGTTCCTGGAGATAATTCTGTTGATCTTCTTACTAATGACATTGGGATAGTGGCCTTTACTTCAAAAGATGGGAACTTAGAAGGGTGCAACTTCTATGTTGGAGGTGGTATGGGACGTACACATAATAATGAAGAAACCTTCGCCAGAATTGCAGATCCCCTTGGTTATGTTAAAGAACAAGATATTTATGAATTAATACAAAGTATTGTGGCTATTCAAAGAGATTATGGTGACAGAAAATCAAGAAAAAATTCAAGGATGAAATACCTTATTCATAGAAAAGGTATTAAATGGTTCAGAAAATTGCTCCTAGAAAAGTACTTCAAAAAAGAAATTAAAAAAATAAGAAAAGAACCAAATCAAGTTCTTATTGATTATCTAGGTTGGCATAAACAAAATAAGACCTCACATTTCGTAGGTTTACCTTTGTTGTCAGGAAGATTATCTGGGGAAAAGAAGAAAACAATTACTACTATCGTAAAGAAATATAATCTTGATTTAAGACTTACACCTAATCAAGATATCTTACTGTGTAATATTGCTAATAAAAACAAAATTGAAATTCAAAAATCTCTATCAAAAATTGGATACGAAAACTTAGATGACATTAATGAAATACAAAGGCACGCCTTGGCATGTCCAGCTTTACCACTTTGTGGTCTTGCGATGACTGAGGCAGAAAGAATTTTACCTGACGTACTTAAAAGGATTGAAAAATTACTATTAGATTTAAAAATAGAAAAGACAATATTATTTAGAATGACAGGTTGTCCAAATGGATGTACAAGACCTTATATGGCTGAATTAGCACTTGTAGGTAGTGGGCAAAACAAATACCAATTATGGATGGGGGGAAGTAAAAATCTACAAAGATTAGCTAAACCATTCTTACAAAGAATGGAACTTAACGATTTAGAAAAAACTCTTCGACCATTATTTGATCATTGGATAAGTAATTCACATTTAGATTTTGGAGATTTCATAAATACGCAAGATGAAAGTTCTATTTTGAATTTACTAAATGCAATCGATTAGAATTTAAATCTTCCCATAAAGAGCATTTTCTTTTTTATTTTTCCAAGCCCATAATTGATCACCATAACTAAAATGCCACCATTCATTTGGATGTTGGACAAACCCAAATTTAGTCATGATTTTCTTTAATAAATTTCTTCTACTATTCCAAATAATTGCTTCTTCATTTGTTATGTTTTCATAAAAATTAGGATTTGAAGTTTCATCCATTTGATCAACTTTGCCTCCCATTTCAAGAAGATTTCCTTGTTTATCAGATAAACAAACATCCAATGCACCCCCTGTTGAGTGAGGTGGAGGACACCTAGTATCGAAAGAAGGATAGGCCCAAAATTTTTCAACTTTTTTTAAAATAGATGGATATGATTTCATATTTTTTAGAGAGTCATTGATATCCATTTTTTCGCACTCTAATAAAAATGCTCTTTTAAACATAAATTCTTGGACTTCTAAAGGTCGCCAGCTGTCATAAATTAAAAGGTAAAAACTATTCTTAGATATCAAATAATCATTTACTTTTACTAATCTATTAACAACCTCCTTTCTTAATTTCCATATAGAAGTTTTATCTTTATATGGTGCTCCTAAATGAGAGTAAGGGTGAGGATCAAAAAAGTTAAAGTAGCTAGGTATAGCTATTAATTTATCTCCATTCTCTTTAATTGGTATCTTATTCCAAATTTTCAATTAAAATTTGCAATTGATTTATACTTGCATATATTTAAAAAATTACAATAATAGTTTTCAATTCAAGAAATCATGAATGAATTTATTATCAGAATTATTAATTAGTATATTCCTTAAAACTATATTTTCTTTTAAATCGGGATCATTACTAACAACCTTAATAGCCTCTTCACGAGCCTTTTCAATAAGAAATTTATTGTTTGGTAAATTGTCCAGTACAAAATCAGGTAATCCAGATTGTCTATATCCTAAAATCTGACCTGGGCCTCTAAGTTCCAAGTCTTTTTCGGCAATATAAAAACCATCATTAGATTTCTGCAAAACACATAGTCGCTTATTTTCTAATAAATTTTTATCGGAGGTAACTAGATAACAAAAAGATTTAGTTGATCCCCTACCAACTCTTCCCCTTAATTGATGTAGCTGAGATAATCCAAATCTTTCGGAATTAAAAATAATCATAATTGAAGCATTAGGCACATCAATTCCAACCTCAATTACAGTGGTGGAAACCAATATATTAATTTCATTTTTTAAAAAAGAATTAATCACTTCATTCTTTTCTTGTGAATTTAATTTGCCATGTAATAATCCAACTTTTTTATTTATAAATATCTCTTCAGATAAATTTTTAAATATTTTCTTTGCAGAACTTAAGTTAATTTTTTCTGAATCTTCTATAAGCGGCAAAATCACATAAGCTTGCCTTCCATTAGTGATTTCATCATCAACAATCTTGTACAAGTTAGTTAAATCATCCTCTGAAATTACTTTTGTAGTTATGGGAATTCTACCAGGAGGAAGTTCTGTAATTTGACTAACGTCTAAATCACCATAAATAGAAAGCGCTAGTGTTCTTGGAATAGGTGTTGCTGTCATTGATAACAAGTTAGGATTATCACCTTTATTAAGTAATCTATTTCTTTGAGTAACTCCAAACCGATGTTGTTCATCAATTACTACAATCCCTAAGGAATTAAAGATAACTTTATCTTCAAATAATGCATGAGTACCAACAAGGATATCAACTAGTCCATTATTTAAATTCGAGAGAATTTCTTTTCTCTTTTTTTGAGGAGTATTCCCAGTAAGAAGTTCAATGGAAACTAAGAGTGGATTCAAACATTTTAATAAATTTTTATAATGTTGTTCTGCCAATACTTCTGTAGGCACCATAAAAGCACCTTGTAAATTTTTTTCAATAACAATTAAAAGAGATGCGATTGCAATGATAGTTTTACCGCTCCCTACATCTCCCTGGAGAAGTCTCGACATTGGTAAGGGATTACATAAATCTTTCTTAATTTCATTTAGAACTTTGACTTGAGATTTTGTTAATTCAAAAGGAAAATTATTTAAAAATTCATTTAGTAATGATTTTTTTTGAGGTAATTGTTTTAAAACTATATTTTTATTCGTATTTCTTTTTCTCAGTAAGAACTTTATTTGCAGTAGGAACAACTCATCAAAAACCAAACGTTTTTTTGACTCAATAAGTGCCTGTTGAGATGGTGGTAAATGAATATTAATCAAAGAATCTCCTTTAGATAATAAAGATAATGAATCAAGTTGCTTTTGGTTTAAAATGTCTGGATATTCCCTTGCGTAAATTAGAACCTTTTTTATGAGTTTTATAAAACTCATATTTGATAATGCTTCAGCTAATGAATACAAGGGTAATATTCTTCCTGAGAAATTAAAATTATCATTATTATCCTTAAGAATCTCAATCTGCGGATCTACAAAAGTTTTTCCATACTCTGTCAATTTAACCTTTCCTGATATTGCTAATTTAGTACCAGGTGTATACAAAGATTTTTGCGAAGCAAAGAAGGAATAAGATCTAAATCGCCTTCCTAAAAAAAATTTTGTAACCTTTATTGAAGAAGTTTCATCTGAAACTAGAAAGTTCATTATTGATAAATTACTATTTTTTTTGCTCTTATAAATATAAAATCTTTTAATATTGACTATGCAGGTATATAAATTATCTGGTTTTAAATTTATTATCTTAACTCTATTGGTATAGTCTAAATATGTTCGTGGGAAATAATTAATTAGGTCTTTTATATTAAAAACACCTAATTCATTAAGCTTATTTTTATAAACTTTGCCAACATTTTTTATTAATGATATATCTGAATCAAGAGACAAACTTGAATCAATTTTATTCAAAAAAACTGTATTAGAAATATTATTAGAATTTTCTATTTCTAAAGTTTTACCAAGTTTATAAAGACTTTTCCTTGTGTCTATAATTAATCTTTTTCTTTGATTAAAATCTAGTTTATTATATTCACTATATTTTTTAGAAAGTTCACTAAATTTACCCAAATATTCGTCTGATAGATTTACATTATCTAATTTTGTCAATGACTCATACAAATACTCATTAAAATATTTTTTTCTTCCTAAAGTATTAATATACTTACTTTCCGATTCAATAGTTAAAGACTTCTGGAGAGGTCTTATCCAATCTTTAATTAAGATATTATTTTTCCCGCTACTATTCACATCTGAAAAAAGAGTTATTTTTCAACGTATCTTATTCAAAGTTATTTCTTTTTGCTTCCAGTATCTTTCTTTTTTAATCAAACGTTGAAATTGATTTTTTAGCTCATTGATTTTATTCCTTTGGATAGAAAGATTTAAATTTTTAAATTCTAACTCAACAGTAGATATATTAAAGAAAATAATACTTGGGATATTGTGACCGTTGGATGATGAATTATTTAGATTGAATTCAAAATTAATAACGAAAGGATGTGGATGTTTTATCATCAATTTTTTGTCTACTAAGTACTCGAAGGAATCTTGAGATATAATCTTTTTTATTAGATTAGCCTTAAATAATTCTAAGTTGATATTGTATGAAAGATTCAATAGTAATTTTTCCAATGAATTGTCAATTAAATCAAAAATTTTAAGACTCTGATGTTTGGGCGAAATATCAATTTGATTAATATTTTCGTTTTCAGAATGCCTTGGTATTTCAACCTTAACTTCCTGTATTAATTCGATTAGGGAAGAAATAAATTTTTTGTCCACTCCTATATTTTCAATAATATTGTTATTAGATAAATAATTAATATGGTGATTCTTATCTAAATCAATTGATGCGAATTTCTCTTGATTCTGATCTTGATAATATTTAGAAACATTAGAAATATCTTCACTAATCTTAAACTGCATAGGTTCTTCAAATTTAAGACCATCGTCATATTGAAGTTCTTCTTCTTGATGAACCTTTGTTTTTTGAGACGTTCCTAAAGCTCTAAAATTAATCTCTTGATTTATGTTTTCCCCAATTTTATTTATTTTTAATTGTTCTATTGTTATTAAGGGCAATTTTGCGTAAATTAATTTACTTATTTTTTTCTCAAAGAAAGAACAAAGTTCGTTTGCATTTAAGAAAACATTTTTAATTGATTGGTCGCTACATAGTTCATTAAGCCCTTTTTCTACAGAAATGTATAGTAGATCTCTCACCATATTAAAGTAGATTTCATACTCACTGTAGATCTGACTAATTAGTCGGTTTTTTTGAATGCCTGCTCTATTTAATTGAGAGTTTATTTTGTCTATTTCTTCGCAATTATTGAAATTATTCAATTTTCTAGTTTAATTTCATTGATGCAACTTCTTCAGCGAAGTCCATCTGATTTTTTTCAATACCTTCACCCAATGTATATCTTGTAAAGCGTCTTACTTTGATATTTTCTCCTATTTTTGCTGCTGCTTGTTTGACAAGATCCTCAACTGTAAGAGAACTATCTTTAATGTAAGGTTGAGAAAGCAGAACTAACTCATTTAGTCTTTTCGATATTCTCCCTTCAACTATTTTTTCTTTAATTTGATCTGGTTTTCCAGATAAATCATCTCTCCCCATTTCAATCTGCTTTTCTTTTTCCACAACATCTTCTGGTATTTCGTCAATTGAAACATACTCAACATTTGGGCAAGCAGCTACTTGCATCGAGACATCCTTCAAAAGGGATTGAAATATATCGCCCCTAGCTACAAAATCAGTTTCACAATTTAACTCTATTAGAACTCCAACTCTTGAACCTGTATGAATATAACTACCAATAGAGCCTTCAGCCGCTACTCTTCCCGATTTCTTTTCAGCGCTAGCTATACCTTTTTTTCTTAACCACTCCAAAGCTTTATCGACATTTCCGTCAGTTTCATTAAGTGCTTTTTTGCAATCCATCATGCCTGCACCTGTCTTATCTCTAAGATCTTTTACGAGTTTTGCTGTAATGTTTCCCATTTAAATAATAAAAGATAGTAATTAGTAAGTTTTAAATTAGAATTTAATTTTTTCTTTCGGCATTAGATCCCTTCCTGCCTTCATTAATGGCATCTGCTAGTCTTCCTAAAATAAGTTGAACCGATCTAACTGCATCATCATTACATGGGATTGGAACTTCACATAAATCGGGGTCACAGTTGGTATCCAACATTGATACTAATGAAATATCTAATTTCCTGGCTTCTAGAACTGCGTTAGATTCTCTTCTCTGATCAACCAAAACTACTACGTCTGGTAATCTTCTCATACCCTTAAGTCCTCCAAGGTATTTTTGTAATCTTTCAAGTTCTCTCCTCAGAACTGCAGCTTCTTTTTTGGGCCTCATTGCTATTGACCCACTACTCTCCATTCTTTCAAGATCCTTCAATCGTTCAATTCTAGCTTTCATAGTTGTCCAATTTGTCAACATACCTCCAAGCCATCTTTGGTTTACATATGCAGCACCGCAGCGAGTAGCTTCTTGGGCAACTACGTCCGATGCCTGTTTTTTTGTCCCGACAAATAAGAAACGTTTACCACTTTTTGCTGCGTTCCTTGTCCATTTATATGCATTGTTCATACACAATGCTGTTTTAACAAGATCAATAATATGTACTCCATTTCTCGCACAGTATATATACTTAGACATTTTGGGGTTCCAACGTCTAGTTTGATGCCCAAAATGAGCACCAGCTTCCATCATCTCAGATAGTGATACAACAGCCATAATTTAAAAGGTTTCGGGTTAGCCTCCATCTGACGGGGAATTTATATTAATAAATCACCCGAAACAGTCAGATGTGTGGATTTAATTTCAACAATTCTAGCAAATGATGTGTATTTCTAAAAGTTTTTTATCTTGATTTAGTTAACTGTTTAATATAAATCATATTTAGAGGTATCCTAAGTATCTCAAGTGCAAGTCTGTTTCTTCTTATATTTACTAGGAATCTTAATAAAGGTAGGATTCTATCAATACTTATTAGCCCTCCAAAGCAAAGAATTTGCCAAAGTAATTTATGAAGAGGAGTTAATTGAATCATAAATCTAACCCTTAAATTTGGATGTTTCTTATAAAACACTAACGCCATATTTGCCCTCTCTTTTTCTTGAGTTATTAATGAATCTATTTGATTGCAATTAAATGGCGGATGCCAATGGAAACCAATTGCTTTTGGACATTTAATTAATTTTGTACCTATTTTTTTTAATCTTTCTCCAAGTTCTAAATCCTCCCAACCGTAAAGACTAAAAGAAGTATCAAATAAGCCGACACTTAAAATTAATTCTTTTGATATAGCAACGTTCCCAGTAGCAAAATAGGCAAAAGAAGTGTCCATTATTTTATGTTTTTCACTCTGAGGATTTAGAAAATTAGATGTATTGACCACCGTTCCATAGGTAAAACATTTTTTATCATTTTTTCTCCAAGAGGCAAGTAATTTTTCTACGTGGCAATTTATAAAATTATCTAAAACTATAAGATCACTATCAATAAATATAATAATTTCATATTTTGATTTAATTACACCAAGATTTCTTCCAAGTGCAGGTC
The DNA here is from genome assembly GCA_000634115.1 of Prochlorococcus sp. scB241_528O2. GTDB lineage: Bacteria > Cyanobacteriota > Cyanobacteriia > PCC-6307 > Cyanobiaceae > Prochlorococcus_A. The sequence continues at coordinate 44,434 of JFLJ01000113.1, read as the reverse complement.
CTCCATGTTCTTGTTGAAATAGAATAACGTGTGGAAGATTAGCTTTATTGTTATTTATCCAGGAGCTTGTTCCATCAGTGGATCCATCATCTATTACTATTACTTCATAATTACTGATATTTGGGGTTAATTTTTGATTTTCAAGCGCAACAAGACATTTCTCTAATATAGGTAATCTATTGTAAGTCGGTATAACAATACTTACATTCATGTTCAAGCTTTAAAAATTCATTAAAAATGGACTCCAAGAAGGTAAAAATAAAAGATATTTCCTAATCAGCTGCCCCGCCATTATTTGCTGTACCTGAAACGTTTCCACCATCTGGTCTCCCGTCAGTTCTTAATTTTCTTTTTTTGAACTTTCTGGCATATGCTCTGTTACGTTCTTGCTTTTCTTTTTTTAGATTCCTTCTCTTTGACATGAAATTTTTAACTTTTAATTATATTAGCTCACTATGGGCACTATATATTTTACCATCTTCCATATTTAATATCCTATCCGCCATATCAGAAATTCTTGGATCGTGAGTCACCATAAGAACAGAACAATTTTGCTCTTTTGCTAATTTTCTTAAAAGGGTAACTATTTCCCTTCCTGTAATGCTATCTAAAGCAGAAGTCGGCTCATCAGCTAGCAAAAGTTTTGGATTAGCAGATAACGCCCGAGCAATTGCTACTCTCTGTTTCTGCCCACCAGATAAATTATTTGGCAACTTCTTATGATGATCTTCTAGTCCCACTGCTGACAACCAATTTCGTGCAATTTCACGTCTTTGCAAATATGTTAACCCTTTAATTAAATCTGCACCCATTTGAACATTTTGTTCAGCTGTTAAACATCTCAGTAGATTATGGCCTTGAAAAATCATACCAATACTTCTTCTGAGAATCTGTCTCGTTTTTCTTGAGGCTCCATTTAATTGATTATTTAATACCTTCAAATCACCGCTTTGACAGGTTCTTAAAGCACCAATTAATGTTAAAAGAGTAGTTTTGCCGCATCCAGAAGGTCCTTTTAAAAGAACCAACTCTCCTTTATCAATATTTAAATTTACATTATTGAGAACTTGTTTTTTATTTTCATTTTTTCCATAAAAGTGACTCAAATTATTTATTGAAACTGTCTTTAATTTATTAATATTTTTTCTTGTTTTTTTAGCTTTATCCATTAATATTCTTAACTATTAAAAAATTTCAGCAGGATCTGCATCAACTAATTTACGCATAGCAATACCAGCAGAACCCATACACATAACTAAAACCAATACGAAAATTAAAATCGTTTTATCTGCATCCATTATTATTGGCAATTTAGTAGAGTTTCTTATAACAGAATAAAGCATTTGGCCAGATAAATAAGCAGGTAAGTAACCAAATAATGCCAACAAAAATCCTTCTCTAGCAACAACAAAGAAAAGAGAATTTAGTCTATACCCCATCGCTAATAGAGTCGCATATTCTGGAAGATGGTCTGTAACGTCACTGTAAAGAATTTGATAAACAACTACGCATCCAACAACGAAACCCATCAAAGCGCCCAAACTAAATATAAAACCTATCGCAGTACTATTTTTCCAATAATTCTTCTCAAATTCTATAAATTGATTTTTTGTAAGAACTCGAACATCATTTGGGAGAGATTTATTTAATATTTTTGAAATCCATTCAGGATCTGAACCTTTTCTAAGTTTTACTAAACCAATTTCTATACTTCCAGGAGGATTCGCAGGAAAAAGTCTCAAGAAGGTTTCTCGGCTAGTTATCAAATTACCGTCTGCGCCAAAAGATGGTCCCAACTCAACAAGACCTTCAACTATTACTCTTTTCCCAGCGACCTCAGTTTCAACTTTTTGATCTGATAAAAACCATTCTTCAATTGGTCCGAATTCAGGTCTGGAAAGTTTGTCAAAGAGAACTCTTGATGGATTTCTTAATTTGTAAGCTTTATTTGAAAATCCATCATCCAAAAGAAGTGAATCAGAAGGATTAAAACCTAAAGCAAGTATAGATCTTGTTTTAAGATTTTCGGGATTTCTCCAAAGTAGATAATTTAGATTTACAGGAGCCGTTTTTTCAACCTCGTCTACAGCAAGAGTCTGAATTAACCTTCTTTTTGGGAATCCACTCATGCTTATAGAACTTTTCGATCTGGGGCTGATCAAAACAAGATCCGCATCTAAAAGTTTATGAATCGTTACACTAGTATCAAATAATCCATCTCTGAAACCTAATTGCATAAACATCAAAATCCCTGCAAAACTTATTCCTGCAATGGCGACAGCCAATCTTAATGGTTGCCTGGTTAATAACAACCAGGCTAATGGTATTTTTCTAAATTTAAAAAGAGAAAAATTCATTAGGGAATAAATTTTGCAATCACCTTCATTCCTGCAAAATTTTGAACAATATCTATTGATTCTTTATCTAATTCAACGAGAACTTCGATAATACGCGAATCAGCATCCCCAGTTGGATCAGTTGATAAAACTTTTCTTTGTTTTACCTGAGGACTAATCCTAATTACCTTGCCTTTAAGATTTTTTTGGAAACCACCATTCTCACTGCTCAATTCAACATTCTGAGAGATAAAGACTCTATCGATATCAGATTCATAAACCTCTATTAGGGCTTCCATCTTTTGAGTAGAACCAATATCCAATATGCCTTCATTTTTAGGCCTCTCACCAACCCTCGAATTTATCCCAAGTATAAAACCATCAATTGGACTCCTTAATTTTGAATTAAAAAGATCAATCTCGATATTTTTTTTGTCTCCAATAAGGTTAATTTTTTGTTTTTGCAACTTTAGTAATTCGTCTTTTCTCTGCGACAACTGTACAAAAGAATATGCATTTTTACTCAAAGCCAACTCATACCTTTTTATTTGATCTTCCTTTAGGGAAATTTCTTTGTTAATAGTATTGATTAGATCATCATTCCTTTCAAGATCAGCTATTAACTTTTCTCTGTTTTCAAAAATTGCGAGAACATCACCTTTTTTTACAAAATCTCCTTCATTCACTAGTATTTCAATTATTCGAGGTGATGAGCCAAACTGACTTATCGGTGCAGCTAATTGCCTGATCTCTCCCGAAGGAGAAAGTTGACCTAGTGCGGCAACGGCTTTAATAGGAGGTATAAAATCTGCAGTTATATCTTCTTTTAACTTTGAACTTGTTTTATTATTACTAGAACAAGAAATAATTCCAAGAGACAATGGGATAAACAATAATAAATAAATAAATAAATTTTTAAACTTTCTTAAATGCATTAAAAATCAAATAGTACAGTTTTTATATAATTATTCACCCATTTTTCATCAAAATATTTTAAAAGAACCATACTAGTCTTTTCATTTTTCATCTGCTGCAAGCAATAATTCTTTTGATAATCTATTCTCTCTTGAATAATTTTCTCTTCGAAATCAGGCTTAGCTTCCTTACTTAATTTTACTAAAATTGAGAGGTATTCATCCACTAACCTGCAAAAAGCATCTTCCTCAGAATTATTTTTTAAAGAAGCAAAAAATACATTTTTAGAAAAAATACCCCCCCATTTAGGAATCTCTCTTAATAAAGTGAAAGAACTTTTATCAATTTCAGAAAGAGATTTTTCATATTTTAAGTCTTGATTCTGAGATGATGGAGATAAATCGACAATTGCAGCGGAAACAACATCATTTATTTTTACTAAATCCATTCCAAAAATTGGAATATCGAACTTAGGATCAGGGAAAAAAACGCAGTGTAATATTTTAAGATTGTTTGAAAATTCTGCAACTTCGATATGTAACTTTCTAAATCCTTTTGCTTTATGAAATTCGTTTTCAATATATAGTTCTCTACCTATTTCATTGGATATTATATTAGTGAGATTTGCATCAACTTTTATACTCTTGAGGTTATCAAGAATAGATCTATGCTCTCTAATATTTTGTAACAAGTCCAAAATAAGAGAGTCTGTTAATTTAGTTTTAGTTAAAGATTCAGACAACAAGGTTAAAAAGGACCAAAATAGAGTTTAAATAGAAAATTCAAATGAATGTAGGAGAAGTTAATTACTACACCCATTCAAGCAAAACTAAATGTGTATTAGTGGATAATAAAGAATTGCCGCTTATAAGCATTGATATTTGGTGTAAAGCAGGTTCTTCATTTGAGGAAGTTGATAAAAATGGCACTGCTCATTTTCTAGAACATATGATTTTTAAAGGTTCTAACAAAATCATGCCAGGTGAATTTGATCATAAAATTGAATCATTAGGAGGATTGAGCAATGCTTCAACAGGTTATGATGATGTACATTACCACGTCCTCATTCCCCCTAATAACTTTAGAGAATCACTTGCTCTTTTGACAAATATTGTAGTTTCTCCAAATTTTAATACCGATGAATTTATAAAAGAGCAGGGTGTAGTCCTTGATGAAATCAAACAACAAAATGATCAACCCGAAGAAAAATTATTTAATTACTTTTTAAATAGGGTTTGGCTAAATTCTAATTATGCCAATTCAATACTAGGAACAGAGCAAAGTATCAAAGGATTGGAGATAAATGACCTTGAGAAATTTCATAGTAAATACTACAATAGCGATAATATTTGTATTGCAGTTGCTGGTAATCTCTCAGAGGAAATTTATAAAATCTTTGAAAAAAGTGATCTATCGGGGATAAATAAAAATTCAGTTTATAAGCATCCAAATTTAAAAAATCCAAAAAATATAGCTTCCCTAAAGATTAGAAATGGTAGAGAGGTAATTAAGTTTGATAATTTAGAATTTTCAAGAATATTTATGGCTTGGTTTATCCCGAATCTTAGTGATCAAAAAAATCTTATTGGACTTGAGATTTTAGCTTCAATACTCTCTGTAGGAAGAAACAGCAGGTTAGTAAAACTTTTAAAAGAAGATAATAATCTTGTTGAATCAGTATATGTTGATGTAAATGCAGGTGAATTAGGTGGATTATTTATCTTGGAAGCAACTTGTGAGAAGAAAGATATTTATTTAGTAGAAAAGCAAATTAACAAAACAATAGAAGAAATATCTAATCATGAAATTTTAACTTTGGATGAAATTAAAAAAGCTATAAATATTGTAAAAAGCAATTATGTATTTAATTTAGAAACATCTACACAACTTTCTTCATTCTTTGGAAATGAACTTCTCTGGGGGAGAAAATCCTCAATAAACAAATTACAAAGTCATTTAAAATATTGGAGTGATTTGGATAATTTCAAAGAGATTACACAATATTGCAGCGGAAATAAATTCACTCTAATTGCATCTCCTAGTAAATGACAAAAAGATATTATTTAGATCATAAAAAAAGGAATTTTTCAACTGCTTCAATTTGGATTAAAGGCGGCAGCGATATGGATAGTATTACCAAAAAAGGTATAAATAAGATTCTTTCTTCATTACTCACCCGAGGTTGTGAAGGCTTTGATAATTTCCTCCTTTCTGAATATATTGAATCCTATGGAGCAGAATTAAATCAGGAAATATTCGAAGATGGAATTTCGATAAGCATTAAATCCCTAAATGAACATTTCAGTAAATTACTCCCTTTATTAGATTTAATAGTTAATAAGCCAATTCTCTCGGAAATTGAATTTCAAAAAGTAAAAAAATCCTCTATTGATTTGATTAAAAAAGATAAAGAAAATCCATTCAATATATGTTTTGAAAAATGGAGAAAAATTGTTTACTCAAGTCATCCTTATGCTTTCAATACAATAGGGAATGTAAATGATGTCTCGAAAATTTCATATGCAGATGTTTTATTTGAATTTAAAAATTTCAAAACTAGAGAAAAGTACATAATGTCAAACAACTTAGAAATAAATGGAAAAAATTTAGGCACATTAGATCAAAAAATCCTAGAAGAAAACCCATGCCCTCCAAATCATAATTTAGATCCTATTAATAGATTTGATCACATAAATAATGATTCAAATCAAACAATCATAATGATAGGAAACCAAACTTGTTCTCGTAGAAGTAGAGAATACTTGCCCCTTAAAGTTTTGGAGTCATATTTATCTTATGGAATGAGCGCTGCTTTATTTAAACTTTTCAGGGAAAAGAATGGCATTACTTACGATCTGGGAGTTTATAATCCTGTTAGGTTTGGAAATGCGCCATTTTTAGTTTATTTATCAGTTTCAAATAAAAATGCCCTTTTCGCTTTTGAACTTTTATCATCCCTATGGAAAAATTTACTTTTAAACCCTTTGATTGATTCTGAATTATTTTTAGCTAAAGAAAAATTAAAAGGTTCTTTTCTATTAGGCAATCAATCATTAGATGAAATTTTACAGCGAAAACTTCAATTAATTAGCTATGGAATATTCCCGGTTTCGGAGATAGATTTAAATATAAAAATAGACGAAATATCTTCATTAGATATTCTTAAATTGATTAATAAGTATTTTTCAAAACCTTTTTTGAGTATTTCTGGAAATAAAAAAATATGTTTAGAAATTAGTACTAGGTGGAAGAAAAACTTTTAAATTAGATTTTCTCAATCTTATCAATATCAATTAAAAAAGAACCTCTTCTAAACTTTACTTCAACAGTATCTGGAGATTTTATTGATAGTATTTCTCCAATTTCATCAATAGCTACAAGATCAGGTGGTCTAAGCATTGGCATATTATCTGAGGTCTTTAGGTAGGAAACTGGCGCAATCAACTTAACCTTATCCCTAATAACAAATTTCATCAATAAATCTAATACATTCAAGAGTTATATAAGCATAAAGTTATAGGAAATATCAACGAAATGAGCTGATTCACTATAGAATCATCGAATTAACTTCAGTAAATTAATGAATCAAAAATTTAAAACATTAATTTTATGGGCTTTACCTATAGTTTTAGTAATTGCACTTTCCTACCAATTTTTATCCTCTAGCAATGTTGATTCACTCAAATCAAATGGAACAACCATTGCTCCAAGAAATTCTGCGGTAGCAAGAGTTAGTTATGGCAGATTCTTAGATTATATTAATTCAGGAAGGGTTACATCAGTTGATATTTTTGATGGAGGTAGAAATGCAGTAATAGAGACAATAGATTCAGATTTAGATAATAAAGTCCAGAGATTGCGCGTAGATCTTCCAGGATTAACACCTGAACTTATAAACAATTTAAAAAATGAGGGGATTAGTTTTGATGTACATCCTGTTAAAACAGCTCCACCTGCATTAGGAATTTTAGGGAATTTACTTTTCCCAGCTATTTTAATTGGAGGTTTAATATTATTAGCTAGGAGATCAAATGGGATGCCAGGAGGACCTGGTCAAGCAATGCAATTTGGAAAGACAAAGGCAAGATTTGCAATGGAAGCTCAAACAGGAGTTGTATTTGATGATGTAGCAGGTGTTAATGAAGCCAAACAGGATTTAGAAGAAGTTGTAACTTTTCTGAAAAAACCAGAAAAATTTACTTCTGTAGGAGCAAGGATTCCTAAGGGTGTTTTATTGGTAGGTCCTCCAGGTACTGGTAAAACCCTTTTAGCAAAAGCAATTGCAGGAGAAGCCGGTGTACCATTTTTTTCATTATCAGGTTCCGAATTTGTTGAGATGTTTGTTGGTGTAGGTGCTAGTAGAGTAAGAGACCTATTTAAAAGAGCTAAAGAAAATAGTCCTTGTTTAATATTTATTGACGAAATCGATGCTGTCGGAAGGCAAAGAGGTGCTGGTATTGGAGGAGGAAATGATGAAAGAGAACAAACCCTCAACCAATTGCTTACTGAAATGGATGGATTCGAAGGTAATAGTGGAATAATAATTATTGCAGCGACAAACAGACCTGATGTTTTAGACTCTGCTCTCATGAGGCCAGGTAGATTTGACAGACAGGTAACTGTTGATGCTCCAGACATTAAGGGTCGATTATCAATACTTGAAGTACATGCGAGAAATAAGAAACTCAAAGAAGATTTAACACTTGAAAGTATTGCAAGAAGAACTCCAGGTTTTACAGGGGCAGATTTGGCGAATTTACTAAATGAGGCTGCAATCTTAACTGCTAGAAGAAGAAAAGATTCTATTAGTATTTCAGAAATTGATGACTCTGTAGATAGGATTGTAGCTGGAATGGAGGGTTCCCCATTAACAGATGGGAGAAGCAAAAGATTAATTGCTTACCATGAAGTTGGCCATGCTCTTATAGGTTCACTTGTGAAAGCACATGATCCTGTTCAGAAAGTAACTGTCATTCCAAGAGGTCAAGCCAAAGGCTTAACTTGGTTTACTCCAGATGATGAACAAACCCTCATTAGTAGAGCTCAATTAAGAGCAAGGATAATGGGCGCATTAGGAGGAAGAGCTGCTGAAGATGTTGTTTTCGGAAAGGGTGAAATAACAACAGGTGCCGGTGGCGATTTTCAACAAGTTGCTTCTATGGCACGCCAAATGGTTACAAGATTTGGAATGAGTAATTTAGGTCCCATAGCATTAGAAAGTGGTAATCAAGAAGTATTTGTTGGTAGAGATTTGATGACTAGAAGTGAAGTTTCTGATTCCATCTCCAAACAAATTGATGAAAGTGTAAGAGTAATGGTTAAGGAATGTTATGAAGAAACTTATTCTATAGTCAGTGAAAATAGAGAAGCTATGGATAAAATTGTTGATCTATTAATAGAAAAAGAGACATTAGATGGTGAAGAATTTGTAAGTATTCTTTCAAAATTCACTACCATTCCTGAGAAAGATAGAACACCTCAATTGTTAAGTTAAACTCAAACCTTGACAGGTTTCTTATCTAAGACTAAATCTATTAATCCGTACTCGAGTGCTTCTTTTGGAGACATATAAAAATCTCTATCTGTATCTTCTTTAATAGTTTCATAATCTTTACCAGTTCTTTCTGATAATTCAGTATTAAGTCGTTCTTTTAAAAATAAAATTTCATCTGCTTGAATTCTTATGTCACTTGCTTGTCCCCTTGCACCTCCAAGTGGTTGATGAATCATGATTCTTGAATGTCTAAGACTGCTTCTTTTACCCTTAGTACCTGCAGCCAATAAAAATGCGCCCATACTAGCTGCCAGTCCTACACATACTGTATGAATATCCGGTTTAACATGTTGCATAGTATCAAAGATACCTAACCCATCATAGACAGATCCGCCTGGTGAATTTATATACATATAGATATCTTTTTCAGGATCTTCTGCTTCAAGAAATAATAATTGAGCAACAATTCTATTGGCAGTTTCACTAGTAACTTGTTCTCCCAGAAAGATTATTCTCTCTCTTAATAATCTCGAATAAATATCGAAGACTCTTTCACTACCACCGGATTCTTCTAAAACTAAAGGGATCATAATAATATTTATTTGTTTATTAGATACTAACGATATTGAGTCAACATACGCTAACCTTATTAAGGTTTACATATAAAAAAATTGAAAGAAAAATTGACTGTTTCAGATAGCAAAAAGTTATTTTATGAAAAATTTCCATACGTTATTCCAGGATTATACAAAAGAATAGTAGATGAAATGCTCGTAGAACTAAATCTTTTAAATCATCAAAATGAATTTACACAAGATTATCTCTTTTGTATTGGTCTCACTGAAACATTCAAAGAATTAATGAAAGGGTATAACCCTGAGGAACATTTATATCTTCTATTTGATTCCTTATGCAGTTCTACAAATTTTAAATCGAGTGAAATCAAAGAAATATCTCAAAAATCTCAAGAGGAATTTAAGAATAAATCATCAAAAGACATATTAAATTTACTTAAAGAAAAAAGCGATTCTAAACTTTATCCCTCAAGAATATTGAATTTAGGAGTTTATATATTAATTTCAAATTCTCAAGACTTTAAAGGGGCAAATGAAGCTGAAATGAATAAGACCATTTCTGATATTTTTGATAATTTGAAACTATCCACTAATAAAGCAGACAAAGATATTGGAATTTACAAAAGCAGTATATCCAAAATGAAACAAGCTAAAGAATTAATTGAAGAACTAAGAATAAAGGATAAGAAAAAAGAACAAAAAAAATAGTTTCTATTTTTTCAATCTTTTCTTATCTTTCCAAGAAATAAAAGATATATAAATTACGGCAAATGTTATGAATATGAGTAAAAAGAATGATGTAACAATAAGAAATTTACTTAAATAGATTTCATAATTAAAAGATGAAATCATACATCAATAGAACCGTCACCATTTCTACCCCAAACAACCATAGCAATTGAAAAAGTAAAAATTGCAGCTAAAGCCGCCCAACCTATCTGAAAGATCATTAGTTACAAACAATTTATATAAATATAACAGAACTTCTAAATTTTTTAGTCATTTCTTAGTTAAAGTTAATCTCTCAGAAACAGAATTTTATAAATATAATAAAAATAAAAAATTGGGTAGATTAGTATTAAACCATAGTACTTATATCGAAGGTCTAATACCGATACTTCAAAAATTAGCACTTAACATAAATATCAAGACAATAACTCCTGCTGTGATATCTAGAGTAAGAGGAAGATCTTCTAAATTGACTATAAGATTATCCGTAAAAACCATAAACGGATATAAAGCTATAGCAAGGAAAGGGAAAACAGCCCAAGAAGTATTTATTTCAACAGACTTGACTAAAAATGAATTAAAAAAGATTATAGATAATTATAATTGTATTTAATTTATCTTTATAAAAGATACTTAAACATCCAGAGAATTAATGAAATCAGCATTAAATATTTGTTTATTTATATTTGCTTTGGTCATATATGGGGATAAATCATTCTCTTTAAATGATTACCAAATAAAAAGAATTTGTAAAAGGGAGAGAAAAGAATCAACTTGTATAAAAAGTTTGAAAAAGAAAAAATTTGATCTCCAAAAAGGTAAATTTATTGAAATACCAGTAAAACCTTATAAAAGGTGAGGATAGTCTAAATTTCAAATTCTGATTCGAAAAGATTAAAAGCATTTTTATAATTTTTCAGGAATCCCTCTGAATTATCATTAAAGCCTTTTTGTTCATAATCTTCTTTTAATTCATCATATAAATAGACAACTCTATTAAATGCACTCATATATTCTTTTTGTATATCTTCGTCGTCGATATCATAGATTTTAGCTAAAACTAATTCAACATTTTTTTTTGATGAATATATTTCTTTTTCGAAATCTTTATTTAACTTCCTTCTTTTTTTTGCCATCTATTAATTTTATTTAAATACAAATTTACAATACTCAAATACATAGATAAATTAAATTAAAACTTATAAAATAAAAATATAGTTTCCAAATCAAAATAAACCTTCTATATTCCAATAAGATATTTGATGATATGAATAAAAAAGAAAAAAGTGATCCCAGAGATGTCAGAAACCAAAATTTTCAAGCTAAGACAATGAATACTTCCTCAAACCCAAAGAAAAATAAAGATAAAGAACTTCCATGGTGGGTAGAATTTTTATTTGTTCAGATAGGATTGCCAGATAAATTACTAATAAAAATTTTAAAAGCCAAAAAAAAATCTAAAGAATTAATTAAAAATGACAAAAAATCATTATTAACATTTATGTTTGTAGTTGCTTTATTTACATATTTTTATCCGGTTATTAAACATGCAAGAAATAAATTAGAATGTGAAGCTATTGCAAAAAATTATATTATTAAAAATAAAAATTTAATCCAATTTAATAAGAGGGAACTAAAAATGTTATCAACAAATTTTTGTTATGGTGGAAGAGAACTATATGAAATTGAAAATTAAAAACTAAAATTTTAATTATCTCCTATTAATAACCTCCAAAATATGATAATAATCTCTTTAGATTTTAATAAAATTCAAATATTAATACTATGACTGATGTTAAACAAAAGAAAGAAAACGTAAAGTTGCATTTAACAGATTTAAGGCAAAACTTAAAAAAAATGCATCTAGCAGTTACAGAAGAATTAATTTTACCGCAGCCTGATGAAGTAAAGAAATTGATGAATAAAATGGACCAATTATTAAAATTGATTGAATCAAAATAAACTATAATTTACATAAATTTATTAATCAAAAAAATAAAATGAAAAGAATAAAACAATTTTCACAAATATTTTTAGCTTTAACTTTCTTAACTTCTTGTAGAACATTAATAAATAATGAGAACCCCATAATTAATTCTGAAGAAAATATCATTCAGAATAACAATTCAAAAAAAGAAAGAATGGAAATAAAGTTTTCCTGCGGAGAAGATGGTATTTCAAAATACTTAGATGATGGATGGATTATTTTAAAACAAGATTCTCAAGAAAAAATTTGTACATGGAAATCTTTACCATCAACAAAAGATTGTGACATGGAAAAAGATAAAGGATGTAAAATAACAAAACCAGATAAAATTGGAGAAGAAAAGATTTATTTATTAGAAAAAAAACTTTAACTTATGAATGAAAAATCAGAATATTTATTGGATTTAATTTATAAAAAACTAAAAAACTATAAGTATAAAGAAATTTCTCTAGAAAAAGAAAATTTAAAGGAATTTATTTTTTCACTTTTAAAAGGAAACTGAATCAAAAGGGGAATTAAAAATAAATACTGTTATTATAAAAAGACCTAGAGATAAAACTATGTATAATTTTTCTTCTTTAACTATTATTCTAATAATTACTTTTATGGTAAGCCTATATTTTTTATTTAAGGTTACTTCGAATGAAAAGAGTTAAAAAATTTCATTACATTATTCTTTAGATAATGGGATCCTCTCTAATTAGTAAAACTGAATGTTTAGTTGAACCATCCTTTATCCATTCTTTATATTCCTCTAGAAGACACTTTCTATCAAAACTATTGAGTAGATTAATTCTTTTTTTTGCATTATCTAAAGCCACCTTAATACAGAATTCATAATCTTTGGAATTTTCTTGCATTTGTTTTTTTTAAACTTTAATGAAAAAAATTCCAAACTCTGTATTAAAAATTACAATAATAGGCTTTCATTTGATAAAAGTATCAAGCAATACGGAACAATTTTTTATATATTTGTCATAATAGCAATTTTAAAAGACCATGTCATACGAAGCAGGCAGTAAAGAATGTAGACATTTAATTGAAGCCAAGGAAAGTCTAGTCTCAGCGATGGAATCTTTAAGCAATATAAATTCTACAGATGTATTGCAAATGCAAATTAAAGAAATCTACAACAAATTAGAACAGATGCACGATAATCGCAAAAGAATAGAATCAGCTACTAATTATTTATAGTTATTCTTATTATTTAAAAATTTTCTGATTGACTTTTTATTTTTTTTAATTCTTTATCTGATAATAAATTAAGTAGAGCATCAAGTTGAGCATGTACTTCCTTTGCTTCATTTAGATCTGGCAACAAATCGTCTTTGATAAGCATTTGATACATCTCTCTGAGATCTAACCTTATATATCTAAGGTGAGAACTTACTTCCTCTCTCTTAGTTGCACTCATATTCACTTTTTATTAATAGCATTATACAATATTGTGTTTTTAGGAATTCTAAATAAATTTGGTTAAATTATAAAAATATTAGAGATTTAAAAATTTATCAAAAGTTTTTAACTTTGCAGTGTAGTAGGATTTTCTCATGAAAAACAAAAAATCACAAAAATCACAAACTAACTCTATTAAACAAAATCAAGAAATAGGTCAAACTAAAAATTCAGCAAAATTAGTACTTTTTATATTTGGTATAGGTCCAATCATAGGTATAACAATATTTTTATATAGCAAGGGGTTTTTTAATTCACCAAACATGTAAATCCATAAGTATTGGAATTTAAACTAAAACAATTATTGAAATTTCTTTAATGAAAAAATCCTAAATTCAGCCATTTTTCTTGCATTCTCTGGATTAGAAACTAAAAAAGGATGGTCAGATAAATTTTCAAATACTTTATCAATCTTTAATCGTAAATCTTCACAATTAATTCTTTTCCATTCATCGTCAAATGACATTGCGAAGCTGTCAGCATTGTCATAAAGTTTATCTTTCATAGGATTTAGAATTTAAATTGAAAAAATTTTTAATATTTGGAAATATTCTGAAAGAGTAATTAGATGAAGCATATGAAACTATCCTAATCACTATATAAGAAAAAACTTTCAAAGAAAGTTATTTGAAATTATACTTTCTTTCATTACCAGACTTACAATTAATTACTATGAATAAAATGTGGCCAAATTTGACATAAGTGTTACAATAATGACATATTTAAAGAATTATGGAAAATAAAGTAAAAAGAATAGGTTATCTTCCCAGAAAAAGGGTACTTGAAATTATTGATGAAATATCCAAAAGTGAATCCATTAGTAGATCAAAAGTTGTTGGGATATTAGTTGAGGAAGCATTAGATTCCAGAGGAATTGCAAATTTTGGATATAGCAATATTAAGAAATCAAATTTATATAAATCGGATATTTTAAAAGATGCACAAAATGAGAATATGCATTTAAAAGATGGAGAAGATGAATTTGTTGATGATAGTGGTTATACAGTTTCTTCTCACAAAACATTAGATCGCTCAATATCATCTGCAGATATTGAATTAGCAAATAAAATTAATATTCTTAAAGAATCTGGATTAATATAACTTCTATTGAATATTTATTTTATTTTTTAATGCATAACATTCAATCATTGTTTATTCTTAGTCAAGAATAATATTCTTTTTAATTAATTCGAATATTAAATCGTTTCAAATATTAATTTTGTAATTAAAAAATGAAAGATATAAAATGTCCCTCATGCGGCAAAACTTTCCGAATTGATCCTAGCAGCTTTGAAGAAATACTTCTTCAAATTAAAGACGAAGAATTTAATAAACAAATAAAAGAAAGACTTCTATTGGCTGAAGAAGATAATAAAAAAGCTTTGGAAATTCTAAAGCAAGAATTAAAAATACAATACATAGAACAAAACCGCATTAAAGAAAATGAGATTCAAGCTCTTGAATCTAAATTAAATATTGCTGAAGAGAAGAAAATAAATGCTGTGAATGATTTAAGAAATAAAGCATCAAATAAAATAAATATACTGAACAATGAATTAAACAAATTAAAGGATGAAATTAAAAACCAGTATTTAATTTCAGAATTATCATTAAAAAATAAAGTTAATGAAGCTGTTACTAAATTAGAGAAAGAAAACTCATTATTAACAACTTCCATTGAAAAGATTAAGCTTGAACAATCAATAAATGAAAAATTGATTGAAGAAAAGTTTAAAAGCAAAATTAGTGAAAGAGACCTGACTATTCAGGAGTTAAGAGAAATGAAATCTAGATTGTCTACAAAAATGGTAGGCGAAACCTTAGAAATCCATTGCGAGAACCAATTCAATCTTAATCGCGCTACAGCATTTAAAAACTCTTATTTTGAAAAAGATAACGATGTAACTTCTGGAAGTAAAGGTGACTATATATTTAGAGAGTTTGATGATAATAAAATTGAAATAGTATCCATAATGTTTGAGATGAAGAATGAAAGTATAAATGGAACTAATAAAAGAAAAAACGAAGATTTTTTAAAAGAATTAGATAAGGATAGAAGACAAAAATCTTGTGAGTATGCAGTACTAGTTTCTCTTCTAGAACCAGATAGTGAATTATATAATTCGGGCATAGTAGATGTTTCTCATAGATTTCCAAAGATGTATGTCATAAGACCACAATTCTTTTTGCCGATTATTTCTCTACTAAGAAATGCATCTATGGAAACTCTAAAATTTAAATCCCAAATTGATTTAATGAAACGAGAGAATTACGACATAACTAACTTTGAAAGTACTCTTGATCAATTTAAGAATGCAGTTGGTAAAAATGTATCACTAGCCCAAGATAGATTTAATGATGCAATTTTAGAAATTGATAAATCAATAACTCATTTACAAAAAACTAAGGAGGCTTTAATTCTCTCAAAAAAACACCTTCTATCTGCTGACAGCAAATCTCAAGATTTAACGGTTAAGAAATTAACTAGAAATAATCCAACCATGAAAAGAAAGTTTAATGAGTTAAATAATTTAGAAGATGATGTAGCGTAAAGTATAAAAAAATTTGAAATTAATAATAGTTAAAGATACAATAAATTATTAATTTATAAATATACTATTATTAATAAATTCCATAGTAAAGAAAATAATGTCTAAAAACACTCCAATTTTCGCTATTGCTAAAGAACTTAATGTCGAAAGTAATAGAATATTATTAGCCTGTAAGAAACTTGGAATAAATGCAAAAGGGGCGACAAAAAGATTAAATGAACAAGAATCAGCGCAAATTAAAAGTTATTTTGAAACTGGTAAAAATGTATCAGA
The DNA here is from genome assembly GCA_000634115.1 of Prochlorococcus sp. scB241_528O2. Classification (GTDB taxonomy): domain Bacteria; phylum Cyanobacteriota; class Cyanobacteriia; order PCC-6307; family Cyanobiaceae; genus Prochlorococcus_A. Next base: position 28,118 of record JFLJ01000113.1, on the reverse strand, counting down.
TGAAATAGTTATTTTAAATAAAAATAAAGTCAACAAAAAAAACAGTCCAATAAAAATTGCAGAAAAAGTAAAGATAAAATATTTTGCAAATAGACTTATATCGAAACATAATTATTAAGTAAAAATCTTATTAAAATGACTTTTAGTATCAATTGAATATAGCAATTGATACTAAAATTCTCACTTATTTTTCTAATCAATTAAATTAGTCAGTATAGGTCTATTTTTTGATAAAAAGAATAGATTATAAAAAATAAAAAGCTAATGCCCCTTTCTTTAGCGTTAAATCCACGTTATAAAAAAAATAAACCCATTTTATAGAAATGAAAAAATTAATAGCCTTGATTTTATTTCCATTTCTTATCAATTCATTTGGAACAAATGCAAATGAGAATTTTTCTGTTGAGATAGAGGCACTTACCCTGGTCATGGAACAATATAAAGAAGATTCTGAATCTGATATTGAATTAGATTTAAACAATAAAAAGCCTAGTTATCTAGCTCTAAAACAAGATGAATGCAATGCTACTGTTAAAGTTACTGAAAAAACAGGAATCGAGATAGTTAATACAGAATTATTCGACGTAAACGTATGCAAGAAAGAAATCTATAAAGTTATTAATTAAATAAGAAAAATATTAATTAAAAAAATAAGAAATTAAAGAGGTCTTTTACTTAAAGAAGGTAAGACCTCGAGACCTAACAGAAAACTTTGGAACGGGATCTGTATATTTAATTAATAACTAAGATGGAAACGTAAAGGTGTAATAAAAAGTACAAAATCCAAGGTTTTTTTATGATTATTTCTTCTTTGATAATGTTTGTGATTCTTCTCTAGACATTAAAGCTTCAATCTGAGCAAGAACTTTTTGAAGTTCATCCGTTTTTGTAAGAGATGCTTCTGCCACTTCTCTTAGTTTTTCTAACTGTTCTTTAGTTTTATCCATGATAAATAAATTAGAAATTAACCACTTTTAAAAATGGTTTTAATACAGATTTTTCACTCCCACACAGATTCATATTCTCTCTTTTTCTTATAAAGTCAAATAAATTTCCATTTAATAAGATTTTATGAGGACTTCCAATTAATACTTTATTTATTATTGAAACCATAAAATTACCTGCCGAAGAAAATACTTTTAAATTATGAAGTAAATACAGGCAATCCTATAGTTGCCGTTGTTATTAGAGCCCCTGCAAAAATCAAGAAAGGTAGTAAAGGATAGTTTTTCAAAGATAAACTTACTAATTCGAAATAACTATATAGGTATTTATACTGTTTGTCTACCCCTATCTGGCTTAAAGCTAAAAATCATTCTTTTAAAGGTAAAAATTTAACCTCAACCAAATTTACCAGATATGTATTCCTGAGTAGTTTTTTCTTTTGGAGAGTTAAAAATTTTCTTTGTCGAATCAAATTCGGCAAGATAGCCGACTTTCCCTCCATCACCATCTTCATATTCAATAGCATTAAAAAATGCAGTCATATCACTAACTCTTAATGCCTGTTGCATATTATGAGTAACGATAATTATTGTGTAATTCTTCTTTAGTTCATGCATCGTCTCTTCTATTTTCAAGGTAGATATAGGATCCAAAGCTGAGCATGGCTCATCCATTAGAATTATTTCAGGTTCAATTGCAATAGTTCTAGCGATACATAATCTCTGTTGTTGTCCGCCAGATAAAGAGTAACCACTATCATTTAATTTATCCTTACATTCACTCCATACAGCAGCTTTTCTCAAGGAACTTTCCACTAATTCATCCATATCTCCAGTAAAGCCATTGATTCTTGCTCCGAATGCAATATTTTCGTAGATAGATTTTGGAAAAGGATTAGGCTGCTGAAAAACCATTCCGATTCTTCTTCTCACTTCAACTGGATCTACTCTTTTATCGTAAATATTAGTTCCATCAAAGAGGACTGTCCCTTTTAACGAACAATTAGGGATTAAATCGTTCATTCTATTCAAAGCTCTAAGAACGGTTGATTTACCACAACCCGAAGGGCCAATGAGTGAAGTTATATCTCCTGCTTTAAAATTTAAAAAAACATTTTTTACCGCTTCAAAAGTGCCATAACTAATAGAAACATCCTCAAGAGATAAAATGTTTTTATTTTGCGACTTTTTAGTGTTTTTAATCATTTCATACCCTCTTAGTTTTCTCAGTAAAAGCGGCCAATATCCTTGAAAAGATATTAACTGTTAGTATTGATATGACAAGAATAAAGGAAGCCGCCCAGGCTAGTTTATTCTGTGCATCATAAGGTTCAAGGGCAAAATTATATATCAAGACAGCTAATGAGCCCATCTCGTAAAACAAATCTTCAAAACCTACTATGTAGTAGTAAGAAAATAAAGCAGTAAATATCAAAGGTGCTGTTTCGCCTGCAGCCCTTGCGATTCCAAGCACAACCCCAGTAGCAATAGATCTAAATGCTGTGGGTAAAGTTATTTTTAATATTGTTGTATACATACTTGCTCCTATGCCTAGAGAAGCATACCTTAATTCATTTGGTACTAACTTTAAACCTTCATCAGTAGTTTTTATAACTGTAGGCAACATCAATATTGAAAGAGCCATACCTCCTGCTAAACCACTGTACATACTGCCAAATAAAATTTTTGTTGAAACGATTAAGGCATAAATAAATACACCGGCAATTATTGAAGGAACACCAGCTAAAACATTAACTCCGAATCTAATAAATTTTGAAAAAGGTCCTCCGTTTGAATATTCAGCTAGATATATGCCACCGCCAACACCTACTGGTATGGAAATAATTGAAGCAATAGTTGTAATTACTAGTGTCCCAATTAATGCAGGATTAATACCTCCTGCATCTAAATCATCTCCAGGAGGATTTGGTTCTAAAGTAAATAATTCTGGTGTGATTTGAGCTCCCCCTTTAATAAGAATATATGTAACCAGAAAAATCAAAGGAAGAATTGCAATGAGTGCACAAAAAACTGATAAAGAAGTAAAAAATTTATCTCCTACATTTCGTGATAGTTTTTTCTGGTAATAAAGAGAATTCATAATCATCTAATATTTGAGACTAAATTTCTTAACTAGCCATTGAGCAAAGATATTAACCACTAAAGATAGGATCATTAGTACAAAAGCCGCATAAAAAAGTGATGAGACCTGACTTCCATCGGCTTCACCAAACTGGTTTGCAAGCATAGAAGAGATGGTATATCCAGGAGATAATAGTGACCAACTAAATGCATTAGAATTTCCAATAATCATCGTTACAGCCATGGTTTCACCCATTGCCCTGCCTAACGCCAATAGAACTCCTGCCATAATTCCTGATAATGCAGCAGGCAAAATTACCGAAAATATAGTTTTCCATCTACTTGCACCAATTCCATAGGAAGCATTCCTAAGCTTTTTGGGAACTTGATTCAGACTATCTCTAGCTATCGAGGTCACTATTGGTAAAAGCATTACCATTAAAATTATTATCGCCAAAAGTGAATTCCGACCTGCAGGCTCCGAACTAAATAAAGGAATCCAACCAAAGAATTTATGTAAAAAAACAAAAAACTCTCTAAAGAAAGGTTCCATAACAAATATCGCCCATAATCCCAATACGACAGATGGTATAGCTGCTAGTAATTCAACAAATGAACCTACTATTTCTCTGACAAATTTCGGAACAAAATCCTCTGTAATAAATATCGCAGTTCCAACACCTAAAGGGATAGTAATCAATAATGAAAGAAGAGAAGTAACTAATGTCCCATATATTGCTGTAAAAGCTCCATATTCATCTTTTACTGGATTCCATTCAGATGTCACAAGAAACTTCAAGCCATATCTTGAAAATGATTCAAATGACTGAAAAAAGACTACTAAAATAATTCCAAAAAGTACTATTCCAACCAGACTAGACAAGGTTAGGGTTGTATTTTTAAAGATTAAATCTATATTTTTTTCAATTCCGAATCTTTTACGATTCTTGAAAAGAGTTAATTTCTCTTCCATTAAAAAAAGAATACTTCTATAAATTTACTACTAAATATTGGAAAAGACTTTAAGAGGGGTTAAAGGTATATGAAAGTCATGAAAAGTTAACATCCTTAAACTTAACATCTTAAAAAATTTTTTCTTTAACTTTACTTAACCATAGGTGAATAATATTTATGGAATAGAAACTGAGGGATGTTTAATTACAGGGAGTTCATTGCTCAAATCAAATATAGAGAAGTAATATCTTCCCCTGTATATTTTATTCCTGTTTTGCTTCTATCCATAATGATTATTATTGAAGGCGTTCACATCTTTAATCACAAACAAAATTGTAAAACTAAAGCTGAATGGATGGAACAATCAGGAATGACTTATGACAGGGAATCAGAAGTTAATTAATAAAATCTAAAATATAATTTATTCGCAGCAACGTTTTCTATTTGAGGAATAATCTGTCAAAGAAAATATCCATTCCTTGATCAATAAGAGAGATTCTTTATTTAGGCTGTAATACACCCATCTACCTTCTTGTCGGTCTGCGATAAGACCAGCTTCCTTCAATATTTTTATGTGATATGAAATTCTTGATTGAGATAAATTAGTTAATTTCATAATATCGCAAACACAAACTTCTCCATCCATCATTAGGTCAATTATTTCTAGCCTAAAAGGATCAGAAAATGAAACCATCAGCTTAGATATATCTTCTTTTTTTACTTTGATACTCTCTTTTAACAATTTTAAAGTAATTAAATTCACTTAAATATAGCTTAAATAAAAAAGATTTCATTAATCAAAACATCTTGATACATCAAAATATTTTGATGTATAATTTTAGTAGGAATTTTCAAAGTTATGAAAATTGGAATTAATGGTTTTGGAAGAATTGGCAGATTAGTTTTCAGAGCATTATGGGATAGAGCTGATATAGAAATAACTCACATTAATGAGATAGCAGGAGATTCGAATGCCGCTGCTCATCTACTCGAATTCGATTCAGTCCATGGCAGATGGAGGAAAGATATAAAGGTTAAAGAAGAAGAAATAATAATTGATGGAAAGAAATTAACCTACACATCTTTTAAAAATTACCTTGATGTCCCTTGGAAAAAATCTTCTGTAGATATTATTTTGGAATGTACAGGAAAGAATAAAAAGCCAGACAAACTAAATCCCTATTTTGATTCTCTAGGGATGAAAAGAGTAATATTAGCTTGTCCAGTCAAAGGAATTGTTGCAGAAGCTGAATCACTTAATGTTGTTTATGGCATAAATCAAAGTCTTTATGACCCTTCCAAACATAAATTAGTAACTGCAGCATCCTGCACTACAAATTGTTTAGCTCCGATAGTAAAGGTAATTAATGAAAATTTTTCAATTAAACACGGTGCTATTACAACTATTCACGATGTCACTAACACTCAAGTACCTGTAGATTTTTATAAAAGTGATTTGAGGAGAGCAAGAGGATGTATGCAAAGTTTAATACCTACAACCACAGGATCTGCTAAAGCTATCGCTGAGATCTTTCCAGAATTAAAAGGAAAATTAAATGGACATGCAGTAAGAGTTCCTCTACTTAATGGTTCTTTAACAGATGCAGTATTTGAATTAAATAAAGAAGTGACAACTGAGCAAGTAAATATGGCACTAAAGGAAGCTTCAGAAACCTATTTAAAAGGAATTCTTGGCTACGAAGAAAGACCTTTAGTTTCTGCAGATTATGTAAATGACTCTAGAAGTTCAATAGTTGATAGTTTATCAACGATGGTTGTTAATTCAAATTTATTAAAGATATACGCTTGGTATGACAACGAGTGGGGTTACAGCTGCAGACTTGCAGATCTTACTGAATATGTAATCAAAAAAGAGATTTAATTTATGTCTTTATGAAGTTATCTAATATTCAACAATATAGTGTTGTAACAGCAAACTATTGGGCGTTCACGCTGACTGACGGCGCATTAAGATTATTAGTTGTTGGTCACTTTCACGAGCTAGGTTATACAACTCTGCAAATTGCTTTGCTTTTCCTTTTTTATGAGTTTTTTGGAATAATTACTAATCTTTATGGTGGTTGGATAGGAGCAAGATATGGATTAAGGCTTACTTTATGGATTGGGACTATCCTACAAATCATCGCTCTTTTTATGCTTATTCCAGTTAAGGAAGATTGGCCAGTAATTTTTAGTGTCGCATACGTTATGGTTGCTCAAGCAGTTAGTGGGATAGCAAAAGATTTAAACAAAATGAGTGCTAAAAGTGCTGTTAAGACAGTAGTTCCAGAGACAAATGATGGCAATGCTACTGGCCAAAAACAACTTTTTAAATGGGTTGCTATTTTAACTGGATCTAAAAATGCTCTTAAGGGAGTTGGTTTTTTCTTGGGTGGACTTTTATATAAGTTATTTGGATTCAATAATGCTGTAGGAATTATGGGTTTTGGACTCTGCTTAGCCTTTTTATTGACATTAATTTTGCCTGGTGAAATTGGCAAGATGAAAAGCAAACCAGCTTTTAATGATCTTTTTTCAAAATCAAATGCAATAAATATTCTTTCAGCAGCAAGATTCTTTCTTTTTGGAGCAAGAGATGTTTGGTTTGTTGTAGCTCTTCCAGTATTCCTAGATATGGCATTTGGTTGGGACTACATGGAAATAGGATTATTTCTTGGTGCCTGGGTAATAGGTTATGGAATTGTTCAGGCTTCGGCTCCAGCAATTAGAAAGATGTGGGGCCAGAAAGAAAGTCCAGATCGTAAAGCTATCCAATTTTGGAGTGCCGTATTAATGGTCATACCATCTTTGATAGGAGTCGCATTATGGAGAGAAAGTTCTCCATCGATAGCAATAATTTTAGGACTTACTATTTTTGGATTTGTTTTTGCAATGAATTCCTCTACACATTCTTATATGATTTTGGCCTACTCTGATAATGAAAAAGTTAGTTTAAATGTTGGATTCTATTACATGGCAAATGCTGCTGGAAGACTAGTTGGAACATTACTATCTGGCTTACTATTTATGATTGGAAGAAATCCGAGTATTGGGCTTCAATATTGTCTTTATTTTTCATCACTTCTAATATTATTATCTTGGATTTCGAGTCTTAAATTACCATCAATCAAACAAAGCTTATCATCACCATAAAAACTAATTTTTAGAAAATAGAATATTTAAATGGCAAAAATATCCTTAATTGAACTTGCAAAAATTTTTCTAAAAATTGGTATTTTCAGTTTTGGAGGACCATATGCTCATATTTCTTTATTCGAAGATGAACTTATAAATAATAAAAAATTGATCTCAATCCAATCTTTTGAAAAAGGTATTGGTTTATGTCAATTACTTCCAGGGCCAATATCCACGCAATTAGCAATATATATAGGTCTTAAAATTAATGGTTATCTTGGTGGATTGATATCAGGTATATGTTTCATTATCCCAGGTTTCATTTCGGTATTAGTTCTTAGCTTTTTTTGGCAAATTTATTCTGGATCAAAATTTCTAAATGATTTAATTTATTTTAATCCTCCTATTATTGCGGGAATAATTTTTTCATTTTCATTAGTTCTTTTAAAAAAAAGATTAAGGTTAGATCGAGTATTATTCTCTAGCTCAATCTTATTTCTACTTATATTTGCAAAATATAATAGTATTCAATTTCCTCTCATAACAATTCTTACTATTGCAGGTTTGATAAATATTTTCTTAGAGAAATGGAAAAATATTTTTTATAGCTTGGTTCCTTTATCTATATATTCAACAACCTCATTTTTAAATAGCTCCATCTTTTTGGATATTGCCAAGTTTTATAATTTTTTAAAGCTCTCTACAAACTCAAAGTTTTTAATAGATTATCTTAATCTGTTTTTTTTCTTCTTCAAATCGGGACTTTTTATTTTTGGAGGGGGATTAGTAATCATTCCTTTAATGAGTGATTATGTTGTCTCACAAGGATGGTTAACAAATAATGAATTTATAGATGGGATAATGATAGGCCAGATAACACCTGGCCCTGTCTTATTAACTACAAGTTTTATTGGATACAAAGCTGGGTTTTCGGTTGGAGGAATAAATGAAGCTTTAAAGTATTCATTTATATCAACTTTTGCAATTTTTTTACCAAGTTTTTTATTGATTTTTGTTTTTGGGAAAGGCTTCATAAAAAACAGAATTAAATTTGTTAATTACTTTATCGAAGGAGTGATCAATACAATTCCTGGAGCAGTTATTTTCTCTGGATTTAATTTAATAGAAGATAGTTTTTCATCAAAATTCTTTTTAATTAGCTCTATTTTTATAGTTTTAATCTCTACAGTATTATCTTTTTTTAAAATAGTTCCAACATACATACTTATCCTTTTTTCTTTAATATTAGGTTTATCAAAATATTTATTTGCATAAAAAAAAGGAGGAAATAAATTCCCCCTTTTTAAATGTTTTTCTTACGTTTTATTTACCGATTCTTTTTACCGCAGCTCTTGACTTCTCAAGAATATCTCCTTTTAAGGGTACAAATCCAAGTGATGGAGCTTTATCTTGATACTCATCACTTAACAATGTATTAAAGGCTTGTTTGATAGCTTTAGTATTTCTACCATTACCTTCTTCATAAGCCAGTATCCATGTCAATGAAGCTATAGGATATGCTCCTTTTGCTGTTGGATTAGGATTTTTACCAGCAAGATTTTCATCTAAAGTAATGCCATTAAGAGCCTTAGCTCCAGCTTCTACAGATGGTTTTAGAAACTCACCTGAAAGATTCTGAAGTGCAGCAGCTTTAACATTACCTTTAATATAGGACTGGTTAACATAACCAATTGCACCAGGAGTATTTTGAATTACACCTGCAACACCAGAATTGCCTTTAGCACCAACGCCTGCTGGCCATTTAACAGATTTACCAGTTCCTAAAGTCCAAGTTGGTGAAAAAGCTTCCATGGAGTTTGTAAAGGCTTTAGTTGTTCCTGATCCATCAGAACGATGTGCCCAAGTTAACTTACCTGATTTACAGCCTAATTCTTTCCAATTTTTAACCATACCCATAGCAACCCTTACTGCTTGCTCTTGAGTAAGTTTCAAATCACAATCATAGTTATAACCGAAAGCAATAGTTCCACCAACCATTGGGATTTGAACTAATCCTCTTGTTACCTTCGCTATATCTGTAGCCTTCATAGGATCATCAGAAGCACCGAAATTTACAGTTTGATCAATAAAAGCTTTTCTTCCAGAGCCTGAACCAACAGCCTGGTAGTTTACTCTTGGTCCGCCTGAAGAGGCTAAATCTTTGAACCAACGAGTGTAAATTTTGGCAGGAAATGATGCTCCAGCACCACTTAATCTTGTTCTAGCAGAAACACTTGTGCCAGGAACACTTGTACCAGCAGCAATGGCTACTGCAGAAGTGAGAACCAAAGCTTTCTTAGCTATGTTCATGGATGTCATGATTAAATGAAAGACTACATATATATAGCACCGAAATTATACACAAATACTTATTAATTAAAATTTTATCCTTTGGTTAATTAGTTCTTAATCCCTTCTTAAACTAAATATTAAATTGGCTTTTTTTCGTTTTGTTTCAAAAATATTCTGGAAAAAAAATAGTATAGTTTTTAACTTTTATTAAAAAAATCACGAAATAAATAAACATTTTTTTGATTTAATTTAAGGGAAGTTTAAGGTCTATTTAAATTTTCTTTTTTGACTTTATTTCTTACCCGTTTCTTAACCTAAATTCGTTCCTATAGATTTGGATATTTATCCATTATTTACGTGTTGAGGTTCATGAAACTTTTTCAAAAATTAATTGCTGCTCCTGCCATCATTTCTTTGGCATCAGGTTTCGCAGTAAATGCAGCTGAGATCAATTCAACAGATCTTAGTGATTATACAAACTCTAACAATTTAGTATCTTTAGGTGATTTCAAATCAGATACTTTATTCCCAGGAGATTGGGCTTACGATTCTTTAAAGGATCTTACAAATAGTCCAAGATTCAATGGTAACTCTGTCTCTCGTTTAGAAGCGGCTGCTGAATTAAATAATCTAATTGCAGGCGGTGAAGGCTTGATGAATGAAGCTGCAATAGACAGGTTAAGTGATGAACTTGGTTCTGAGTTGGCAATTATGAAAGGAAGAGTGGATGGCCTCGAAGCTCGTGTTAATACAATCGAAGCTGGAAGTTTCTCAGAAACAACAACGGCATCATTCGGTGCTAACTTCTTCGCTGGTATCAGTTATGACGATGACGGTGGTAACGATCGTGATGACAACCTTGGAACAGGTTATGAATTCGGCATGAAATTAACTACAAGTTTCACTGGTGAAGATAATCTTGAAATTAAATTCGATACTGGTAATTCTGACGCGCCAGGTATTGATGAGTTTGGTGGAGACACTATAGCTGGTGAATCTTTAAGACTTGACGAGATCTCTTATAAATTCCCACTTGGTGAAAACACAACTGTTATGGTTGGTGATGACATAGGTGGTGGTAAATTGTTCACCAAGGCTTGCGCTTACGGAACACCTGGTGACACTCTTGATGAGTGTGGTACACCTAACGGCGACGTTGATAATGATGGCGCATACATAGGTGCTGAATATGACTTCGGTAACGGTTTGACTGCTGCTGTAGGTTGGGCTGGTGACGAAAATGACATAGCTAACGAAGAAGGTGTTGATGCTTATGGTATTAACTTCGCTTATACAGGTGATAACTATGGTGTTTCAGCAACTTACGCTGTTACTGAAGATGGAGCTCCAGTTAATGACAACATGGAGGTTGATTCATTCGTTGCTCTTAATGCTTACTACGCTCCTGATTCTGAAGGACTTCCTTCAATAAGTGTTGGTTACGAAGCTGGTGAAGATGGTAGTGTTGTTGGTAACAACGACGGATTATCAAACTTCTTCGTTGGACTATCATGGCCTGAAGTTGGACCTGGTGAGCTTGGAATCGGAATGGGTACAAGAGTTAACACTGTTGAAGATACAGACGCTCAGTACATGTATGAGGCATACTACTCCTACCAAATAAACGATGGTATGACAATTACTCCATTAGTTTTCGCAAAGGATGTATCAACTGCAAATACAGATGATATGACTGGTGTAATGGTTAAGACTTCATTCAGCTTCTAAATTTAGTTTAGAAAATCTCTTACGCACAAAAAGGCCTACCTTTGGTAGGTCTTTTTTATTTATATAGCTTAAAAGCTTAAATTGTTCTTAATAAATCTATTTTTTTTTCTTAACTTTTTAAAGGGAGCATGAGAATGTATTTCCTTACGCACTAAATGAAAAAAACCCTAGCTGCTGCAAGTTTTTCTGCATTACTTGCAATCGTCGCCTCCTCTACAAGTAGCGGATTTGCAAATTGGAATACAAAATATTGGGCCAATGAAAAAAACTTCAACAGAATTTCTTCTTTCAATGTAAGTGATAATTTACCAGAGGGACAAAAATCTACAACCAAAACGTCTTCAGAAGTAGTTACAGCATCAGAAGATGGAAAGACATTGATGTATACAGATAGCGATCTAGGAGTAGTAGGTTTAGTTGATATCTCAGACCCTGCAAAACCTAAAGCATTGGGTGTTGTTGAAATGGAAGCAGAACCAACTGGAATTGCAGCACTTGGAAACAATGCTTATATAGGTTCGAATACATCCGAAAGTTATACAAATCCTTCTGGAGCATTAGTTCAATATAATTTAGATACAAGAAAAGCGGTAAAAGAATGTGATTTAGGTGGGCAGCCTGATAGCGTTTTTGTTTCACCAGACGGAACATTTCTTGCTGTCGCTATAGAGAATGAGAGAGATGAAGAATATAAAAATGGATTTATCCCTCAAATTGATGACAATGGCATTCAAATTAATCCTGCAGGTTATGTTTCTCTTGTGAAGTTAAACAAAAGAGGAAAAATACAATGTAAATCAATTAAAAAAGTAGATTTAACAGGCTTATCCGAAATAGCTCCTTTTGATCCCGAACCAGAATTCGTTGCTATTAATGATCTTGGTGAAACAGTTGTCTCTCTTCAAGAAAACAACCATCTTGCAGTAATTGATAAAGATGGAAATGTAATATCACATTTCTCGGCAGGAGTTGTAAAACAAATGGCAGGAATGGATACAAAGAAAGATGGAGCACATAAATTTAAAAGCAAACTAAAGAATGTAAGAAGAGAACCCGATGGTCTTACTTGGATTGATAATGAACATTTTGCAACAGCAAATGAAGGCGATTACAAGCATATTGATCCAAATCAGGCAAAAAGAGGTGGTTCAAGATCCTGGACTATTTTTAAAAAAGATGGAACAGTAGTTTATGAAGATGCAAATAGACTAGAAAGAGCAATCGCACAAATAGGTCATTTCCAAGATGGGAGAGCAGGTAAAAAGGGAGTAGAACCTGAGTCAGTTACATATTCAAAAATTAATGGAACGCCCTATTTATTTGTTGGTGCTGAACGAGCTGGGATAGTAGCTGTTTACGATATCACAGAACTAAATCAACCTTTGCTTACTCAATTACTTCCATCAGGCATTGGACCAGAGGGATTTGTCGCAATTCCAGAGAGGGGATTAATTGCCTCAGCAAATGAAAAAGACTACAACAAAAAAGAACCTGGTTTATCTTCTCATGTGACTATTTATCAACTACAAGATGCTCCTGCTTCATACCCACATTTAACAAATGAAAATGGCCTTGAATTTGTATCTTGGGGTGCGATAAGTGGAATGGTAGCTGGTGATGACGGTAAAATTTATGCTGTAAATGATGGGACTTTTAAAACTCAGCCAAGAATTTACGTTATTGATCCTTCATCTTCCCCAGCACTATTAGAAAGAGCTATAGATATAAAGCTAGATGGTAAGACTGCATTATTTATGGATCAAGAGGGTATTACTACTGATGGTAATGGTGGATTCTACATTTCTACTGAAGGAATCAAGAAAAAGCTAGATGAACATCCTCCTGCTATCTACCATGTAAGCTCAGATGGTGAAATTTTAGAGAAGATAACTCCTCCACCTTCATATCTTAATTATGCTAAAAATCCTGGTTTTGAAGGCATAACTAGAAACGGCAACATTCTTTATGTTGCTCAACAGAAACCTTGGGGTGATGATACTTTCAATACTACTAAGATTCTTTCCTATAATTTAAAAACTAAACAGTGGGGGGCCGTAAATTATCAATTAGATAGGATCAAAAAAGGTGGGGTTGGTATTTCAGAATTGACTTACCATGACGGGGCACTTTATGTAATCGAAAGAGATAGTTTCTATGGAAAGAAAGCGAAATTGAAAGCTATATATAAAATAGATTTAGATGATGTTATTTTCGAAGGTCTTCAGACTAATATTCCTCCCAGACTTTATCCTTTAGTTGAAAAAGAGTTAGTTACTGATCTAAAACCAGTAATGAAATCTACGGGTGGTTTTATCCTTGAAAAGGTTGAAGGCTTAGCAATAACAAGCGAAGGGCAAGCATGGATTTCAACTGACAACGACGGGACTGGAAAGAAATCAACTGGTGAAACTCTTTTCCTAAATATTGGAAAAATCTAGTTAAAACTACTAATAAAAGTCACCTTTTATATAAGGTGGCTTTTTTTTGCAGTTCTTATAATTAAAAAAAGTTAACTCATGAAATACCTAATATTTACTATTTTATTCATCGCCCCAGTTAAAGCTGAAACAAAATATTATTGGCAGGGTGTCAGGCATTATTTAAATCGACCGAAACTAATTATAGAAGCATGCAAAGATATGAAAGAAGAAAATGACATTGGAACATCTGCTTTCGAGAGTATGTACATGCCAACATTACCTGATAGGCTTTGGTTAGCTATTGGCAAAAGAGATTCTTATTGGGCAGATGACTCCAAAGAAGGAAGCATTCTTTTTACAAGAGAAGGGGTTTTGAATTTAAAAAAATTTATTGCAGAAAAATCATGTCCTAATATTTTTTAAATTTTCCCTATAAATCTGTATTAAGACACGGAAAGATAGTTTCAATAATCGCTCCACCATCTTTATGATTAAATGCCTTTATAAAACCTTTATTGTTATTAATTATTTTTTTTGTAATTGAAAGACCTAAACCACTTCCACTTTTCTTAAATTTAGTCCTTGATGGATCCCCACGATAAAAACGAGAAAAAATGTCATTTGATTCATTTTCTTCTAATCCAATACCTTTATCTCTAACTCTTATAACAACAGAGCTAGCTCTCTTAAAAATTTCAATTTGTATGCCCTCTTTTGTTGGGGAATAACGAATAGCGTTATCTAAAATATTTATAAATGCTCTTTTTAAATTTTCAATATCCCCAGATATATAATATTTTGTTGGAGAAAATAAATTTATTTTTATATCCTTTTTTTCTGCAAGCGGTTTTAGTGTTTGCCAAGATTCCATAATCAAATCTGAAATAGATATTTTTTTGTTTTTATTAAAATCTTCGTTACTTTCTAGCTTAGAAAGCTCTAAAGTCTCTTCGGCCATTTTTCTTAATCTTTTTGACTCTTTCTTAAGTCTTTTAACAAGATACCTATCCTTTTTTGATACTACTGATTCAAGTCTTTCCCCAATTAAGATAAGTGATGTAAGAGGAGTTTTCAGTTCATGAGACACATCATTAATTAATTGATTTTGTCGTTTTTTTATCGATTCAATTGATAATTTACTTTCCAATAATATTAAATAATTCTTTTTCCTTCCTCTAACAATATTTACCGAAATGGGTACTCCCGCAATTATGAAATCAAGGTTGAATGGGAAATCTTTTTTTCTTAAATATAGAATTTTATTACTAAGTACTTCAAGCTCATTAATATCATTAATTGCTTTTCCAATAACATCTTTATATTTGATAACCCTAATAAGAGATAAAGCTTTCTGATTGATAAATTTTATTGTTAGATCAGATGATAAGATTATCCACCCTTGCGATGAATAATCTAACCAAGACAACACTTCTTGAGGTTTAATTTTATCAAATGGGAAATCAATAGTTTTTTTATACTTATTTTTATCAACTTCAAATTTTTTTTCTTTTGATTGAGAAAAATGCTTGACTTTTATTTTCCACTTCTGATGTAAAAAAAATAATACTTCTTGTAGTGTTTTCATTTTCATCCAAACTTATATCCAAAACCTCTTACAGTTTTAAGAAACTTTGGAGCTGAGGGATCTTCTTCTAATTTTTCTCTAAGCCATCTAACATGAACATCTACTGTCTTAGTATCACCAATAAAGTCAATTTCCCATATTTTTTCAAGAATTAAATCCCTTGACCATACCCTTTTGGGACTTTTCATAAATAACTCTAATAATTTAAATTCTTTTGGAGATAACGTTATTTCCCTATCAAAAGAAGTTACCCTGCATTCCTCTACAAACATTTTTATATGATTAAACTCAATGATAGTTTGTGTTTTTTCTATATATTTCTTATTACGTTTAGATCTTCTTATTAAGGCTCTCGATCTGGCAATTAATTCATTTAAACCAAAAGGTTTTGTTAGATAATCATCAGCACCAACTTCTAATCCAAGAACCCTGTCTGATTCATTATCTTTTGCACTCAAAATTAATATGGGTGTATAATTTCCCTCATTTCTTATTTTTCTGCATAACTCTAATCCATTAAGCCCTGGCAACATTAAATCAAGAATTATAAGGTCTATATCATTTCTATTATTATTGCTAATAAAATCTGAAGCACCTAAACCATCTTTAAAAGTTAAAACTTGAAAACCTTCACCTTTTAATGATTCACCAACTGTCAGCCTAATACTCTTATCATCCTCTACAAGAATGATTTTTGAGCCCTGCAAACTTTTATGATCTTTAGTAGTCATTCGGAAAATCCAACAAATTTATTTTATATAATCAAATTTATTTGATGTAATTATTTCATATTTACTTTACATTTAATGCTTATTTTTTATTTGATCTTATTTACTTTTTAATTTGTTCTTAAACCTGTTTATTTAATATAAAAAAGCTTCTTTAGTTTTACTCACACGAATATTAAAGAAGCAAACTTTTCATCTACTCCCAACCCTTTTCTGCATTTTGAATAATCCATTGCGCAAGAACCTTATCCTCTCCATCCTTTAATTTATTTTTATAACCCTTCATATAACCAATCCCCTCATTAGCTATTTTTGCTATTGATTTCTCATCTGAAATTCCTCTTTTTTCAAGGTCGGAAAGTTTTAATGATTTGGATCCTTTAAGAACAACTGATCCACCTCTTACATGGCAGCCTGCACAAACATTTCTAAAAATTGTTTCTCCATTTCTAATATCAGAAGCCATTAGATATCTATTTTTCAAAGAGGTTTGAAAAGTAATTATTAAAGTTATTACAGGAATTACAAATAAAAATTTAAGTATTTTCATTTGATTTACTCCACCCACAATCAATTTAGCAATTAATTCTGAATCTCGATCTATCTATTTTAATAGCTCTACTGCTACAACAAGATTACCCAACAAACCATTCAAAATATTTAGTTGCTCTTTACTACCAAATGCTATTAATACCTGACCTGGCTGAAGGATGAAATTACCTCCAGGATTAGTAAACAACTTTTCATTTTCTTTAATGGCTAATATTTTAGCCCCACTCTTTTTGCCTATTCCTAGTTCAGAGAGTGATCTTTTCTCTGCAGTTTCAAAAAGACTAATATCATTACTTAATTCAAATTCTTCAATTTCGCATTCACTTCCTGCGAGCAGATCAAGAAAGTCAATAGCAATTGGTCTTAAAGCCATTGATGCCATTGCTCTTCCTGCAGCGATATACGGGCTTACAACTATACTTGCTCCAGCTAATCTTAATTTACTTGCAGCTTCTTCAGTTCCAGCTCTTGCTATTACTCTTATAGAACTTCTTATACCTTTAGCACTTAAAACTACATATAAATTCGCAGCATCATTAGGTAAGGTAACGACCAAACTTTTGCATTTTTCTAATCCTGCAAGTTTTAACGTCTCATCAAGAGTCGCATCAGCACAAAGCACTTCTAAACCATTTTCTTCAGCAATCTTTTTTCTATCTTCATCACTCTCAACAACAATAATAGGAATGTTTTGCGTTTTTATTTGGTTAGATATTTCCTGACCTACCCTCCCATATCCGCACAAAATTACATGATTTTCCATTTTTCTAAGAAGTCTTTTAAAACGTAATTCGTTTACTCTTTGAAAATAGCCGGATTCGAACAATCTTACAGCTTTTTGAAAAGTAAATTGAATAAAGATCAATCCGCCGACGATTATTAAAACAGTAACGATTCTGCCTTCAGGACTTAAAGGTTGAACTTCTCCAAAACCAATAGTGGTTATTGTGATCAGAACCATCCATAAGCAATCACTCCATTCCCATCCCTCTGTTATTCGATAGCCAATTGCACCTAGAAAAAACAGAAAGAATAAAGAATAAATAAGACCAAACCAAGGTCTTAAATAGTCTTTAATAAAATAGAACTCAAATAATCTAAGCTTCATATCCCTTATTATCGTTAACTATTCGAAAATTTCAAAAAAATTTTCTATTATGTTCCTAAAACTATTTATTTTTTTAAGTGAAATACATATTAAGCAGAATAATAATATTTATTTTCATAGCTGTTTGCATTAAACAAATGATTACTGTTTCAGGTCTTATTTAGTTCTTGATTTAAAATTCTATTCAAGGTTTTACTTTTACCGATTCAATAAGAAAATCAGAAGCTGTCTTTAACCAATCAGCTACTGTAAGACGAAGATCAGGTTGAGAATATACAAGCGCGACAATAATTCCAACTAAAATTATTTTTACCATGGTATTTCAGATATTATTATGAATTAAAGCACACCTATTTAGTAAAAAGAACCTTAAATTTATAAAAAACAGATTAATTAAAATTTCTCTAATTGATTAAACAAATATTCCACTCTTCTGAGATTAACACCTAAATCTGATTGACCTAATCTAGCCGCAGATCTTATTTGAATGATTCCTTTAGATCTGTCTAAATAACTTCTTACATCAAGCTTCAAAATTTCAAGATCATCTGGAAATCTAAAAATCAAACTTCTACAAACACCTCTCCAATAATTCCTTCCACTTTCAATAACTTCTGTGCGAGGTAACTCTTCTGCGAGGGAAACAAGCTGAATAAACTTCTGATCAACATTTATTAGTTTCTTTTCTATTAAGACACTGTTTAATGGATTGGTTATTGGAGCAAGACCTTTGATGGAGGAAACCATATTTTTTTAAGAACCATGAAGATGTTCTAACTGATTTAGTACACAAAGTGAGAGGAAACAGTAAGAAATTCCCCCATAAAAGTGATCTCTTTATAAAGATTACTTATTTTGTGATCAAAATTCTAAAATTTGAGATTTTTTATTGTTTTTTTTGATATAGATGGTTGCCTACTTTGTTTACTATTTAGTTTCTTAACCCATAAAAAAACTCCCACAAACAAAAAAATTTCAACAATAATCCCAAACTTTATTAAACTCATTTTTTATCCTTTTTTCTTGTTAGTAACCTCAATGTATGGCTCAAGAATATTTAATAACCATTTTTTGAAAGAACTTAACGGTTTCATAATCTATTTACTTGCCTTTTCTCCAAAAACTCCTACCTTTGATGAGATCCTCAATATTTGGCCAAGCTGCTATTAATTCTTTAAGTGCCTTTCTATTAGGAGTATAGAAAACACATGACAATCCACTTATTACATAAAGTATGAACCATAACTTACTTTCTGAAAAAGCTAAAAACAAAGAAAAAAGAAAGCTTCCAATAAAGAAAAAGAAAAATAACCTATTTACAATCTCCAATGGAGTTCTTTTTAGTCTGTAAAATTTATTCTTTTTACTATCTTGTTCAGAATCTTTCTGAAATTTAATTTCGTACGAATTAATTATTTCTTCTTCTAGAATTTTTTCATACTCTAAATTATCAATGGGATCACTACTATCCTTTTTATTTTTCATTAAAGTCTGCTAAACATAAACATCTTAACTAAGATATTATGTTTTAAAAAGTATCAAATTTCATCTTTTAACTTGAGCTATACGAAAAGATCATGGTTTTGAAAATAATTCAAAATTGTCTTATTTATAAAATATAAATTAGTCAAAATATTCTTTTTAATTCTTCCTAATCTTTGAGCCATTTAAAATAATTACTTATATAAACTTCTTAGCATTCATTAATTTGGAAGGCAATATTTAATTCCGGAGTTAATATAGTTTAGAGATTTCAATATTAATCTATATGCAAAGGTATTTGATTTCCTACGAATTTACTGATGGAGAAGATCAAGAAGAAGGGGCGGAAATGCTAATAAATTGGTACGAATCAGGTGGTCCTCAAAACAGACCTGAAAACTATGAGGTACATTCTTGGATTTTTATGGTTCAAAATGGGATTGGACATTCTGTAGTGAGTGCAGATTCTCTTGAGACAATTTGGAAGCAATGGCATCCATGGAGAAGGTTAATGGATATAAGTATTCAGCCGTGTATGGATCTTGATGAGACAGTCGGATTATTCAAAAAACAAAAAATGAATACACGGATGGTCTAGAAGTATCTATAAATTCATCATTTAAATTTCTTTTTAGTAGCACTTAATACTACATAGATAATTCTCTGCGTTAAAAAGGAAAAGATTTATTTTCAATAATGAATGATTCTTATCACATTTACTTCAAAGGAGAAATTCTTTTCAAAAATTTAAGTAAAGATGAATTCGAATTTGTTTGGGGGAAACTTTATACATCCTATATAAATGCCCTAAATAAAGAGCTAACCTACGAATTAATTAGAGAAAACAATATTATGGAGCCGGCATTTAACCTTGAGCCATCTTACTAAATCAAGAACTTAATCCTAGATCATGAATAAAATAAAAAAAGCTGTCTATCTTTTATTTTGAGGTACTCTTTCTCTTCTTTAGTTATATCCAAAGCTATTTTATTTGCCTCAATTTCGACACTCGAACTATAAGTTTCAAAGTTTTTCTCTCTTTTAAATAGGGCAACAATGCCAATATCTGTTATGAACCAAATGAAATGATCAGATTCTCCAATTGGCTCCTCTTTCAAAGAGTCAAAGATCAAATCACAGGTTGAATCCATTTAATTTTTCTGTGAGGGAGAATTAATTGCCCCCATTACAATACCTTACGGCCTCAAAATTGGTACCACCATCTTCAATAATTTCGGCAACACATTTATTGAAGAGTTTAGACTCTTTCTTTACTGAACAGAATCCAAAAGCAATCGCAGCTAAAGCTATTGCAGATACGAAACTAGAACCAAGTTGTATAAAACCATAGGCAAACATAATGTTTTTCTTACCAGAACATTTTTTTGAATCCTTTTTTGCTTCTGACATTTTTAATTTTTTAACTAAATTAAATTTATTTCATTAATTTTAGCTTTGAGAGATATTTCCATAGAGAAAACCGAATCAAGACTTAATTTGAACAGCTGAGACAAAATTTCAGAAATTCAAGTCACCAGTTATTTTTCTTAACTTTAATTGTTAATTTGATACATCATACAATAGAAATTATTTTAATTTTTTCTCAACATTAGTTTCTGAAAAATATACTTTGTCTAATTTCAAAAGTAATGATCCCACTGTTATAACAATAGATTATTAAGCCTTTTAATCTATATTTAAACTTATCTTGATAAAGTATTAATACTTAGGAATTATTAGAGAAAAGCTTGTTTTGATAATGATCCCCGAGAGTTATCCACTTTTTTAGTGTTTTTCAACAGGGTTTTCCACAACATGTTGATTGAATTAAATCTTCTATGTGCAAAATAAAATATTTTCCCTTTTTTCAAAATCTGTCCACATTTTGTTATAGGGATAAGTAAAATTTTAGATTATTTTTTTAGATTAATTTTTAATTTATGAATTCCGATAAAATTAAATAAAGCTTGACTTCTGAAAGCCAAGAAGAATCTAAAAAAGCAAACCTTTTGTTCTTACTAATGAAAATGATTTCTTAGTAAAAAATCTTAAAAGGCTGGATAATAATATTTTTGAGAAGTCAACAATATAATTTAAGAATAAATTCTATTTATAAATTTACTCTTCTGAAAGTCAAAAACTTATTTGTTTCTTAATTATTTGAGATTAGTTAATTAAATATAAATTTTATATTAAAAATACCAAGTTTTACTCCTTAGTTAAACATTAATAATAAATATTAGTTATATTAAATTAATCTCAATAAGAGATCAGATCAGAAATATAAACGGTAAATTCAGAGGTTTTATTTAAATTATTTATTGATTCCTTTTACCTATATTTGAAAAACAGTTCCAGTTAAAAGATGAATACCCAAGAACTTAAAGTCAACTACAAAAAGCTTTTAAACAAGGCTGCCAAAGCAAACGGTCGTAAAGAAACTGTTTCTTACTTAAATCGTGCTGCTAAAATTAAATCAAAACTCTATTCAAATACTAAAGTAAATTGCTCTAGATGTAATGGAGCAGGTTTTCTAAGAATTTCATTAGATGAAACTAAAACCTGTTTATATTGTTACGGAAAGGGTTTTGTAACTAAAGAAATTCAGCACGTTTAAACAAATTCGATTTATTAATGAAAGATCTCATTCAAGCACATAAAAAACTAATTAAAACAGTAAAAGAGCAAATGGGGTTTTCGGATTATGGTATGTACTGGCTGGCTTTCTTGGAAGGAGGTTTAACTGTTTGGTTGCTGGATAGAATATTTTTTCACTGGTTAAAGTTTTAATTTAAATTTAAAGTCATGAAATTCTATAGGTATTAAATAAATTAATTTATCGAAACCATTTTAAAAGTTGTAGCATAGTAAAAAACTAATATGCAATTACTTGGATTGATTCTTCTTATAGCTAGTAGCTGGTATTTATGGAAATTAACATCAAACTTTCTTGATGAACCTACAAAAAAAGAGATTTCAAATAGTTTTAATAATCTCAAAAATAAATTCTCTGAGGGGAAACAAAATTTTTCTAAAGCAAAAATAAGTGAAGCTTGGGAAAAATACAAAGAAGAAGGTGGCGCATTATCTAATAAAGATAAAAGCTAGTGGAATTTTTTATTATTACAAGTCTCACTAAAGATATTTCTAGAATTGATCTAATTGGTATTTTGATTGGTCATTTAATTTTTGGTGTTGCATTGACACAGCTTTTAGATTGGAAGTGGTTGAAGAACCTTATGAGTGAGGAAGATAAAACAAGGATGCTTAAAAGTTATACATGGAAAGACTTATTAGTTGATGGAGCAGTTGTTACGGTGGTTATAGGAATAATCTTTTTGATAATTAGCATTTTTTTATAAATGAACGTAACTTACATCTTTTTATTTTTTAATGTTATCGATTCTAATTTTCTCTCAAATAATCAATTAAGCAAAAAAAATCAGGATAAATGACAGAAGTAACTAGCAACTCCTCAACTGGTTGGTATTTAATCGCTTTGGTAAGCACATTATCGTTTTTAGCATTAATTTATTTCGGCCAAAAAAGATAGTGTAAAATTTGAGAGATTATTTAAATTCAAAAAAAAAACTCTGCATATATCTAAGATGCAGAGCTTTTGATAATTAAGTGACTGATTTATATAAATCTATTGATGATAAAACCTTTTTTCTTAATTAATGAAAAAGAGACCGCCGAATGTGATGAAGATAATGAATTCACGGCCCCTTTGATAACCGCATTTTTCGGTAGATACGACAATGAATCACCTCCTTTACTAATATTTTTTTTAAGATAACTAAAAGAATTAAAGAAGGAAAGCAATTCTTTAAAATTTTAAAAGTTTTTTAACAAATTAACGTTATAAATCTCTTCATTATAAAAATAGATATTACCAGGGCAAAACTTGTCCGTTGACATGCCAAAACGTACCTGAGTTTTTTTTATTTAAAGAATCAATACGTTTTAAAAGGCCATTTGCTGAATCTTCAGGACTAATTCCATTTCTTGTAAAGCCAGTCATTCTTGTACTAACTAAGCCAGGATGCAAAATTGCTACATAAATATCTTTTTTTGATAAATCTATAGAAAGTGATTTTGCTGCCATGGACAAGGCAACTTTAGACATCCTATAACCATAAGAACTTCCAGACGAATTATCTTCAATAGAGCCCATTCTACTTGTGATAAAAGCAACTTTAGAAGATCTTTTTAAAAGATGTTTAAGTGATTGAGTCATACATATTGGGCTTAATGCATTGACTTCAAATTGACGCAAAATACTTTTTTTATCTAAGTTTTCGAAAGAATTAAATTCATGAATTCCTGCATTATGAATTAAGCAATCTAAATTGAATCCAGATAGTTTTTTACACAAATTTGTTATCGACTCATCAGAAGAAATTTCTATATTTTCTTCAATTCTCACTCCTAAATCTATAAGTTCTCTTGAAGCTTTCCTACACGTTGCAATTACATTATCTCCCCTATTATGAATTTGCCTACATAATTCTAATCCAATCCCCCTATTTGATCCTGTGATTAGATAATTAGGCATCTTTAAACTAAAAATTAAAAAATTTAATCTAAATCCAAATATAAAAAAAACAAACTATAAAAAGAAAAAAGTTTTACAATTCCTTATAAGATTTTTTAAGGTTATAATGTTATTTGAAATTTATAAAGATTTTATAAAAGAAAGCATAGATATTTTTATCATCCAATATTTAGTTTATGGAAATTTTCAATCAAGAATTTATACAAGAGATTATTAGGTTAACCTGGAAAAATCCTGTTTTCATGGCTTTAGCTATTGCATTAGTTTGGCTTATCCCACAATTACTTATCAGAAAAATAATGGAAAAAAAATATGAACAAAAAAAAATAGAACTTCAGAAAAATAAAATTCAGAAGCTTTACCCCACTAACACTCCTAAATAAGATTTTTATTTATAAGATGTTCTAATTAATCAAAAAAATACTTTTTGCATGTGAGTTAAATATGTCCTACAAGATAATTAGAATTGATGGTAAAGATGACAAATTAACCTCTAAAAGTTTTGATAATTATTCAGATGCTTACGATTTGTTAGAGAAACTATATGGTGATTTATGTTGTTCAGATACTGACTTTGGAGATATAACCTATTACGATATTGTGGAAAACGATTAAAACCGAAACAATGGAGAATAAAAACTGGGCTCCCTCTCAAGAAGAAAATTTAGGGGTAATAACTAGTGTATATGAATCCATTCAAGAAAAGCTTGAAGAACTTCAAAAAGAAACTAGATGTCCCGATTTATTTATTGATGATTTCATTGGCAAGATTCAGAATGAATGGCATCATGCATTTTGCCATTCGATAGTTAGAAATAAAAAAAGGAAAAATTAGAAATTTTTAAATCTTCAACCAAAATATATAAAAATTCTTGAATATAATTTTACATTAAAAATATTAAAGCATGATTATTAGATTACTAGGTTTCGTACTTATTCTTGGTACTATTGCTTATTATGGTTTAGTTTTGAGTGGGCAAAGTAACCTTTAGTTTTTTTAACTTTTTAAAATTTCTCATGAAATGGCCTCCTACTCTTTGTTGGACAGCACCAAAAACTATTAATGGTAATAGGCATTTTCAAGTTAAAGCTTATGGTGGTAAAAATGAAGATAGATGGGTTGATATTTTTCCTACCAAAAACAAAAAAGATATTAAAAGGATCTCATGGACAAAACTTAAGTCAGAATGGACTACAGGATGGTTAAGCCTCCCAAAAGATAAAGATTAATTTGTTTATGTAAACAAATATTATTAACCAGAAAAATGTAAAAAATAATACCTAATACGAAAAAAATAACTTCTAAACTTTTAAAAAGTTGTTTAACATGAAGCCCGAACCGAAGAAAAAACTTCCTAATAAAAAAGTTATAAGTTCAGCAAAATTTGAGGCTAAAGAACAATTCACAAAGTCTGCATTAGAAAATTTAAAAACAGAAAATGAAAGACTTGTTAATTCACTAAAAAAATCTGGTGAAATTAAAGAATCAAAAAAAAGAACAGAATTACAGAATTAAAAATTTTTTATTATTATATAAATTTATAGATTGAGAAATGATTGAAAAAATCTATCTTGCAAATTCTCATTTACCTCAACTTATTGGGTTCGTACTTATGTCGATAGGTTATACATTAGGTAATAAATTCTATCTTCCCGAAATTAAACAAAAATAATAATTCTTATTTTTTAAAATTTTTCAAATCAATAAAATTGAAAATATACTCCTATTAAAAAACTTTTCAATATTCGTTGATATAGAGAAATACAAATCTAAAGAAAATTAGTTATTTAAACTAGAACTAATCTTTCTGATATTTTAGACACATTAATGTAACATTAAAGCCTTTTTGAAATGTGAAAACCAAAGAGAATGTAAGGATTAATACTAATTTTCTTTATCTATGTTACATTAATTAACAATTAAAGTTAAAGTTTCCTCTGACAACATAGCAGATATAAGGGAATTTTTAATACATAGAAATGTCATTTACTCTTTGACTGTTTAATTTTGATCACATATGAAATCTAAAAATGGATGCTCTTACTAGTTTTATAGTTGTTATCATCGCAATTACAATCCAATTCACTTTATACGCGATCAAAAGGTTGCAGGAACCTTTAGAACCAGATTTTTTGATAGAAGAAAATTCTAAAAAAGATAAAAACTATCCTGACAAATATTGGAACAACGCCGAAATAACAAATGGTAGATTAGCTATGATTGGGTTTTTAGCTTTAATAATAAATTACGGCTTTTTTGGGTGGATAATTCCAGGATTTATTTAAGCTATCAATCTATTTAAGATTTAAGTAAAATAAATCTCTCGTTCAAGACAAACCCTCCGTTTAAAAAAAATATTTTTAAAATAAACCAAAAAAGCAATTGAGTAAATCAGATTTTGATAAAAATGGATTAGACATTTATGGAATACATTGGCTTCAATATGTTGCTTTTGCCGTCTCTGGATTTGCTATATTTACAACCTGGGCATTTTTTTATGATGAAAGATTTCATAATTTCATAATGAACATTTTTAGGGTTATTAACTGCAGTGGATTTAACTGTAATGGAGCTTTTTAAAATTCTATAGCTAATCAAAATAAAAAAACAATATCAATTGACAATACCTATGAAGAAATAAAAATATTTGCATAAATCTTCAAAAAGATACTGAAGACTCGAATTGAGAAGTTAAAAGTTTACTAAAACTAATTATGAACGTATGGGAACAAAAACAAGAACAAATAACTTGTTTTGGGTTCAGGTAAAGTTAGCCACTATCAAGAAGTGTCTTTGGCATCAAATTATTTTTAATATGAATAGATTTTTTACTTTAAAAATTTCATATTTATATCTTCACATTTTTTTAGAAAGAAATTAAAAAGGAATGAATCTCAAATAGAAGATACATTCCTTATTTAGCATTAGTTTTATCTAGATTTAAATTTTATAATCTAACTCCTCTGGTGGACTGTCAATCATTAGATCCCTCCGATTCAACAAATCAAACCTACGCCTTACATATAAAAAAAGTAAATCAGTAAAAATGCTGATTTATTAAATTCTAAAATGTTTGAATTAAAGAAGCCAATTCTGGTGCATCTAATAAAAGTGCAAAAAACGTAAGCACAACTAATAGAAATATGGAAAAGTAAAATTGGATCATATTCAACAAATTACTTAAAAAGATTATTTGAAGTTGTATAAAATAATGCTTTGTTTACATAAATAAATATTTCTACCTAGATAATTTTAATTAGAAAATAATTAAGAAAATTAATTAAAAATATGGTTCTATTTTTTTCGAATACTAAGAACCTTTAAATAAATGATCGCCCTGAGGTATACGTTTTTCGTATCTTGGACGAATCAAGGAAGTGGCAAAAGTTTCTTTAATGCTACAGCGAAAGTGATTGCAAGTAATACAAATCATTGTTAGTTTTCGTTTTAGGATAGATTATTTTAGATATTCGCATTTTACGGATTTACCTTAATCATGATTACTGGAATTTATTAGTAACAATTTCCCAACCTCCTGAAATTAATTCATTCCATGTTTCATAGGCACACTCAATAGAGTGAAGTCTTGAATTTTTAAGTTGGGCTGGTTCACCTAATTCATTTGAGTAAAAAAGGTGAGTATATACTTTTAAGTTATTAGATACAGATTTCTTATAACTCTCAAAAAAAATCAACAAACCATTTTTTTTGTTAAACAACCAGCCAGTTGGGGGGTCAATAAGGCTGCTACGATAAAAATTAGTCCGAACATTAGCAACTCCTGATGTCATAAAGATAATACAGTTGTACTATTAATATAAATGTACTACTCTAAAGCGTCAAGTATTCTTGCTTATAAATATTTAAAAAAAAATAACTTTCTAAAAATAATTAGTCCTAAACTTCTTATTTGGTAATGGTGTATACAAGTAACTAGTTCAAGAGGAAAATATCATTAAAGAGTAAGTCCATAAACTAAAATGTATCGAAATCCCTTTTATCTAGGATGGAATAAAGGTTGGTCTTTTCTATTTTTTTTAGAGGGTGGCATTGCAAAAATTGAAGCAAAAGGTTTTGGTATATCTATTACAACAAAAGTTGAAAAAGGAGAATCACCTTTAGAATCTGCAGATAGATTAGTCTCAAAAGAACAAAGGATTAGAAAATCAAGATATTACTCTTGGGTCAGATCTATTAATGAAAAACATTCACTTAAGTAGAAATTAAATTACTAAAGTAATTTGTTGACAATCAATTTAAAATAGAAGTTAGTTATTTATTTATTTATTTTTCGTGTCTAATAAATTTTATGAATGGTGGGAAAACCATAGAAAAGTTGTAACCTATGGATCTTTTATTATCTTGTTTGGTTTTTATTTATCCCCTGTTGTCAAAGAAGCCAAATATAAAAACCAATGCATTAAGTACTCTTCTAAAGGAGCATTAACTAAATTTAATAAAGATGATATCAGAAAAACCTTATTTGAAGAAACAGGTTTGAAAATTGATGAACTAGCGAAGATTGAAGGTTATAAAAATTGCATTAATT